>CAKMKD010000172.1 GCA_927439865.1 uncultured Coriobacteriia bacterium | reverse complement strand
CAGTTGTAGATGGCGGTACGAGCCCCGCCGATATGGAGATGTCCTGTAGGACTCGGGGCAAAGCGGACGCGTACAGACTCAGACACAGGATTCCTTTCGGCCTTAGATGGTCTCGATGGTGTGGTCGCCTTCGCACACATTCGAGCGTCGGAGGAGGTACCACGTGAGCCCGATCGCGATGATGAGCACGGCAAGCGCTATCGCCTTCATGAGCACGTACTCCGGGTCGCCCGTGCTCTCGAAGATGACGAGCTTACGAACGACTGCGACGAGTCCTGCCTCCAGGACGGTAGCGACCACGTTCCTGCGCTTCATGTACGCCAGAGCGATGTTGAACAGTTCAATCACGATGAACACGATGAGTACCGAGTCGAGGACGCGGAGTATCGAATCAGGAGTCAGGTATCCCTTATCGGAGACCGCGGCATACATCTCGACCACAAGATCGACGACGCCAAGCGCCGCGATGATGACCAGCAACAGCGCAATCGCGCGCTCGAGCGCATCGATTGCAGCATGCATGAACTTGTTGAGCACGGGGACCCTCCTTGGACGGTAGCAGCACGTCGACATCATACCAGCCATCGTTCCCCTCGGCCGCGCTTGTCCGCTTGGCATTCACCGTGCTAAGGTCGGTGTACTCATCATGAGGCGGCTGCGTGAGAGCGTAGCTGCAGAGGGCCTAGGGATCGCACCCGTTGAAGCCCCGGCAACCGAGGTCGAAAATGACACACGGTGCCACATTGCGACAGGCGATCGTGCCTGGCAGATGAGGGAAGAACGGCGCTGAGCGCCTTTTGTCCCTTGTCTCGAACCGGCAAGGGGCTTTTTGTTTGCCCACCGGGTCTGTGACGGTATGCGGGTCCATCGACCCGCCCACGTAAGGAGGATCTATGCCCCGCGAGTACGTGTTCACTTCGGAGTCAGTCACTGAAGGCCATCCCGATAAGATGTGCGATCAGATCTCAGATGCGGTTCTTGATGCGATTCTTTCGCGTGAGGCAGAGCTCGAGGCAGAAGGGTATGTCACCGACAAGGGCGTGAAGGCGTCGCTCGAGAACGTCCGCGTTGCGTGCGAAACCATGACCACGACCGGACTGATCGTCGTTGCCGGTGAGATTCGCACGCGTGCCTATGTGGATATCCCCACCATCGTGCGAGACACCGTCAAGGAGATCGGATACACCCGCGCTAAGTACGGCTTCGACTACGAGACGTGTGGCGTTCTGACCGCAATTCACGAGCAGAGCGCCGATATAGCAATGGGCGTGGACGAGGCACTTGAGGCCAAGAAGGGCGACACCGATCCCCTCGATCTCATCGGCGCGGGTGACCAGGGCATGATGTTCGGCTACGCGTGCAACGAAACGACGCAGCTGATGCCAATGCCGATCTACCTCGCACATCGCCTCGCCGAGCGTCTCACTGCGGTTCGCAAGGCCGACGTGCTCGACTACCTGCGTCCCGATGGTAAGACGCAGGTCACGGTGCGGTACATTGACGGCAAGCCTGTGGCTGTCGACAAGATTCTCATCTCGAGCCAGCACGCCGAGGGTGTCGACATCGAGCACTTGATGCGCCCCGACTTCATCGAGCACATCATCGACCCTGTCCTTTCGCTTGAGGGCATCGAGTGGAAGGGTGCCGAGATCTACATCAACCCGACCGGTCGCTTCGTCATCGGTGGTCCCATGGGCGACTCCGGACTGACAGGCCGCAAGATCATCGTCGACACGTACGGCGGCATGGGTCGCCACGGCGGCGGCGCGTTCTCCGGCAAGGACTGCACGAAAGTCGACCGTTCAGCTGCGTACGCCGCTCGCTGGGTCGCGAAGAACGTGGTCGCTGCAGGCCTCGCCGACCGTTGCGAGCTTGAACTGGCATACGCCATCGGCGTAGCGCATCCGCTCTCGATCACACTCGAGACGTTCGGTACCGAGAAGGTCGCCGTTGAGAAGATCGAGAAGGCCATCGGGAGCGTGTTCGATCTCCGCCCCGGTGCGATCATCCGTGACCTCGACCTTCGCCGACCGATCTACCGCAAGACCGCGGCATACGGCCACTTCGGCCGCGATGATGCCGCCTTCACCTGGGAGCGCACCGATAAGGTCGACGCGCTCTTGGCCGCCGTCGAGTAAGACAACCTGCACCGAATGGAGGCCACCGGCACATCGTGTCGGTGGCCTTCTGTATGCTGGAGTCATGCGAACCACCACCGACATCAACCCGACAGTCGCTCGCGTCGTCATCGACGTCCGTGCACGCGCGCTCGACGCACCGTTCGACTACGCGATTCCGTCCGCTCTCGCCGGTACGATTGCGGTTGGCTGCCCCGTGCTTGTTCCTCTCGGAGGCCGGCGTGCTGTCGGGTTCGTCGTCGGACTTGGCACCGAGAGCGCATACGAGAACCTGAAACCGATCGAAGCGGTCCTCGGCGAGGCACTTTCGCGTCCGGATGCCTATGATCTCGCGCGGTGGATAGCCGATGAGTACGCCGCACCACTCGCAGATGCTATGCGACTCTTCTTGCCGCCCGGCGGGACCCCGAAGGTCGTGCGGCGTGACACTGCAGGCGTGATCACATGGGACCTCGTGGCGCCGACGGTTTCGGCGGTAGAAGACCGCGTGATCACGCTCGTCGATCCCGAGTTCGAACCAGCAGCGGGCGCACGCCTTCAGCGCTCGATCATCGACGCGCTTCGCATGGGACCGGTCACATCGGGCGAGCTTGCCGCCGAGCTCGGCGCAGTCACGCAATCGCTCAAGGCTCTGGAGCGTCACGGGGCCGTCTCGGTCACCGCACGACGTCGATGGCGCGGAGAGGCCGGACGACTGAGAGAGGACACCTCGCACAAGCTGACCGCCGCGCAGGCCGAGGCCGTAGCGCGAATCCGCACCGCGCGAGGAGCTGTCGTCGTACTTGAGGGCGTCACGGGATCGGGCAAGACCGAGGTCTACCTCCGCGCCATCGAAGCCGTGCTGTCCGAGGGGCGGAGCGCAATCGTCTTGGTCCCGGAGATCTCGCTCACCCCCCAGACCGTGGGCAGATTCCGCGCCCGCTTCGGCGGTCTTGTGGCGGTTCTTCACAGCAGGCTCTCAGTGGGGGAGCGCTACGACCAGTGGTCTCTTGCCGCGCAAGGAGATGCTACCGTCGTAGTGGGTGCACGTTCGGCGCTCTTCGCTCCCGTCAAGAATCTCGGCCTCATCATCATCGACGAGGAGCATGAATCCTCCTACAAGCAGGGTTCAGCGCCGCGATACCATGCGCGTGATGTCGCTGCTCACATGGCCGAGACGAGCGACGTGACCGTCGTCCTCGGCACTGCGACCCCGAGCATGGAGGCGCGCGAAGCGGTTCGCACGGGACGCTGGCACTCTGCCAAGCTCCCTGATCGGGTGACCGCGCATGGCCTGCCGCAGGTCAGCATCGTCGACATGGGCGCGGAGTTCGCTGCGGGCAACCGGTCGATGTTCTCAGAGGTTCTCGGCAGCGCGCTCGATGATATCGTCGCCAGGCAGAGCAAGGGCGTGCTGTTCCTGAACCGCAGGGGATTCGCATCGTTTCTGCTCTGCCGTGAGTGCGGGTTCGTGCCGCGGTGTCAGGACTGCAGCGTGTCTTTGACGTACCACGAGCGAGTTGACCGGCTCGTCTGTCACCACTGCGGCCACGCGGAGGCCACGCCGCTTGCGTGCCCCCGGTGTCAGAGTCCGTACCTTCGTCGGTTCGGCGCCGGAACCCAGCGCGTCGAGGACGAGATTCACGCGCGCTGGCCTTCGTTGCCCGTTGTGCGGATGGATGCGGACACGACGACCGGGAAGGGTGGCCACGAACGCTCACTAACCGAGTTCGAGGATCTCACGTCAGGCATCCTCCTCGGCACGCAGATGGTTGCCAAGGGCCTCGATTATCCTGAGGTCACGCTTGTGGGAATCATCAACGCCGATACCACGATGCATCTGCCCGACTTCCGAGCCGCTGAACGTACCTATCAGTTGCTCGAGCAGGTTTCCGGGCGGGCTGGCCGAGGAGAGGATCCCGGGCTCGTGATCGTTCAGACGTACTGGCCCGACCATCCCGCCATCCTGGCGCTGTCCGCGCGTGACGCCGACATCCTGTACGCCGAGGAGCGCAACCTGCGTTCAGCAGTCGGCTGGTCGCCATACCGACGCCTTGCGAACATCGTGATGTCAGGGGAGACCGCAACGACTGTCGTTGCGTACTCAACTGCCCTCGGCAAGGCGCTCGAGGATGCCCTGCCTGCTGGATGGGAGGTTCTTGGCCCGGCGGACGCCGCGCTTGCAAGAGTGAAGCGTGCGTATCGCCGACACATCGTCATCAAGGCACCGCCCGGTGCGGCGCTTGGCTCATTCGTGCGGTCGGCACTCGCTCACTGCCCTGCGCCGCCAGGCGTTGCGGTCGCACCAGATATCGACCCGGTCGACTTTCTCTAGTGTCCTGACCTCGTTGTACAATGCTTCCGGCAAGGTTGTTGCAGTCTCGACCACGTACGCCCGCACGCGAAAGGCACTCGATGCAGATTCTCACTCATCCAAATCCCGTACTCGGCGACCGTGCCGGCGAGGTCGATCCCTCGTCCGATGCTGACCTGCGCCCACTCGTCCGCAAGATGGCCGAGGCGATGTACGAGAATCAGGGCGTCGGGCTTGCCGCCCCACAACTCGGTATTCAGAAGCGCGTGATCGTCTTCGACATCGATGAGGAGCTTGGCGCCATCTGCAACCCCGTTATCATCGAGCAGTCCGAGGAAACCGCAGTCGACGACGAGGGCTGTCTCTCAGTTCCCGGAATCAACGTCCCTGTTGAACGCGCTGTCTCTGTCGTGTGCGAAGGCCTCAACATCGATGGCGAACCTATCGTGCTTCAGGCGGCGGACTTTCTCGCCCGGGTGATCCAGCACGAGATCGATCATCTCGACGGCGTCATCATTCTCGATCGCCTCACCACTGAGCAGCGAAAAGCTGCCATCAGGGAGTACAACGACGCCGCTGCCTCAGAGTAGTCAGCCGAAGGGGGAGGCGCCGTGCGAATCGTGTTCATGGGTACGCCGGAATTCTCGGTGCCCATTCTTAGACGTCTGGCCGAGGAACACGAAGTCGTTACCGTCTACACACGGCCGGACGCCGTGTCGGGTCGCGGGAAGGCGCTTGTCGCACCTCCTGTGAAGACAGCAGCCGAGCATCTCGGCATCCCCGTCTTTCAGCCGGCATCACTCCGGTCGGCCGAAGTGGTTGACGCTCTTCGCGCGGACGCCCCTGACGTGATCGTCGTCGCCGCGTACGGACTGCTGCTACCACCTGAGGTGCTGGCAGTCCCTGAGCACGGGTGCGTGAACGTACATGCTTCGCTTCTCCCGCGTTATCGGGGAGCTGCGCCCGTACATCGAGCGATTCTTGCCGGTGACCGTGTGACAGGTGTCAGCATCATGCTGATGGAAGAGGGGCTCGACACAGGACCATTCGCGCTGCAGCGCTCGGTTGAAATCGAAGACCTCAACGCGGTCGATCTCACCGGCTGCCTTGCCGAGCTCGGCGCACAAGCGCTCATCGAGGTTTTGCGACATATCGAGGATGGCACCGTCTCGTGGACCTCCCAGAACGATGCTGACGCAACCTACGCCGCCAAAATAACCAAGGATGACATCGCGCTCGATCCTGCGCTTTCGATGGCGGACGCGCTCCGCAGGGTGCGTTCGTCGTCACGTCAGGCGCCCGTTCGCATACATATCGAGGGCGTAGACCTCACGCTGCTCCGCGCGGTCGCCGCCGAGGCTGCCATTCCCGCCGGCGTCGCCTGTCGTGTAAGCGACGGGCTTCTGCTGGGCTTCTCGGACGGAGCTGTCCTTGTCGACCGGATACAGCCAGCGGGCAAGACAGCCGTCGATGGCTCAGCCTGGGCGCGCGGCTCGCGCCTGAGCGACGAAGCCTCCTGGAGGCGCGCATGAGCGTCACTGCAGCACGAGCCGTCACCCTCAAGGTCCTCGCCGCAGTCCGGGAACGTCACGCGTACCTTGCGCCTGTCCTCGAGACGCAGCTCGGTCGCGCATCACTTTCCGACGCGGACCATGCGCTGGTGACCCGGCTTGCACGTGGAGTGATCGAGACGCTTGGCACCCTCGACGAGGTGATCGACGGTCGGGTGTCCAAGCCCGGCGCAGTCGAACCCAGGGTCCGCGACGCACTCCGCATGGCTGCCTACGAGATCCTCTTCATGCGCACGCCAGCCCGGGCCGCAGTTCATCAAGGCGTCGAGGCGGTCCGCCGGGTACGACCTCAAGCGGCCGGACTCGCCAATGCAGTGCTTCGACGCATCGCTGACGAAGCCGAGACGTTCCCCTGGGGCGACGCGGCGGCGGACATCAGCGCCCTCGCTCGTTCGACCGGACACCCGGTTTGGCTCGCCGAGCTCATTGCCGATGAGAACGACTTCGAAGTGGCACGCGCGATCCTTGAAGCCGACAATGCACCGGCTCCGCTCTATTTGAGGCACAACCCGTTCAGGGCGAGCTTTGATACCGCCCTCGAAGTCCTACGCGAGGATGGCGCTGAGCCGTTCAGCGCACCTCCTGACGCGGCGTGCGTCGTCGTACAGAATGAGCGCGCTGCGGTTCGCGGCCTGGCGCTTGCCGGAGGGTACTTCCTGGTCACCGACGCTGCAGCTCAGGTGGCTCCGCTTGCGGTCGAGGCGAAGCCCGGCATGACGATTCTTGACGCCGGGGCTGGTCGTGGCACGAAGACCCTCTTCTTGCAGGCGACCGCAGTTGCTCTCGGCGGTCCGGCGCGCATCGTGAGTCTCGACGTGCACGAGTTCAAGACGAAGCTTCTGCGTCAGCGGATGGACGGCCTCGCGGTTCCGGGAGTTGAGGCGATCACCGGTGACATCCTCGATCCGAGCGCAATCCCGACCCCACCCGGCGGCTTTGATGCGGTCTTGCTCGACGCACCGTGCACCGGTCTCGGCACACTGCGACGCCACCCGGAGCAGCGGTGGAATGTGAGCGCTGACGACGTCCCTCGAATGGCAGATCTGCAGTTGAAGATGCTCTCGGCACTCGCTTCGCTCGTCCGGCCGGGTGGGCATGTAGTGTATTCTACGTGCAGTATCACCCGCGCCGAGAACGACGGCGTGGTGGGGAAGTTCCTGGCCGAGAGCGCGGGCAACGCGTTTCGATCGGTCAGTGTGAGCAGCACCGTTCCGCATGAATGGCAACGTCACGTTACGTCGCAGGGCTGGTTCCGCTCGGTGCCGGAACACGATGGGCCTGACGGGCATTTCGTAGCACGACTCATGAAACAGGTCGAAGAAGGCTAGCGTTCGCTCGACCGCGAGGATGGGGAGGCACTATGCGCAGCACCCGTATCGTTGAGATGCTCGAGGTTACCGAGGCGGCGGCACTTGCTGCAGCTCGCTGGATGGGGAAGGGCGACAAGGACGCGGCTGACAAAGCTGCTGTTGAAGCCATGCGAACCGCGTTTGACATCCTGGACATCTCCGGCGAGATCGTCATCGGTGAGGGCGAGCGCGATGAGGCCCCGATGCTGTTCATCGGCGAGAAGGTCGGCGGTGGCGGCGAGGAGATCGACATCGCGGTCGATCCGCTTGAGGGCACCAACCTCACGGCGTACGGCCAGCCGAACTCACTTGCTGTGCTCGCATTCGGGCCCAAGGGTACCCTTCTGAACGCGCCGGACACCTACATGTGGAAGGTGGCCGCCGGTCCCTCGGCGAATGGCTCTGTTCATATCGACGCCACTCCGACCGAGAACGTCAAAAACGTAGCCAAGGCGCTGAATCGACCAGTAGACGATATCGTGGTCTGCATCCTCGAGCGTGACCGCCACAACGACCTCATCGCGGAAGTGCGTGCAACCGGCGCGAGGATTCGCCTCATCTCCGACGGTGACGTGTTCGGCGCCGTGGCGACAGCCATCGAAGGCACCGGCATTCACCTCTACATGGGTGCAGGCGGGGCGCCGGAAGGCGTGCTCGCGGCAGCCGCCATGAAGTGCATCGGCGGAACGTTTATGGGCCGCTTCGAATTCCGTAGCCCCGAGGAACGTGCCCGGGCACTCACGATGTCGCAGTGCGACATTGACGGCGTTCTCACCATGGATTGCCTCGTCAACACCGATGAGGCCGCGTTCATCGCAACCGGCGTCACTGACGGCGAGATGCTTCGCGGCGTCAAGTACTTCGGCAAGGGCGCAAGAACTCACTCGATCGCAATGGACAACAAGACCGGTACCGTGCGCTTCATCGAGACGGTTTACCGCACCGGCACCGAGAAGTTCTGGGTGCGGATGGACTAGCTGCTAGTCAGCAGCGGGGCACGACGCGCAGGCCGGGGAGCCATCGCCACCACAGGCGGGCTTCTCGGCCTTCTCGCTGCTCGCGCCTTCCGACGGCGCGGGAATCGCCTTCTTGGCGCGGTAGTCGGTGTTGTGGAAGCCAGTCCCCTTGAAGACGATTCCTACCGGCGAGAAGATGCGCTTCGCCTCGGCAGAGCATTCAGGACACGCGATAGGTCCAGACTCCTTGATGCCCCGCGTCACTTCGAACACGCACGCACAGTTCGGGCACTTGTAGTCGTATGCCGGCATCGTTCGACCTCCGAGAATGTCATCCAGGGCTGCGAACGAGCAGCTTACACCCGTGCTCATGGTCAGGCAAGGCATCGATGTTGCTATACTTGCGCATATGGACGAACTGCTTACCGAGCGGCCACGGCGCCGCCCTCTCATACCCAGATGGTTGGTAGTGACCGCAGTTTCGATCGCGGTCATTGTGATTGCTGCTACCTCGGCCATCGTGATCACGATGCGAAGCGGGCTCATCGCCGTACCCGCCGTTGCCGGCAAGACCACCCTCGAAGGCACCGCCGTTCTCGGAAGTGCCGGCCTCATCACAACCGTTGGCGGGGAGTGGTTTTCCGTCTTGGTCCCGAAGGGCTCGATCATCTCCCAGGAACCGCCCGCCGGTGCGCTCGTTCGGCGCGGAGACACGATTACGATCATCGTCTCGGCCGGCTCTGAGACCTTCGTCATGCCCGATGTGGTAGGCACCATGTCCGAGGATGCCCGCGCCTCCCTCGAGACGCTCGGCCTGCGGGTGACGCTCGAGACGGTCGAGGCTTCAGCCTCCGAAGGTGTCGTGACAGAGACGTTCCCCACCTCCGGCCAGGAAGTCCGCAATGGCTCCACAGTCCGGCTCCGCGTTGCGGGACGATCGCTTTCGTCATCGCTACTGCTTCCTTACACGATGGGCGGGGTCACGGTTGTCATCGACCCGGCCCCGATGCCAACAGGTAGCGATACCACGCTTGAGGTGGCCAGACGGCTCGACTCGCTCCTCAAGGCGTCCGGAGCGACAGTCGTGATTACGAGAAGCGCGATCTCCACATCGACATCCTCGGCTGATCGTGCCGCGATCATCGCCGAGTCCACCGCCACAGTCGTTGTCGCGCTCGACGTTGCGGTCACGGGCCCTGAAGGCATTCAGGTGACCACGCGACCGTCAGGCAACGCGTCGGCGACCGCTGACACGGCACGCCTTGCCGGAAGCATGACCGAAGCGCTCCGCGCGCCCGGACAGCAGGTGCACACGCCCGTCGCCTCGACGAGTCCACTCCTGACAGCGTCAGGCGCTCCGGGCGTGCGCGTTATTCTCGGCAACACCACGACTCCCGGGGACACATCGCTCTTCAGTGACCCCGCCTGGGCCGACGTCGTAGCGCGCGCTCTCTACCGTGCGCTGGGGGCCACATTCGGGAAGGCGTGACGTTTCGTTCATGTAGACTAGAGCAGGATTGAGGACATGACTAAAGGCAGCCGACGCATATACACATGGTTCGTCATCGTGGTCGCACTGGCCGCGTTGATGCTGCCCGCTGCCCGGGCCTTCGGTGCAAAATCCGAAGTCGACAAACTCAAGGATCAGCTCGCCGCCTTGCGCAAGGAGTCACAGAAGGCCGGCGATGCGTACTCGAAGGCGTACTGGAAACTCGACGCGACCAACGCCAAACTCTCTGCCACCAACAAGAGTCTCTCCACCACCAAGGAGAAGCTCGCAAAGGCCTCGGCGCGCCTCGGCAATCATGCGGCCGAGATGTACCGGCAAGGAGACGTCGACTACCTCGCACTCTTGCTCACGAGCGACACGCTCGATGACATGCTCGTCCGACTTGAGTACGTGAGCCGAATCGGTGAGCAGGATGCTGATGTTGTTGCCGAGGTGAAGACGCTTCAGGCGGAACTCGTCTCGGAAAAGGCAGCGATCGAGGAAGCTAAAGCCGACCAGTCTGCCGAGGCCAAGTCCCTGAAGTCAAAGGCCGCAGCCCTCGACAAGAAGCTCAAGGGGGTTGAGTCCGAGTACGCCGCCGTTCAGAAGAAGCTCGCCGCGGCAGTGGCGAAGCAGAACGCAGGACGCCCGAAGGCAGGGAACACGCGCTATCCTGCAGGCCCGAATGGGATGGTCTTCCCGGTGCAGGGCTCGTACTACTACTCGAACACATGGGGAGCCGCCCGCTCGGGTGGTCGCACCCACAAGGGCACGGACATCATGGCGCGGACAGGGACGCCGTGCGTGGCTGTCCTCGCCGGCACGGTTCGGTCGAAGTCGAGTTCCCTTGGTGGTAAGACCATCTGGCTCACTGCCGATAATGGCTGGGAGTTCTACTACGCGCACCTGAACAGCTACGTGCGCACCTCCGGGCGCGTGCAGGCGGGTGAGCTCATCGGCTACGTGGGTTCAACTGGGAATGCGTCGGCGAGCGCACCGCATCTCCACTTCCAGATTCACCCCGGTGGGGGAGCTCCGGTGAATCCCTACTCCTACCTGAGGCAAATGGAGTAGTACTTGCCTGGCATTCTGTCGTGTGACAGAGTGTGTCTGTCCTGAATACCGTATCGGGAGCTGCGTGCGCGGCTGAGAGGCGACCTGCGGGTCGCGACCGAAGGACCGGTCCGATAATGCGGATCGGCAAGCACGGTGGATGCTCTCGCATCCTATCAGTCCCATGCTCCGCCCCGTCACGGGTACGTCACCCGTGTCGAGACAAGGAGTACCTATGTCCCATCGTCGGCTCGTGATCATGTCCGAGATAGCGCTGACGCTTGCACTTGCGTATGTACTCGGCTGGCTGAGACTGTGGTCGATGCCGCAGGGTGGTGGCGTTTCACTCGCCATGCTGCCGCTGTTCATCCTTGCGCTCCGACGCGGTCTGCCTGTCGGCCTTTCGGCCGGCCTGCTCTACGGCGTGCTCGACCTGATGCATCCGCCGCTCTACATCGTGCACTGGGTGCAGTTCTTCCTCGATTACCCGCTCGCTTTCATGGCAGTTGGCATAGCCGGTGTGTTTGCGCCTACGTTGGCGCGGTCGGTGTCGCGTGGAGACTGGGGACGCGCCCTGTGGACCGCCATCATCCCCGGCATTGTGCTTGGATCGATGGGCCGCTTTATCTTCCACTTCGTATCCGGAATGGTGTTTTTCGGGGAGTATGCCGAAGGACAGCCGGTCTGGGCATACTCGGCAGGGTACAACTCATTCGTGTTCGTATCGGGGATACTGTGCGTAATCGGCGCTGCGCTCGTCGTGCCGGTCCTACAACGCGTCGTCCCCACAGAAGGGGAGTAGCTGCTTGTCCGATTCCGTGCTGATCGTCGGTTCTGCTCCTGTCTCAGGCGCCGAGTCGTTCTATCGTCCGCTCCTTTCGGCTGCCTCGTATGTTATCGCCTGCGATGCTGCCGCTGAGTGGTGCATCGCGCTTGGCCGAGTGCCGGAAGTCGCCGTTGGGGACTTCGACTCGGCCGTGGCCGGGGCGCCCGAGCGTCTTCGCGCTCGCGAGGTCGATGTACGCCAGTTCCCTGTGGGCAAGGACGAAAGCGACCTCGCCCTTGCGGTCGCAGTCGCCAGATCCCTCGGAACGGGTGGCCTTGTGTTCACAGCAGCTTACACAGAACGGCTCGACCACACGCTTGCGGCGATCGGGACAGCGTGTGCCGCAGCCGACCTGCGCGTGACAATCGAGGAGCCGAGCTTTCGGGCGACCATCCTTTCTGACCGTGGACTGCGTTCGGCGGTCATCGACGTGTGCTCCGGAGCGACGATATCGGTGCTGGCGCTCGAGGCTGCGAGCGGGGTCAGCCTCCATGGCTTGCAGTATCCGCTCCAGGACGCCGACCTTCCGCTCCTCTCGTCACTCGGTCTCAGTAACATCGCCCTCAGCGATCAGGTCACGGTCTCACTCGCGTCGGGTACCCTTCTCGTGATAGCTTCACGAGGCGCGGGCTACGCCCTCCAGGACTGAAGAATATCCGGCTTCGTGCCGATACATCCTTCGGCGGGACGAGTCGTCGCGCCGACGCTTATCACTGGCGGGGGTGACGTGTCCAGAGAATCGACATCGCATGACGTAGGCGGTCGCCCGAGCGGCGGCGCCGTGGCATTCGCCGTTCTCGCATTCTTCGCCGCCATAGCTGCGGTCGCCTGGAGCCAGCCGTTCCTCGGCATTCTCGGCGGCGCATTCGCTGTTGTCGCCATCGGGACATCCGTGCTACCTGCGCGTCACAAGACTCCCGAGGCCGACTCGACACCTCAGACGCCTGCTGCCGTGTCATCACCGAGCCCCGAGCTTCGTGTACCTCCCACACTCGAAGCCGATACGGTCTTGCATGCGCTCGCGGATGCGGTTGCGCCCGTTGCCCACGTTGTCGCAGCCCACATGTGGCTCGAAGACCCTTCCTCGGCCACGCTGCGCCTCGTATCGGCTGTCGGGCCGATGAGCCCCTCAACGCAGCCCCAGTCGCTCGACGACCCCATTCTTGGCACATCGATCACGTCTGGCGTATCAACGTTGGCCCCGCTGGCGCGGATGCAGTCCGGCGGCGTGGAGCACGTGATCTGGCGCTTCGCGGTGCCGCTCACTCCCGGAACCTCCAGGGGCGTCGTTGGCGTTGATCTGTCGGTCACCGCAGACCCTGACGGCGCACAGCTTGCCAGACTGAGCGCGCCGCTACGTGGAGCTTTGACAGGCAGCCTGGCGCTTCATGTCGCCCGCACTGAGACCGAGATGGCCACCGCGCTCATAGAGGTAGCGCGTGACCTGAGCAGGAAGCTTGATCCGGATGAGGTCCTGACAGCCGCGCTTCAGACGGCGATGCGCATCTCCGAAGCAGCCACGGGCAGCATCATGCTGATCGACGATACTTCGGGCAGGCTCACCATCGTCAAGGCCGATGGCCTGCCTGCCGAAGTGGTGCGCGACACCTCGTTGTCCGAAGGAGAGGGAATCGCAGGGTGGGTCCTTGCTACTGGCCAACCCCTGCTGATCGAAGACTTGCCGGCTAAGCCAAAGTCCGGCCGTCGGCATGGGATTCGTTCAGCGGTTTCAGTCCCGATCTCGGATGCAGACGGGACGATGGGTGTTCTCAACGTTGGTAGCCGTGGTTTCCCGGCCAGGTTCACCGAGTCGCATATGCGCGCGCTTGAGACGCTCGGCAAGCAGACGGCAGTCGCGTTGCGCAACGCCAACGCGGTGACGTCATCACGCGAGCTCTACTTCGAGACGCTCAAGGCGCTCGCCCTCGCTCTTGAGACGAAGGATCCGTACTCACGCGGCGGCACAGAACGCGTGCTGTCGTACGCAACAGCAATCGGCGATGCATTCGGGCTGCCGGATGCGCAACGCGAAGCACTCAGGGTGGCTGCGCTGCTTCATGACATCGGGATGTCTACCACCGGGGAGGCTCTTGGCTCCCTGAGTCGCCCGCTCTCCACGCTGGAGCACGGTGTCCTCAAGCTCCATCCGCAGATCGCTGCGGACATACTGAGCGAGCTTCCTGCACTCCAGGGAGTCGTACCAATCGTGTATCACCATCATGAGTGGTTCGATGGCCACGGATACGGCGGGGGACTGTCGGGTGAGACCATCCCACTCGGCGCTCGCATACTTGCGGTTGCTGATGCCTTCGTCGCAATGACATCCGACCGTCCGTATCGGGCTGCGATGAGCCAGAGCCAGGCGCTCGCGGAACTCTCGGATAAAGCAGGAGCCCAGTTCGATCCCACCGTTGTTGAGGTCCTTAGGGACCTGCTCACGCAGGGAATCGACCGGGCTCCGGTACGCCAGCGGACCTGACGGGCCGCTTCAGAAACGAAATCAGCCTCTGGTGACCTTGCCGGCCTTGAGGCACTTCGTGCAGACGTTGACCTTCTTGGATGTGCCTTCGACCAGGACGGACACGCGCTGGATGTTCGGATAGATCATGCGATTCGTCACGCGGTGCGAGTGGCTCACGTTGCGGCCGGCCGACGGCTTCTTGCCGCAAACGGTACAAATCTGGGACATGGTCCTGGCTCCTGTCGTGTATGTGTTGACCCGCATTCCATGCGCGAGTCGAGCTGGCGAAAAGCGAAGAAATGATAGCACGGCGTACGGTCACCGGCAAGAATAGCACGCCGTGTTCTAACGGTGTGCGCCCGCGCTGGCTCCGCTATACTACTCTTTCGTAGATGTTACCGGAACATTCGGTGCTCAGGCCCCGCGTTGCACGGCACGCCAGTGTCACGAAGAGACGACTCCGAGGAGGAACTTCGATGGCTGAGGTTGTTCAGGGTTCTATGACGATCGCCAACGATGTGCTCGCTGACATCGCCGGCTTCGTAGCTCTGGAGTGTTACGGCGTCGTGGGCATGGCGAGTCCGTCGCTCAGGGACGGCGTGGCACAACTGCTGTCGCGCGACCGGCTGCGCAAGGGCGTGATGATCACTAACGTCGACGACCGCAACATCCAGGTCGATCTGTATATCGTGATCGAACACGGCACCAACCTGGCCGAGGTGTCCCGCAACCTCGTCGACCGCGTCAAGTACGCTCTCACGCACGATGGCGATGTGCAGGTCGCATCTGTCGATGTGCATGTTCAGGGCATCAAGGTCCGGAAGTAATGGCGGACGCGACGATGACAGACACAAGCGCTCCAACCGCAATCGATCTCATCAAGTCGGCCGCTGTCGCGCTGAAGGCCCGCAAAGAGGAGATCAACCGACTGAACGTGTTCCCTGTCCCGGATGGCGACACCGGCACCAACATGAGCCTCACCATGGATGCTGTCATCGCCGATTTGTCGGCTCTCGGACCAGATCCGTCAGTCGCCGAACTATGCCGGGCGATCACCCACGGATCCCTGATGGGCGCTCGGGGCAACTCAGGTGTCATCCTCAGCCAGATCCTGCGCGGTCTGTGCGAAGGGGTCATGGCCGATGAAACGGTCTCAGGCACGCTGCTAGCCGATTCGCTGTCCCGTTCCACCACTGTCGCGTTCCAGGCGGTGCGCAAGCCAGTCGAGGGCACGATGCTGACCGTGCTCAAGGACATGGCCGCGGCGGCCCAGGCGGGGACCGGTGCGGGGGCCTCGCTCGACGAGCTTCTCGACATCGTCGTGAAAGCCGCGTTCGAGTCCGTGCGTCGTGGTCCCGACCTGCTGCCGGTGCTCAAGGAGCACGGCGTGGTCGACGCCGGCGGCTTCGGGCTCGCGATACTTGCCGAGGGATTCGTCACCGGAATGGACGGACACGAGTTCTCGGAGCGCGATATCGCCGTCGCCACCGGGGAGCTCACTGTGAGCCCCGCTAACGACTGGGACGACGACGAGTTCCTCTACTGCACAGAGTTTCTCCTGTGGGGCGCCGACGCCGACAAATCATTCATCGAAGAGTGGGTTGGCGCCAAAGGTGGTTCAGAGTTGGTTGTTGGCGACCGCGAGACGTACAAGATTCACGTGCACACCGACGATCCGGGTTCCGTTCTGGCGTGGGCGACCTCGCTCGGCGAAGTCGGCGAGGTGCACATCAACAACATGCGTCGGCAGACTGCCGAGCGCACCGAAATGCTGCGCGCCGAACCCAAGCCGAACACGCCCCCCAAGAGCATCGGATTCGTCGCGGTCTCGTCGGGCCCCGGCCTTTCGGACATCCTCAAGAGCCTCGGCGTCGATGAGATCGTCACCGGAGGTCAGACTATGAACCCGTCGACCGCTGAGATCCTCGAAGCGGTTGAGAAGGTCCATGCCGACACGGTCATCATCTTCCCGAACAACCGCAACATCGTCCTGGCCGCTCAGCAAGTGGGGAGTGTCTCGCAGCGACCGACGGGCGTCGTTCCCACCACGTCGGTGCCGCAGGCGTTCGCTGCGCTCCTCGCATTCGACGGCTCAAGCGATCTGCCGACGATCCTCGCCGAGATGACCGAGGCGGCCTCGGCGGTTCGTACCGGGGAAGTCACGACAGCGGTCAAGGATGCTAAGGGCAAAGCCGGAGCCATCAAGGCCGGCCAGATCATCGGCATCGCGGATCACGAGATCGAAGTCATCGGAGAATCGGTCGATGAAGTCACCATCAAGTTGATCGCGGTTCTCGGCGACGGAGCTGAGACGCTTACGATCCTCGCTGGCGAGGAGTTGGACGATGCATCCCTCGCGCGTATCGCTGAAGCTGCAGCAGCCGCACACCCGGACCTTGAAGTAGAGACCCACCGGGGCGATCAGCCGCTCTATCCGGTGATCCTTGCACTCGAATAAGCCTTACCGCGTGACGACAAAGGGAGTGTGCACCATGGGCAAGGTCGGAATCGTTTGTGACAGTACGTGTGACATGGGTCCGCAGTGGCTCGCCGAGAACGATGTTGTGATGGTGCCCCTGAAGGTGCTCTTCGGCGAGGAGACGTTCCTGGACTGGGTCGACTTCACGCCTCCAACGTTCTTTGCGAAGTTGGCGACCTCACCTGTGCTCCCGAAGACGTCGCAGCCGTCTCCCGCTGACTTCGCAGCCGTCTACGCTGCCCTTGCCGAGCAAGGTTGTGACGAGATCGTCTCGATCCACCTGACTGCAGCGCTCTCTGGCACGTTCGAGTCGGCGACGATGGCAGCGGCCAACTCACCGATACCGGTTCGCGTGATCGACACGCTCACAGTCTCGGCAGGTGTCGCACTCGTGATTCTGGCCGCTTTGGAGGCGCGTGCCGCCGGTGGTGACGGCGCTGCGATCGAGGCCGCTGCTCTGCGCGTTGTCGAGTCGGACACGCTCTTGTTTGCGCTCGATACCCTTGAGTACCTCGTCAAAGGTGGGCGTGCGGGTAAGGCGCAGGGCCTCGCCGCGTCACTGCTCAACATCAAGCCCGTCCTGACATTCAACAATGAGGGCACGATCGAGCCGTACAAGAAGGTCAAGGGGACGAAGAAGGCCATCGCCGAGATTGCCGCAGCTGTCGCTGCCGCATCAGCGAATGGTCCTGTGAAGGTGGCATACTTGCACTCGATGGCACCCGAACTCGCCGACGAACTGAGCGCTGAGATCGATCGTCTCGGCGGTCAGTACGAGCTCATTCACACGACATCGGTAGGCGCGGTCATCGGCACCTACGCCGGTCCCCGCGCCGTTGGCGCTGCATTCTGTCCGGCCTGGTAGAGCCTTCGTATGTCCGCTCAGACCGAGAACCCGGCCGCTACGAGCGTCGAGCCTGCGGTACGGGAGCTCTGGTCTCAGCCGGTCACTGTCGTACGGCTCGTTGATTCGCGTCGTGCCGATGCGCTCGGCAAGGCGGGCGTTCACACGGTTGAGGACCTGCTCAGGCATTACCCGTTCAGGTACCTTGACCTTGCCACAGCCGGATCCATACGCGACGTTCCGCTTGGGGACGACGCCACTGTCGTGGGCGTGGTGCGCGACGTTCGGGTCAAGCGACCGCGACAGCGCCTCACGATCACCGAGGTAGCCGTTGCCGACGAGACCGGGGTCGTGGTCGGCGTCTGGTTCAATCAGCCGTACGTCGCTCAACGCATCAAGGTCGATGATCGGGTCGCGATGGCCGGCCGCCTGGAGATGGACTTCGGCCTCAAGCAGATGAAGACGCCGTTCCTGGAGCGACTCGATGCCGAGGACGGTCCGTCCCAGCTTGGTCGCATTCTGCCGGTCCACCGGGCGACCGAGGGTGTGTCGGTCAACTGGATGCGCCGGCTTGCTCACGAGGCGCTTACCCTTGCTGGCGATGCTCCGGATCCCCTGCCGGCTGCGCTGCGTGCTTCACATGAGATGCCGTCGTTGCGGCATGCTCTGAGGGCGATCCACTTCCCCGAAACGCTCGAAGAAGCAGCCATCGCCCGCAGAAGGCTCGCCTACGAGGAGTTCTTCACGCTCCAGCTCGCAATGGCCATCCGCAGGCACAGAGCAGTCGCGGACACCCCGGGGCACGCACACGCGATTGACGGCCCGAAGGTGAAGGCACTGTCGGCCGCGCTTCCATTCACGCTCACAGCCGACCAGCGTGCCGCACAAGAGGACGTCTTCTCGGACATGGCCGAGAGCCGCCCCATGAACCGGATGCTCCTGGGCGACGTCGGTACCGGCAAGACCGCGGTGGCCGCTTGCGCGCTTGCAGCGGCCGCGGACTCGGGGACACAGGCCGCGATGATGGCGCCGACAGAAGTGCTGGCCGCTCAGTATGCGGGCAAAGTCGGTCCACTCCTCGATGCGATCGGGGTCACATGGATTCTGCTGACCGGGGCAACGCCGGCGGCGGAGCGCCGCGCCGCACTTGCGTCGCTCGCAGATGGCGCGACAAGTGTGGCATTCGGCACTCATGCGCTCATCCAGGATGACGTCGAATACAAGCACCTTACCCTCGCGATCGTCGACGAGCAGCACCGCTTCGGCGTTCAGCAGCGGCTCGCTCTGCGTCATAAGGGGGAGTCGGCTGACCTGCTGGTGATGACTGCGACTCCCATCCCGAGAAGCCTGGCCCTGACGCGCTACGGCGATCTCGACACCACGTACCTTCGAGAGCGGCCCGGTGACCGTGGCCCCGGACACGTGCGGACTCGCCTCGTCAACACCTCGCACCGCGCCGCCGCCTACGATGTTGTCCGCTCGGCCGTGCGCGCCGGCCGCCAGGCGTACGTGGTCTGCGCGCTCGTCGAGGAGTCAGACGCAGCAGAGGCGCGTGCGGCGACGCGGGAAGCTGAACGGCTCCGTACGCAGATCTTCCCTGATCTGCGGGTCGGCCTCCTGACCGGTCGTATGAAGACGGCCGAGAAGACCTCCGTGATGGATGCGTTTCGCAGCGGCGAGCTCGACATCCTCGTTTCGACAACCGTCATCGAGGTCGGCGTCGATGTCCAGAACGCAACCGTGATGATCGTTGAGGACGCCGAGCGCTTTGGCCTCGCGCAACTCCATCAGCTCCGTGGTCGCATTGGCCGAGGCGAGCATCCGGGGGAGTTCCTCGTGTTCGCGGATCCGCGCTCTGATGAGGGCAGGCAGCGAATGAAAGCTATCGCATCCACCAACGACGGATTCGCGCTTGCCGAGGAAGACCTCAAGCTTCGCGGCGAGGGGGAGCTGCTCGGCGAACGACAGAGTGGCATGCCGCGACTTCGGCTTGCATCGCTCGTGGGGGATGCACATCTGCTCGCGCAAGCGCGCGAAGACGCCCGGGCCCTCATCGAGAACGACCCGCATCTCGAGCGCCCCGAGCACGCGCTTCTCGCACGCGAGGCCGAGACACTCCTCGGCGATGACGCAACGTGGGTGAGGGGCGGATGAGAATCGTTGCCGGTGAATGGCGTGGACGGTCTATCGGCGCGCCTGTAGGATCCGCCACGCGCCCCACTTCCGACCGCGTTCGTGAAGCGGTGTTCTCGGCCATACGATCGCGCATCGGCGATCTTGCAGGAGTCCGTGTGCTAGACGCCTTCGCAGGGAGCGGCGCCCTTGCGCTCGAAGCGCTCTCACGAGGGGCGGCGTACGCGGTGCTGATCGAGCCAGACCGGGCTGCGCGGGAATCCATCGAGCGCAACATCGCTGCGCTCGGCGCTCGTTCCGTGGTGTCCGTGGTGTCCGGTGACGCGTTCGCCCTTGCATCCCGGCCGCTCAACGGGGGGCCGTTCGCGTTGCTCTTTCTTGACCCTCCCTATAGAATCGTTCCGGCGCAGGTCAGCGGCTTCTTGGATGACCTTTCCAAGAGCGGCTCACTTGCCGAGGGAGCCCTCGTCGTCTACGAGCATGATAGGCATGTCACGCCCGAGTGGCCGGCCGGGTTCCGAACCGATGGTGACCGTCGGTACGGTAGCACCGAAGTGTCCTACGCAACGTACGAAGGGAAGCAGTCGTCGTGAAGCGAGCGCTCTGCCCGGGTACGTTCGATCCGGTCACATCCGGACACCTCGATATCATCGGCCGGGCAGCCGGAATCTTCGACGAAGTCGTCGTTGGCGTCGCGCTCAGTCACGACAAAGGGGCTGGCCCGCTCTTCAGCCCCGATGAGCGAGTAGCATTCATTTCGAATGCGGTGACACATCTTCCCAACGTCTCCGTGCGACCTTTTGATACACTTCTAGTAGACTTCGCACAGAAGATGGACGCGCGGGTCATCGTCAAGGGCCTTCGCGCAGTGACGGACTTTGAACATGAGTTCCAGATGGCACAGCTCAATTACCGTCTGGATGAGAACATCGAAACGATGTTCATCATGTCGATTCCGGAGTACGCGTACCTGAGTTCTTCCGCGGTGAAGGAGATAGCCCGGCACGGAGGTTCCGTCCGAGGACTAGTGCCGGACGCAGTATGTGAGGCTTTGGCCACACGCTTGAAGCAGTCCCAATAGGGAGGTTCTACACGATGGATATCATGGCGCTCATCGATCGGATTGAAGAACTGCTCGACTCCGGTCGCAACGTGCCGTTCTCGGCCAATAAGATGGTCGACCCAGACAAGGTCTACGAGATCATCGACGAGATCCGGGCAAACTTCCCGGATGAGCTCAAGCAGGCGCGCTGGATCGTCAAGGAGCGCCAGGAGATGCTCGAAGAGGCCGAGAAGGAAGCGAACCGTATTCTTGAAGAGGCGCGCGACCGTGCCCAGGCGATTGCAAGCGATCAGGAGATCGTTAAGCTCGCCGAGCAGCAGGCCGCCGATATACTCGATAACGCACGTGCCCGTGAGCGGGAGATCCGCCTCGGCGCTGAGGACTATGCCGACGAGATGCTCGCAAATCTTGAGGTCAATCTCGGCAAGCTGCTGACCGCCGTCCAGCGCGGTCGTGACCGACTCCAGGGCAAGGTGGGCGGCCAGCGTGGCTGAGGCCACCCCCAACGAGCTTAAGGTCGACGTCGCGGCAATCATTGACGAACTTGCAGACACGATCGATGTCGAGCTTGCGTTTCCACTCGCTCCGATCCTCCTTGGCACCGAGGAGTTCGCTCCGGTGGCACCTGCGGACGTGGATGTGACGCTCACGTACGCGGGCACCGGCCTCGTCGCGAGCGGGACGGTCACCGTCGATGTTCGGGCCACATGCTCGCGATGCCTGAAGGAATTCGTGATGTCCGCAACTGGTGACGTCGAAGGGTTCTATGTTCGACCCGGCGTGGTTGCGGAGATTCCCGAAGAACAGGAAGCGGAGACGATCACCGGGCGCGATATAGACCTGCTGCCGGCGTTGCGTGCCGCGCTTGTCCTGGCGCTACCCTTCGCCCCGCTGCATGACCCTGACTGTCCTGGCATCTGCACGAACTGCGGCGTGGACCTTTCCGCCGGCTCGTGCTCGTGTGAACCGGACCTGTCTCTCTCGCCATTCGCAGCTCTGAAGGACATGATCGGGGATCCCGATTCTGGAGCATGAGTTCTTGCTTCTCCGCAGCACTCGTGTGCTATAGTGTCGCTTTGCGCCATGGCTCCGTTCGGCGCATGATGAAGACAGAAGCAGTGCGTCGAAGGCGACGCCTTGAAGGGAGAATCACCAGCATGCCAGTGCCCAAGAGAAAAACGGGTCGCTCCGTCACGAACTCCCGCCGTTCCTCGCACAAGCTCGAGGCTCCCGCTCGCTCGGTGTGCCCGCAGTGCCATCAGCCGAAGCTGCCGCATAGGGTCTGCCCCGATTGTGGGTATTACGACGGTAAGGAAATCGTCGAGACGGATTAGCGAATCGGCGCCCGACCGGGCGCCGTTCTGCATTCGGGGGAGAGGGTGATACGGGCCATGCTCGAATCGTTCTTTTCACCGCACGCTGTGGCAGTGGTCGGCGTTTCCCGTGAAGAAGGGAAAGTCGGCCACTACATTTTTGACAACCTGCTGGCGGCAGGCTTCGCCGGCGCTGTATATCCCGTGAATCCGCGCGCTACCGAGGTGCACGGACACGTCTGCTATCCCGATGTCTCGGTTCTCCCGGGTCCTGTCGATCTCGCGATCATCGTGGTACCTGCTCCAGCGGTCGCTCCCGTCGTCGAGGCGTGTGGGCTCGCTGGAATCCGGGCCGTCATCGTTATCTCGGCGGGCTTCAAGGAGACCGGTCCCGCAGGCGCTGCGCTTGAGCGGGATGTGCTCGCAACCGCCGCGCGCCACAGCATCCGAATCCTCGGCCCGAACTGCCTCGGCATCATCTCAACTTCGAGCCACCTAAACGCTTCCTTCGCGCCCTCGATGCCCGAGCAGGGCACAATCGCCTTCATGTCGCAGTCAGGCGCACTCGGCACAGCCGTCCTCGACTGGGCCGCCGGCGAAGGAATCGGGCTTTCGCGCTTCGTCTCGCTCGGCAACAAGGCGGATGTCTCCGAAGTGGATCTCGTCCGTGCCTGGGCCGATGATCCCGATACAGCCGTTGTGGCCGCGTATCTGGAAGCTGTGAGTGACGGTGCTGCATTCGTCGAGGCTGCCACTGCGCTCTCTGCGCACAAACCCGTCATCGCACTGAAGGCCGGCGGATCCGACGCCGGTGCACGTGCCGTCTCGTCACACACGGGCAGTCTGGCGGGTTCAGAGCAGGCGTATGACGCGGCATTCCACAAAGCTGGCGTCATCCGCGCGCGCTCGGTTCTCGAACTGTTCGATTACGCCGTCGGATTCTCGCGTCAGCCGCTTCCCGAGGGTCCCGGTCTCGTCATCCTCACGAACGCTGGTGGGCCGGCGATCCTCGCAACGGACGCTTGTGAGCGGTCGGGAGTAGGGCTCGCTTCCCTGGAGCCCGAGACGATCACCGCGCTTCGCGAGGCGCTTCCTCCCGCCTCGGCGTTCTACAACCCGGTTGATGTACTCGGCGATGCACCGCCAGAACGGTACGAAGCAGCGGCCGAAATCCTCGCGAAGGATCCGAATGTGCGCGCGATCCTCGTGATTCTCACGCCTCAGGCGATGACGCTCGCCGCCGAGACTGCGCAGGCGGTGGTGCGGGTGTCGCACGCTTCCGGACTGCCCGTGTTCGCGAGCTTCATGGGACGCGCCGCCATCGCCGAGGCGATTCCGATCCTTCGCGAAGGCCGGGTGCCGCAGTTCGATTTTCCCGAGCGCGCCGTTGCGACGCTGGGTGCAATGCTCCAGTACCGGCGCCAGCTCGATGCGCCGCGGACGTCTCCGCCGGTCATCGAGGCCGACACCGGCGTTGTTCGCGACGCGATTGCACACGCACAGGCCGCCGGGAGGACGTTCATCACCGAGCAGTCCGCAGCGCGAATCGCTGCGGCGTACGGAATCGTCGTCCCCGCTGGCGGCATCGCTCCGGACTTGGATGCTGCCCGATCGCTTGCATCCGAAGTCGGGTACCCGGTCGTCTTGAAGATCGCGAGCCCGGATATCCTGCACAAGTCCGATATCGGCGGCATCAAGGTAGGCATCGAAGACGAAGCGGAGCTTGATGCCGCATACGATGACATCATTACGCGCGTCCGGGCTCGTATGCCCGAAGCGAAGATATGGGGAGTCACTGTGCAGCGGATGCTCGATCCGGGACGCGAGGTCATCATCGGCGTCAACCGCGACCCGCAGTTCGGTCCCCTGTTGATGTTCGGCCTGGGCGGGATCTATGTTGAGATCATGAAAGATGTCACGTTCAGGCTCTGTCCGGTTACCGCTGAAGAGGCGAGAACGATGCTGTCCGAGATTCGTGGATTCGGATTGCTTCGAGGCGCGCGCGGCCAACACCCTGCTGACCTCGATGCGGTCATAGACACGATCGTGCGTGTCTCGGCGCTTGTGACTGACTTTCCTGAGATCACCGAGCTCGACATCAATCCCCTTATCGTTGCTGACAAGGGTGCGGGGGCTATCGCTGCCGACATCCGCATCGGAATCGGAGGATGACAATGCACGCGATCCTCATCACGTCCACAGCGCCGTACTCGGGTAAGAGCGGGCTCTCCCTCGCGCTCATCTCGATTCTCGCGGCCAGAGGCCTGAACGTCGGGTACTTCAAACCGTACGGTGCGATGCCGGTGACGGTGGACGGCGTGCTCACGGACCAAGACGCGCTCTACATCAACAAGACGCTCGCTCGTCCCGCTCCGTTGGAGGCCGTCTGTCCTGTGGTGCGCACCCAGGCACTCATCGAGAGCGTCCTCTCGCACAAGGAGGGTGACGTTGTGGCCGCGGTAAGGCAGGCGTACGAGGTCTGCTCGGCAGAGCGCGATGTCGTTGTGATCGAGGGTCCGAGCGACCCGTTCCAGGCGTCAGCGCTCGGGCTGGCGGCGCCTGATCTTGCGATGATGCTTGATGCCCGCGTCCTTCTTGTGGACCGCCTGAGCGGCAACGACCTGCCAGACGCGTCCGTCTGCGAGTCACGGAGACTCGGAGATCAGCTTCGCGGCGTCATCTTCAACTGGGTTCACGAATCGCAGGCCGACTTCATCGCAGGACGAGTCGTCCCGTACCTGAAGTCTCGCGGTATCCCGATTCTCGGCCTCATCCCGCAGGACACCACGCTTTCCTCGGCGACGGTGCGCGAAATCGTCGAGGCGCTGAACGGCACGGTGCTTTCAGCGGACGATCGACTGGACGAGCCTGTGGAGACGTTCATGGTGGGAGCGATGGGGCAGGACAAGGCGCTCCGCTTCTTCCGACGCAAGGCCCGAAAGGCAGTGATAACCGGCGGGGACCGTGCTGATGTTCAGCTCGCCGCGCTGGAGACGAACACCCGGTGCATCATTCTCACTGGAAACCTTCCGCCCTCATCGCTTGTGCTTTCCCGCGCCGAAGAACTTGGGGTTCCGGTGATCATGGTGGACACCGACACACTGACCGCTGTGGAGAAGATGGAGCGGCTCATGGGGAACACGCGTCTTCACGACGCAACCAAGGCTGCTAAAATACGCGAGATGTTCGAGCACTCCGTGGATATGGACGCGCTCGTCCAGGCATTCGAACTCGACCGCTGACAACAGGAGCCGTCCGTGACAGACAGTGCAGTGACTATCGTCGTTGACGCACTTGGCGGAGACGATGCGCCCCCGGTAGTGCTTGCAGGCGTTGAAGCCGCACTCGCCGCCGATCCAACGCTCATGATCGTCCTCACGGGTCCCGCTGACGTTGTCGATCCCTTCTCGGCAACCCATGACAGGGTGCGGGCGGTGGCTACCACCGAGTTCATCGACATGGCCGAGCATCCCGCGAATGCGGTGCGCACCAAGAAGGACTCATCGATCGTCGTCGGGTGTCGGCTGGTCAGGGACAAAGAGGCGGCAGGGTTCTTCTCGGCGGGCAGCACCGGTGCGTGCATGGCCGCAGCAACGCTCGTGATGGGCCGGATACCGGGCGTGTCTCGGCCCGCAATCGCCACGGTCGTACCAGCGTCCGAGCGAGCAAGCGTCTTGCTTGACATCGGCGCGAACGCCGACGTCAAGCCGGAGAATCTCGTGCAGTTCGGGCTGATGGGTCGGGCGTATGCTCAGGTGGTGCTCGGCGTTTCTGAACCATCAGTTGGGCTTCTGAACATCGGCGAGGAACCCACCAAGGGGTCGATGCTCGCGCAGGAAGCGCACGCGCTCATGGTGGACGCAGTGCCGGGGTTCATCGGCAATGTCGAAGGAAGGGATATCGCAGCCGGGACAACGGACGTGATAGTCACCGACGGCTTCACCGGCAATGTGGCACTCAAGCTGCTCGAGGGGCTCGCGAAGACGCTTCTCACGCAGGTGAAGGATGCGATGACCTCATCGCCCGTTCGTTCGTTGGCCGCTGCCGTCCTGCGTAAGCCGCTCATGGAACTCAAGGAGCGCATCAACCCCGACGTCTATGGGGGAGCCCCGCTGCTTGGCGTGAGGGGCATCTGCATCATCGGACATGGCAGCAGCAACGCGCGCGCGGTTGCCGCCGGTATCGCGGTGGCAGCACGGGCGGCCCGCGGTCATCTCACCGGACGCATCGAGCAAGCAGTTGCCCTGTAGCCGGATGTGGGCGTCAGCCGAACGTGTATACTACTCGAACATTTCCGGCACCCGGCTTCTAGCATGAGTGAAAAGAGTGCACCTTCTATGTCTTTCGCAGCAATCACCGGCGTTGGCGCGTACCTGCCCGGACGGATCGTCACAAACGACGATCTCGCCGCAACGGTCGACACCTCTGATGAGTGGATCCGCACCCGCACCGGCATCCGTGAGCGACGCATCGTTGCTGCCGATGAGACTACCTCCGATCTGGGGGCGGGAGCTGCGCGCGCTGCTCTACTTGACGCTGGACTCGAGCCTGACGACATCGATCTGCTCGTGGTGGGTACGTCGAGTCCGGATATGGTCATGCCTTCGACCGCCTGCCTCCTGCAGGGGAAGCTCGGTCTGACATGCGCCGCGTTCGATGTGATGGCTGCATGCACGAGCTTCATCTTCGCGCTTCAGGCAGCGGCAAGCGCCATCGAGTCCGGCAGGGCTCGCCGCGTGCTGGTCGTGGGCGCCGACGCGCTGACCAGGCTCATCGATTTCAGCGACCGCAGGACGTGCGTACTCTTCGGTGACGGCGCCGGCGCATTCGTCCTTGAGGCGAGCGAGGAGCAGGGTGTTCTCGGCATCGACCTTGGCTCGGATGGAACCAAACCTGAGGTACTGCAGGTTCCGGCAGGGGGCTCTACGATGCCCGCCTCGCACGAGACCGTTGACGCTGGTCTCCACTTCCTGCAGATGAACGGTCAGGAAGTCTTCAAGTTCGCCGTGCGGGCGATTCCGGCGACGACCAAGAAGGCCTTGGCTGCTTCCGGCCTTGCGCTTGACGACCTCACCTGGCTCATCCCGCATCAGGCGAATCAGCGCATCCTGGATACCGTCGCAGACCGGCTCAAGCTGCCCCACGAGCGCGTGTTTTCCAACATCGAGCTCCTCGGCAACACCTCTGCTGCCTCGATTCCGCTCGCTGTGAACGACCTGTATACTAGCGGCAGTCTGCGCCGGGGAGACGTGCTTGCGCTCGTCGGATTCGGTGCAGGACTGACATGGGGGGCCGCAATAGTACGCTGGACCAAGGAGGACCTCTAAGCATGGCCCTGCGAACGCGACTCACGACGCTGCTCGGTATCGAGCACCCCATCATTCAGGGTGGCATGGCCTGGACCGCCACTGCTGAGCTCTCGGCAGCCGTCAGTAACGCCGGCGGTATCGGCATCATCGGTGCGGGGCACATGCCCACCGACGTACTGCGCGAGCAGATCCACCTCGCGAAGTCGCTCACCGATAAGCCGTTCGGCGTGAACCTTATGCTTCTGACCCCCCACATCGATGACATCGTTCAGATGGTGATCGATGAAGGTGTGAAGGTGGTCACCACCGGTGCCGGTAACCCCGGAAAGTACATGAGCGCGCTTAAGGGCGCGGGCATCAAGGTCATCCCGATCGTGCCATCTGTGGCACTCGCCAAGCGCATGGAATCGATCGGCGCCGACGCCATCATCGGCGAAGGTATGGAAGCAGGCGGGCACATCGGCGATCTGACCACGCTCGTGCTCACGCCGCAGCTCGTTGACGCTGTGAGCATCCCCGTCATCGCCGCCGGCGGTATCGCTGACGGCAGGGGAGTGGCCGCAGCGTTCGCGCTGGGGGCAGAAGGCGTTCAGGTGGGCACCCGCTTCATGTGTGCCGATGAGTGCACGATCCACCCCGACGTCAAAGACGTGGTCGTCAAGGCGAAAGACCGCGACACCGTGGTCACCGGTCGCTCGACCGGGCACCCGGTCCGCGTCATCAAGAACAAGCTTGCGCGCGAGATCATGGAACTCGACCGCGAAGGTAAGGCCGAGGAGATCGAGGCGCTCGGTGCAGGGAAGCTTGCACTCGCGATGCGCCACGGTGATACCGCGATGGGTAGCCTCATGGCGGGCCAGGTCGCCGCAATGGTATGCCGCATCGAGCCCGCTGCCGACATCGTCGCCGACCTTGTGAACGGTGCCGAGGAGGTCATGCGCGCGCTCGGGACGGTCCCGGTCGCGTGATGGGCATGAGAACGCACGCGCTCGTCTTCCCGGGTCAGGGATCGCAGCGCATCGGCATGCTCGATACGCTTCCCGAACATGATGATCTCGACCGCCTGCTTGATGCTGCCGAGGCGATCTCGGATCTGCCGCTGCGGACGATCGCGGCCTCCGGCCCGTCAGAATCGCTCTCGGACACGCGCGCCGCGCAGCCACTGCTCTACCTCTCGGACTGGGTCTGGGGATCTGCGCTCATGGAGTGCGGGCTCGAGCCTGCGTACCTCGCGGGACACAGCCTGGGCGAGTATGCAGCGCTTGCGCTTGCCGGCGTCTTCTCTGCCGAGGCGGGACTCGAGCTCGTCTGCGAACGCGCGTCCCTGATGTCGGCGGCAGCGGCTTCGGCCCCCGGCACCATGGCTGCGGTCCTCGGCATGGATCGCACGGTCGTCGCTGAGCTTGTCGACGGGATGAGCGAGGTCTGGCTCGCCAATGACAACTCCGAGACGCAGGTCGTTCTCTCGGGCACGCACGCCGGCATCGAGGGCGCCACTCTCGCACTCACCGAGGCAGGCGCACGCCGCGTCATCCCGCTGACGGTCGCAGGACCGTTCCACTCGCCGCTCATGGCCCCGGCCGGGGATCGCTTCGCGGAGATCATCGCGGGGGCTGACTTCTCGGATGCGCGTATACCGCTGCTCCAGAACACCGACCCCACACCAGCTACTGCCGAGAAGCTCATCAAATCGCGCCTCCTGGGACAGATCACGGGAGCGGTACGCTGGACCGAGACCGTTACCACGCTGCGCGACGCAGGCGTCGAGGTCATCATCGAGGCCGGCACGGGCGCCGTTCTCACAGGACTTGCGCGCAAGGTTGAAGGCATTGAAGCTGTGGCCGTGGAGGATGGCGGCATCGAGCGTGTTCTGGAGGTGCTTGGCGCATGAGCGATCTGACCGGCAAGATAGCGCTCGTCACCGGGGCGACCCGGGGTATCGGCGCCGAGATAGCCTTCGACCTTGGCCGAAGGGGAGCCACCGTCGCGGTGAACTACCGCGGTGATGACGCCGGCGCCCGCTCAGTGCTCGCCCGACTTGGCGAAATCGGCTGCGCGGGCGATAGCGACGCCTTCGTTGGTGATGTCGCGGATGCCGCCTCGAGCACCGCGCTCGTAAGCGCGATCGTCGAGCGTTACGGGCGCCTCGATGTCGTCGTTAACAACGCTGGTATCACGCGGGACGGACTGCTCGTGCGCATGTCTGACGACGACTGGGACTCGGTCATCACGACCAACCTGAGCGGCGCGTTCTTCGTTACCCGTGCGGCCGCTAAGTTCATGATGAAGCAGCGCTCGGGAGCCATCATCAACATCTCATCGGTTGTGGGGCTTGTCGGCAACGCCGGGCAGGCCAACTACGCGGCCGCAAAAGCAGGCCTCATCGGCCTCACGAAGTCCGTGGCCCGCGAGCTCGCGTCGCGCAACGTGCGTGTGAACGCGATCGCCCCCGGGTTCATCGAGACCGACATGACCGGCTCACTTCCCGAAAGCGCCCGCGATGCCGCCCTCGGCAGTATCGCGATGAAGCGCTTTGGTTCGCCCGCCGACATTGCAGCGGCCGTTGCCTTCCTTGCTTCTGACGAAGCCACCTACGTGACGGGACAGGTACTGGCAGTTGATGGCGGAATGACGTTCGCCTGACCGCGGCAACGCGTCATAATGCAGCGAGACAGGAGAGAGGAGGTGTACCACATGAATAACGAGGAGATCCTTGCGAAGGTCACCGAGGTCATCGTCGACCAGCTCAACGCCGACGAAGCCGACGTGAACATGGAGGCGTCGTTCATCGACGACCTCGGCGCTGATTCGCTCGATATCGTCGAGCTCGTCATGGCACTCGAGGAGTCGTTCGGCATCTCGATCCCCGACGAGGAGGCCGAGAACATCAAGACCGTCGGCGACGCCGTCGAGTACATCGCCGCGAACGCCTAATGCATACATCGTCGTGAACGCTTCGTCTCCCGGCCGGGTACTTGACCGGCCGGGACGAACGCGTACTCACGCTGACCCTCGGAGGACCGCGTGGAGCTGCCCCCGCTCACCATAGGAAGCAGAACGGCCCGACTGCCTATCGTTCAGGGCGGCATGGCCGTGCGCATCTCCCTTTCGCCGCTCGCTGCAGCTGTTGCCGAGGCCGGGGGCGTGGGAATCATCGCCGGCTCAGGCCTCACTGCCGATGAACTCGCTCAGGAAATCCGGGCGGCGCGCACTGCAACATCAGGCGTCGTCGGCGTCAACATCATGGTCGCCATCCGGGCGTTCAAGGAGCTCGTACAGGTGGCGATCGCCGAGGGGGTCGACGTCGTCATCGCGGGGGCAGGATTCTCGCGTGACGCGTTCGGCTGGTGCCGAGAAGCCGGCGTCGAGTATGTGCCGATCGTTGGCTCGGAGCGCGTTGCGAAACTCTCTGAGCGGTTCGGCGCGTCAGCTGTTGTTGTCGAGGGCTACGAAGCGGGCGGGCATCTCGGCACGGACGAGTACATGCTTGACTTGTTGCCGAGGATCCTCGATTCCGTGAGCATCCCCGTCATCGCGGCCGGAGGGGTGGTGACCGGCGCAGACATCAAGCGCACGCTTGACGCTGGCGCTGCCGGTGTCCAGATGGGGAGCCGTTTCGCCGCAACGATCGAGTCCTCAGCATCCGATGAATTCAAGCAGATGTATGTGAATGCGACCGACGCCGACATCGTGCTCACCAAGAGCCCGGTCGGACTGCCCGGGCGCGCGATTCGCAACCCGCTTACGGACCGCCTTGCCGCCGGAGACTATCCGATCATCGAGCGGTGTGTGGCGTGCCTCAAGGATTGCGGCAAGGATTACTGCATCATCGACAAGCTCGTTCGCGCCCAGCAAGGCGATGTCACCGAGGGGCTCGTGTTCGCCGGCTCGGCAGCGGCACGGATCAACGACGTTCCCACCGTTCGCGAACTCATGGAGAGACTCGTGGCCGAGTGGAACGCCGCCACCTCAGGAGGTGCCCAATGACCAGGCGCGTCGCAGTAACCGGAATCGGCGCCGTCTCGGCTCTCGGCCCGAACGCCTCGGCTACCTGGGAAGGCCTCATCGCCGGACGTTCAGGCGTCCATGAGATCACGGCGTTCGACGCGAGTGCGTACACCACTCGTTTCGCAGCGACGCTCGATGACTGGAATCCGTCCGAGTGGCTCGACACCAAGGAGGCGCGTCGGATGGCGCGGTTCCAGCAGTTCGCTGTTGTCGCTGCCGAGGAAGCCCTCAAGGATTCCGGCCTTGTCATCGACGACAGCAACGCCGAGCGAGTGGGCGTCATCGTCGGCTCCGGAATCGGCGGGCTCGGGACGATGGAAGACCAGCACGACATCCTGCGCGACAAGGGTCCGAGCCGCGTGAGTCCGTTCCTCGTCCCGATGATGATCGTCGATCTCGCTGCCGGCCACATCTCGATCCGCTCGGGCGCCAAGGGCATCAACTATGCGCCCGTCTCGGCATGCGCAACGGGAAATCACTCGATCGGTGAAGCGTTCGAGGCCATACGGCGCGGCTCTGCCGATGCGGTCATTGCAGGCGGCTTCGACTGCGGCGTGACGCCACTCGGCCTCGCCGGCTTCTGCGCTGCCCGCGCGCTGTCCACGCGTAACGACGACCCGTCAGCCGCATCGCGTCCGTTTGACGCGGGTCGTGACGGCTTCGTCATGGGCGAGGGCGGCGGGATCCTCATTCTTGAGGAACTCGAGCACGCGAAGGCCCGCGGAGCACGCATCTACGCCGAGCTCGTCGGCTACGGCGCCACGGCTGACGCGCACCACATGACGGCGCCTGCTCCTGATGGCAATGGGGGTCGCCGGGCGATGCAGCTTGCGCTCGCTCAGTCCGGCCTTGCTCCCGAACAGATAGGCTACATCAACGCCCACGGCACATCCACGCAGCTCGGGGATGCTGCCGAGACCGGCGCCATCAAGGCCGTCTTCGGTCCGGACGCGCCACCCGTTTCGAGCACCAAGTCGATGACCGGACACCTCCTCGGTGGTGCTGGCGCACTTGAGGCCGTAGCGTGCGTGCTTGCCATCGAGAACAGCATCCTGCCGCCAACGATCAACTACACCGATCCCGATCCGGCGTGCGACCTCGATTACGTGCCGAACGTCGCACGGAAGGCGGAGATTCCCGCCGCCCTCAGCAACTCGTTCGGTTTCGGGGGCCACAATGCGTGTCTGGTATTCGCGCGCAGCTCATGACCTCCTCACCTGACAGACTCGCGCTCGCGGAGTCCATACTCGGCTACAGGTTCAGCGACCCCACGTTGCTCGAGCGGGCGCTTACGCACCCGTCGTATGCTGCCGAGCACCACACGCCGAGCTATGAGCGTCTTGAATTCCTCGGCGACTCCGTCCTCGGATTCGTGATCGCCGATGAGCTCTTCTCGCGTTTTCCGAAGGCGCCGGAGGGAGATCTCACGAAGCGCAAGATCACCGCGGTTTCCGGCGAGACCCTCTCGGCGGTATCAGAGTCGCTCGGAATCCCAGCTCTCGTCCGACTCGGCAGGGGGGAGCGCGCGAGCGGCGGTCGTTCGCGTCGCTCGATGGCCGAGAATGTCTTCGAAGCAGCGCTCGCGGCGGTCTACCTCGACGGCGGCATCGTCGCTGCCAGAGAAGTGGTGCTGCGGCTCCTGTCCGGTGTCCTCGACGCTGGCCTTGTCTCCGCCCCGTTGGAGGACCCGAAGTCGGTGCTGCAGGAACACACGCAGTCAGCGCTCGGCGTTCTGCCCGAGTACGTTGTGACGGGCGAAGTCGGAGATCCGCATGACCGCACGTTCACCGTCGTGGTGTTCGTTGGGAACGACTCCCTCGGCAGCGGAATCGGGCGCTCCAAGAAGGACGCCGAGAAGGCCGCGGCGGCATCCGCCATCGCGACGCTCGGGATCACGCGCGCGAGGCGGTAGACGCCCCGTGCTGTGATAGCATGGTTCGCGTTGCGAGAGGGGGCGCCGGCGGCGTTGCCAGCCCCCGTGGGACCATCTCCGGAAGGGTAGCCGTTGTACCTCAAGACGCTCACGCTCAAGGGCTTCAAGTCCTTTGCAGACCGCAGCCGCATGTCCCTCGAACCCGGCGTGACCGTCATCGTCGGCCCGAACGGCTCCGGGAAGTCCAACGTCTCCGACGCCGTTCTGTGGGTACTCGGCGAGCAGAGTGCGAAATCGCTTCGCGGCAACGCGATGGAAGATGTCATCTTCGCCGGTTCCTCGGCGCGGCAGGCTGTAGGCGTGGCCGAGGTCGACCTCGTGCTCGACAACAGCGACGGCACGCTCCCGCTCGAGTTCCATGAAGTCACGATCACCCGCCGGATGTTCCGCAACGGCGAGAGTGAGTACCTCATCAACCAGTCGCCGTGCCGACTCATGGACATCCAGGAGTTACTGCACGACACCGGCCTCGGCCGTGACACACACTCGATCATCAGTCAGGGTCGGCTCGACGAGGTCTTGAACTCCAAGCCGGAGGACCGGCGCGCACTCATCGAAGAGGCGGCTGGCGTTCTGAAGCACAAGAAGCGCAAGGAACGCGCACTGCGCAAGCTCACCGCGATGGACGTGCACGTCGATCGCATCCGCGACATCCTCGGCGAGATCGATCGCCAGCTGCGCCCGCTGCAGCGCCAGGCCACGAAGGCCGCCGAGTACCGCGACGCGGCTTCGCGCCTTAGGGACCTCGAGATCGCGCTCGCGGTCACCGATCTGCGCGACCTGCAGGGTGGATGGGACGTCGTTGAGAAGCGTGAGCGTGAGCAAGACGCCGAGGTCGAGCTTGCGCGCTATCGCCTTGCTGAGAAGGAGCGCGAGCTCTCGAAGTTCCAGTCGCTCCTTGAGGAGAAGGGGCTGTTCGTTGGCGACCTCTCCGAACAGCGTCGGCGCCTTCAGTCTGTGCTCGAACGTCTGAACTCCGGCCTCCTGCTGCTCGAGGAGAAAGGCAAGAACCTCGTCGAGCGCCTCTCGGAGCTTCGCCAGAAGATCCATCAGAGCGAGTCGCGTCTTGGACAGCGTGACACCGAGGCGCAGCAGATCGCCGAGGAGCGAGCGGTCACCGAGGCCCGCATCCAGGCGCTCTACACGCAGCTAGGCGAGCTTCGCCGCGAGTCGGAGACGGCCCGCAAGGGGCGTCTTGCTGCCGAGGAAGCGCTCTCTGCATCCCTCGCCGACCAGCGACGTGTGCGCAAGGAGACTGACGACGCCCGGGCG
>CAKMKD010000171.1 GCA_927439865.1 uncultured Coriobacteriia bacterium | reverse complement strand
GAGCTCGCGTCCGTGCAGCAGGCGCTGTCGGGCTTCTCGATGGAGACGGACATGCTCGCCGAGCGGATCGAGGAAGTGCGCACACAGCGTTCTGCCCTCGGCCAGACGCTCGCATCACGGCGTGACCGCGTGGACGCGTTGCAGGCTCGGCTTGACCACTCGCGCAAGCAAGCACACCTCGCCGAATCCGACGTCGATCGCCGCGTCCGGCTCCTCGAAAGCCGCAACACCGATCTGGCCGCCCGTCGCGAGGAACTGAACGAAGTCCGAGCCGAGATCCGAGCGCTTGAGGAAGTCGACCGCGCCTTTGAGGCCGCGTCACCCGCGCTCGCGTGGTTGATATCCAAGGAGCGGGAACTTCCGGATGTCGTCGGCCCGGTCACCGAGCACGTCTCGGTGCCCGAAGATTTCGAGATGTTGCTCGAGAACGTCTTGGGCAGCGACGTCTTCTGCGTACTCGTGAAGTCGCGCAAGGCCGCGGGCAACGTCGTAGCGATGCTTCAGGAGAACGAGGTCGGCGACTACTCGCTCATGCCGCTCGACGCCGCACCGTTCGCGTGCCCGGCCGGCCCCGGCACGCCGCTTATCGATCACGTCACCGCTGACGCCACCGTTCGCTCCGCGCTCGCAGGACTGCTCGGCGACATCCGTGTGGTGGACTCGCTTGAGGACGCCTTGCGTGCAGCCGCTGAGCCTGGAGCGCAGTGTCGGTTCGCGACGAAGACGGGCAACATCGTCTGGCCGAGCGGCAAGGTTCGCGTGGGGCCGCAAACCGCCGGCGACGCGAATGTCCTCGGCAGGAAGCGTCGCCTTGCCGAGCTTCGCGACAGGCTGAGTGCAGTCGATGCGTCCCTCGGTGAGGCTGAGGCTGCAGTTGCCTCGGCAGCTGAAGCCCTTTCGGTTGCGCAGCAAGACGCGCTGGAGCTTTCGCAGTCGATCGCAACGCTCGGCGGCGAGGTCGCATCGGCGCGTGAAGAGGTCGGACGTCTCGAACAGTCCGTCACCGGACTTGACGCAGAGGCATCGCGCATCGATGTGCGCATCCGGCAGATCGAGGAACGCACCGCGAAGGACCGCCCCCAGGAGCGCCGGCTCACCGACGCGATTCAGGCCGGGATCCAGCGAATGGACGAGCTCGAAGAGGAGTCAGTCGTCAAGCGGGAAGAGCGAGACGCTCGCTTCCGGGATGAGACGGCTGTGTCTGGACGACTCTCCACCTGCCAGGTTGAGATCGCTGCCGTCTCGGAGCGAGAAGTGCACCTCAAGCGGCGCCACACCACCGTGAACGCCGATGCCACAGAGCTCGCGGCGCTCGTTGAGCAATCTATGCAGACCGAGGGCTCTCTTGAGATGCTGCGCGAGCGCCTGCAGCCCCTTCACGACCTCTACACGCTGCTTCTGGAGCGTGCCGAGCACTGGGCGGTCCGACTGCGCGACCGTGCGCGTTTCGAGCAGGCCGACTCTGAGTCGCTCCGCACGACGATCCACGATGCCCAGGAGGGCGTGCGAAACGCCCAGGCGGAGCTCGACACGGTGAATGAAGCCATGTCTGACATCCGGGTCGAGAAGGCGCAGCTCGAGGTGCAGGTTCGCGCCGCGGCCGCTCGCATCGTCGAGGAGCTCGGCGTGCCGCTCGAGTCGGCACTCCAGACCGAGCCCGTCGAGAGCCGCGAGTCTGCAGTCGAGGCGGCGCACCGGCTTCGCAAGCGCATCGCGAACCTCGGCCCGGTCAACCCGGTCGCTGTTGAGGAGTACGACCAGCTGAACGCCCGGCGTGAGTTCCTCGGCAGACAGCTCGAGGACCTTCTTTCGAGCCGAGCTGCCCTGCAGAAGGTCGTCTCGGCTATCGACCGGAAGATGCGCGACCGATTCCTTGAGACGTTCGAGCAGGTGGACCACCACTTCCAGGAGATTTTCGGACTACTGTTCCCCGGCGGCCAATCGTCGCTGCGCCTCACCGATCCTGATGATCCGGAGGCGACGGGCGTGGAGGTCGTAGCGCAGCCGCGCGGGAAGCGCCTGTCGAAGATGACACTGCTCTCAGGCGGAGAGAAGTCGCTCACCGCGCTCGCGCTGCTGTTCGCTCTGTACCGCACGCGGCCGTGTCCGTTCTACATCCTCGACGAGGTGGAAGCCGCACTCGACGATACGAACCTGCGTCGTTTCATCGCGTTCACCGACAGCATGCGGGAGCACACGCAGTTCATCATCGTCACCCACCAGCGCAGGACGATGGAAATGGGCGACGTGCTCTACGGCGTCTCGATGCAGGCAGACGGCGTCAGCAAAGTCGTGAGCCAGAAGCTCCAGCGGGTGCTCGCGTCGGCGGAGCAGGAACTCTCGTGAGCGCGTGGCTCGACCGCCTGACGCAAGGGCTGTCGCGAACCCGCGAACAGCTCTCAGGTCAGCTCAATGTCCTGCTCGGACGCGGACCCGACGTCGACGAGGCGTTCTGGACCGATCTTGAGGATGCGCTGATCGGTGCCGACATGGGCGTTGTCGCAGTCAACGAGATGGTTGAACGCCTCCGCGACGCGGCCAAACGGCAGGCACTTCCTGATGCGCGCGCCGTGCTTGAACACCTCGCCGCCGAGATAGCCGCCGAGCTTCGTCGCCCGGATACCGAGGACTTCATCGCAGCGTCGCCATCGACGGTGCTTGTCGTGGGCATCAACGGCACCGGCAAGACCACCACAGTCGGCAAGCTGGCGAAAGCGGCCGCCGATGAAGGCCGCACGGTACTCATCGGCTCGGCTGATACCTTCCGCGCTGCGGCCGTAGAACAGCTGCACATCTGGGCTGACCGCGCCGGCGTTCCTATCGTCGAGAGCGAGCGCGGTACCGATCCCGCTTCTGTAGCGTTCGACGCGGTGAAGCGCGCCGCCCTCACCGGCACGGACCTCCTGCTCGTGGACACCGCAGGACGGCTGCACACCTCGAGGGACCTCATGGCTGAGCTCTCCAAGGTCAAGCGCATCGTCGAGCGTGAGAGTGCAGCGCCGGTACACACGCTGCTCGTCATGGATGCGACGACCGGACAGAACGGTCTGACGCAGGCCCGAGAGTTCAACAGCGCCGTCGGTGTGGACGCGATCGCACTCACGAAGCTCGATGGCACCGCCAAAGGCGGCATCGCTGTGGCGGTCGTCCGCGAACTCGGCATCCCGATTCTGCGCATCGGCGTTGGTGAAGGCGCTGACGATCTCAAGCCGTTTGATCCCGAGGAGTTCGCTGCTGCCCTCGTCGGCCTTGGGTGACACCGGTGCCGCGCTTCATCCCGACCCTGCCCTCGGATCGTAAGCACCTTCCGCTCCTCGCCGCGCTCTCCGTGCTGCTCATCGGCCTGCTGCTGATCTTCAACGTGCTGAACACCGTTGTGAAGGTCGATGGCGACTCGATGTTTCCTACGCTGCACAACGGCGATAGAGTGCTCGTCAGCCGCGGCTACGATGTTGCGCAGCGCGGTGACATCATCTCGTTCGCGGCTCTCATCGACGGTAGGCGTGACACTCTCATCAAGCGCGTCGTCGCGCTCGGTGGAGACACTGTCGAGGTCATTGGCGACACCGTTGTGGTCAATGGGATCAAGGACGCCGAGACGTATCCCGTCCTGAAGGGGAGCGGGCTCTTCCGCATCGCGCCGTTCCGGGTACCCGCTGGCACGGTCTATGTCATGGGCGACAACCGCCCTGTCTCGCTTGACAGCAGATTCTTCGGGCCGGTGTACCTGAGCGACATCCGCGGGGAGGCACGCTACATCTTCTCGCCGGTAACCAGGTTCCGGCGCATTGACGAGACGGCAGGGCGACCGTAGCCTAGGGGGTCATGACCCTCGGCCGTGGAGATGGCGATGTTTCAGAACCTTACCGATCGACTCCAGTCGGTCTTCTCGAAGCTTACAGGGCGCGGGAAGCTCTCGGAGGCTGACGTCGATGCGGCGATGCGCGAAGTCCGCATGGCGCTGTTGGAAGCCGACGTCAACTTCAAAGTAGTCAAAGAGTTCGTGGCGAAGGTTCGTGAGCGCGCTGTAGGCGCCGACGTCATGCAGAGCCTCACTCCCGGACAGATGGTCGTAAAGATCGTTCTTGAGGAGCTCACCGCACTCATGGGCGGCAACGAAGCGCGCTTGGCGCTCTCGGGACGTGTCCCTAACGTCATCATGCTCGTTGGCCTTCAGGGCGCCGGCAAGACTACCGCAGTCGCCAAGCTCGCGAACTTGTTGCGCAAACAGGGCAAGCGGCCCCTCATGGTCGCGTGCGACGTGTACCGTCCTGCAGCCATCGACCAGCTCGAAGCGCTTGGTCGAGAGCTCGACATCCCTGTGTATCGCGGCGAAGGAACGGACGCTGTCGCAATCGCACGTGAGGGTGTGAAGAACGCCGTCGACCGACTGCGCGACCTCGTCATCATCGACACCGCAGGCCGTCTCCATGTTGACGAGGAGATGATGGACGAAGCCGCGCAGATCAAGACTGCCGTGCGACCAGAGCAAGTCCTTATGGTCGTCGACGCGATGACCGGTCAGGACGCGGTGAACGCCGCTTCGGCATTCGCCGAGCGCGTCGACTTCGATGGCGTAATCATCTCGAAACTCGACGGAGACGCTCGCGGCGGTGCTGCACTTTCCATCCGCGCGGTCACCGGCAAGCCAGTCCTCTTCGCCAGCGTGGGGGAGAAGACCGACAACCTCGAGGTGTTCAGACCGGACGGGATGGCTCGACGTATCCTCGGCATGGGTGACGTGGTATCGCTCATCGAGAAGGCACAGGAAGCCTTCGATGAGACGACCGCAGCTGACGCCGAGGAGCGACTCCGCGCCGGGTCATTCACACTCGATGACTTCCTCGGGCAACTTCGGCAGCTCAAGAAGATGGGTTCGATCAAGGACATCATGGCGATGATCCCGGGCGCCAACAAACTCCCGAAGGATGCCGAGATCGATGAGCACGCTCTCGTGCGTACCGAGGCGATCATCCAGTCGATGACAGCACGGGAACGCGTCAAGCCCTCAGTCATCAACGGCTCCCGTCGCGAGCGCATTGCTGCGGGGGCGGGTGTGACGGTCTATGACGTCAACCAGATGCTCAAGCAGTTCGCCCAGGCGCAGAAGATGGTGAAACAGATGGGTTCCCAGCAAGGAAAGCGCAAGCGCAGGGGAATGGGCATGCCTGGAATGCCCTTCTAGCGTGCGGAATCCCGCCCTGCTTTGACCCGCCTGGATTCATGACCTATCATTGGCACTTGCTCTAGCTCGGACACGGCGGCACAATGCCGCCCTACACGGAGGTGAACTGTTGGCAGTCAAGATCCGTCTGGCACGCGCCGGCGCCAAAAAGGCGCCGTTCTATCGTGTCGTCGCGGCCGATGCACGCGCTCCGCGTGACGGCCGATTCATTGAGATTCTCGGGCGCTACAACCCGCGCACCCAGCCCTCGACCGTCGAGCTCGATCTCGTCAAGGTCGATGCCTGGCTTGCGAATGGTGCCACGCCCACCGAGGCAGCCGGTAAGCTGATCGCTATCGCCAAGGGCGAGAAGACCGCGCCTGTCGGCGTTACGAAGGTTTCCAAAAAGGCGCAGGCCAAGGCAGCCGCCGAGGTCAAGGCAAAGGAAGAGGCAGCCGCCAAGGCCGCCGAAGCTGCTGCAGCGCCCGCTGAGGAAGTCGTCGAAGAGGCTCCTGCCGAGGAGACTCCCGCCGAGGAGCCTGCTGCTGAGGAAGTCGCCGCGGACGTCGCTGAGGACGAAGCTCCGGCCGAGGCCGAGTAGCAGATGCCCAGCAAAGCCGACACTGACGAACTCGTTCGGTTCCTTGTAACGTCGCTCGTCGACAACCCGGATGACGTCTCGATCGCCAAAGAGACCGGCCCCGACGGGTCGGCCTACGAGGTGACGGTCAACGCGGATGACATCGGCAAGGTCATCGGTCGTCAGGGTCGCGTTATCAAGGCGATTCGCACGCTCGTGCGCGCGGCTGCTTCCGTCGACGGCAGCGATGCCTCGGTGGAGGTTCTCGGCTAAGACGATGGACGCGCCGTTCGTACCCGTCGCGCGCGTGATCAAATCGCACGGACTCCAAGGGGAGGTCGCAGTGAAGCCGCTGCTCGACCTTCCCTTTGATGTACTCGTCGATGCCGAACTCTGGGCCGTCCCGCCCGTAGCCGGGGCATCCGGATTACGCCTGCTTGGCGTCCGGCCGGGGCCGAAGGGGCCACTGCTGACGATTGCGGGTATAGCGACGATAGGCGAAGCGCGCGCCCTCGCGGGGTCAACGCTGCTCGTACGCGCGAGCGCCGTTCCCGATGACTGGGAGGACGATGTATTCGATCCGGTCGGTTACGCGGTGACGGACACCGAGCGCGGAGCGCTTGGCACGATCATCGACGTGATCATCACCGGAGCAAACGATGTCTGGGAGGTAAGCGGCCCCCTCGGCCAAGTACTCATCCCGGTCATTGACGACGTTGTGCTCACGATTGATGAGGACGCCCGCGCCATCACGGTGAAGCTGCTCCCCGGCCTGCTTGACGAGGACTGACATGCGTATCGACATCATCAGCATATTCCCGGAGATTTTCGAACCGACCCTCGGTTCGTCGATGCTCGGCATCGCCCGCACCAAGGGCGCGGTCAGTTTCGCGGTTCACGACCTGAGAGACTGGACCGCAGATAAGCATCGCAGTACCGATGACGCCCCATTCGGCGGCGGATATGGCATGGTCATGAAGCCCGAGCCGTTCTTCGCAGCCATCGAGTCCGTACGAGCGCTTGACCCCGCACCGGCTACGGTCGTCCTCATGTGTCCACAGGGCCGCAGGCTCGATCAGAAGCTCGTTGAGGAGCTTGCGGGACACGAGCGCCTGGTTATCCTCTGTGGCCGCTACGAGGGCGTAGACGAGCGCGTACGCTCCCTCGTCGATATCGAACTGTCTGCAGGCGACTACGTGCTCACCGGCGGGGAACTGCCGGCGATGATGCTTGTTGATGCTGTCACACGCCTGCAGCCCGGTGTTCTCGCCTCGGAAACGGCTACGCAGGAAGAGTCGTTCTCGTGGGGCCTGCTGGAGTACCCTCAGTACACGCGGCCAGCTTCCTTTCGCGGAATGGACGTGCCCGACGTACTGCTCAGCGGCGATCACGCACGCGTGGACCTGTGGCGACGGACCGAGGCGATACGCCGAACAGCCGAGCGCAGGCCTGACTTGCTCGACACCGCAGAACTGACTGCAGATGAAAGAGCCCTCGCCGAGGAGATCCTCGGCTCACCTGAACGGAAGGGAGACGCGCTGTGACCGACGCACCCGGAGGATACGAGGTCGACGACGTCGTTGAAGCGGAAACGACTCCCGCTGAGAGTTCGCCAACGTTCCTGCGCTGGCTGGGAGAGCTCGTTCTCATGGTCGTGCTCGCGTTCGTTCTGGCCACGGGCATCCGCACGTTCGTCGTTCAGCCCTACGTCATTCCGACCGGATCGATGATTCCGACCATCGGCATCGGTGAGCGCGTGCTCGCCAACAAGTTCGTCTACCGGTTCCAGACGCCACAGCAAGGAGACATCGTCGTCTTCGATGACCCGACAGGCTCGGTTCCCACACTCATCAAGCGCGTGGTCGCGGTGGGCGGGCAGACCATCGACATTCAGGACAGCGCCGTCTACGTGGACGGAAAGAAGCTCGACGAACCGTACGCGCATGCGAAGCCGAGTGAACCCGGCGAGGTGCTGCTACCGCTGAAGATCCCCGAGGGCCAGGTATGGCTGATGGGGGACAACCGCACCAACAGCCACGACTCACGGTGGTTCGGTCCCCAGCCTGTGAGCATCATTCACGGCAAGGCGTTCTTGCGCTACTGGCCATTCAACAGAATCGCCGGTCTGTGACGATTGCGCGTCTGTGACGGGCTAGTCTATACTGTCCACTCGTGTCTTAAGACCAGAATGCCACCGGCATCAGATAGGAACGGAACACAGATGAACAGGATCCGAGCGATCGAGCAGCAGCAGATCAATGAAGAACTGCCCGAGTTCTCGGTTGGCGATACCGTCAAGGTGAGCTACAAGGTCGTCGAGGGCCAGAAGGAACGCGTCCAGCCGTTCCAGGGAATCGTCATTCGCCGTCACGGTGCTGGCGCCCGCGAGACCTTCACGGTCCGCAAGGTGTCGTACGCAGTCGGCGTGGAGCGTACGTTCCCCGTGCACTCGCCCAAGATCGTGAAGCTCGAAGTCGTCACCCGCGGCAAGGTCCGCCGCTCCAAGCTGTATTACCTCCGTGACAAGGTCGGCAAGGCTGCCCGAGTCAAGGAACTGCGCTTCTAAACGAACGCACTTCACGCTTTTGCAAGCGGGCTCGGGACTCTTCCCGGGCCCGCTTTCGTTCGATAGGCTGCATGTGGAGCCTTCTAAGGAGCCCGCGTGACCGCACTCACCGTACTGCAGATCGAGCAGATGCTCACCGAGGCAAGCGTCCATGAATTGGACGTCCTCATTCAGCGATTCAGGACTGACACGCGATTCGGCGTGGCCGAGGCGGTGACCCGCGCGAAGAGGCGTCTGCGAGAGTATGAGGCGGAGTCGCAGCGGCTCGAGCGCATGGCGACTCTTCAAGACTCACTTCATGCGCAGGGCCACGCCATCATCGCAGGTGTTGATGAGGTCGGACGAGGATGTCTAGCCGGTCCGGTCAGTGCAGCGGCTGTTGTGCTGCCATCGTCGGCTCGCATCGCGGGGATCGACGACTCGAAGAGGCTGCGTCCTGAAACGAGGGTGGCGCTCGATGCGGAAATCCGTGCGGCGGCCCTTCATCTTGCCGTCGTGCATGTTGAGGCCTCGATGATCGATGCGATTGGTATTGCGAAGGCGAATACCCTTGCAATGCGACGCGCACTCTCCGAACTCGGCGTGCCGGTGACACACGTACTCGTCGACGGACTTCCGGTTGAGCTCGGCATCCCGTCGACCGCAGTCGTTGGCGGCGATCGTCTTGTGACTGCCATCGCTGCGGCCTCAATCGTCGCGAAGGTCGCGCGAGACGCACTCATGCGCGAGTTTGATGCGGACTATCCCGAGTACGGCTTCGCCGCGAACAAAGGTTACGGGACGGTCGAGCATATAGAGATCATCTCACGGTGCGGACCGTGCGCCCTCCACAGGATGAGCTTCTCGCCGTGTTCTCAGGCAACGCTGTTCTAATCCGGTTTCGCATCCGGTAAGCGCTGGTTTCGGACCACCCTCCATTGTGTGAGAAGGAGGTGGTCCATATGGACAAACAAGAGGTCGGACGTCGCGGCGAAGACGCTGCGGCGGCGTATCTCGACCGGATCGGCATGACCGTCATCGACAGGAACTGGCGGTGCCCTGCAGGTGAGGTGGACGTCGTCTTCCTCGATGGCGAAACCCTCGTTCTCTGCGAGGTCAAGACCCGAACGACCGACGCCAAGGGCACACCCGAGGCAGCGGTGACACCACAGAAGCAGCGGCGAATCGCCCGCATCGCTACGGCGTATCTTGCCGATGCTGCCAGCGAGCCGTGTCAAGTACGCTTCGATGTGATCAGCATTCGCGTGCTCGCCGAGGACAGGGCGCTGCTTCGCCACCATCGAGCCGCCTTCGCCGTAGGTGCATGAGATGTCGCAGGCAACCGTCTACGCGGCTACTATCACAGGCGTAGAGGCATTGCCCGTCGAGGTCCAGGCCGACGTGTCGTCCGGTCTTCCGGGGTTCGGCATCGTCGGCCTCGCCGACACCGCAGTGCTCGAGGCGCGGGACAGGGTTCGCAGCGCGATGCGGGCGGCGGGGTTCGACTTCCCAAACGCCCGCGTCCTCGTAAACCTCGCTCCGGCCCCGTTAAGGAAGCACGGCACCGGCTTCGACCTGCCTATCGCGCTTGCCATTCTCACCGCTACTCGCCAGATATCGACACAGTTGACCTCTTCGGCAACCGCAGTTGGCGAACTCGCTCTCGACGGCACCGTCCGTCCGGTGACAGGCACGCTTGCATACGCTCTTGCGGCTCTGCGCAATGGGCATGCGTTGATCGGCCCTGAAGCAGCGCTCGTAGCGGCTCACGCCGTGGATGGATTACGTTGCCGGCGACTAGACAACCTGCAGGATCTCAGGCGGGGTTCTCTCGAGGATATCCCGATGCGGGCCATGAAGACGCCGCGCTGTCCTCAGGCCGACCTCGCAGAGGTCGCCGGGCATGGGGTAGCCAAGCGGGTGCTTGAGGTGGCAGCCGCAGGTGGACACAATATGCTGATGGTCGGACCACCCGGCTCGGGTAAGACCCTCATCGCACGGCGGCTTCCGGGGATACTCCCGCCTCTTGACGAACGAGAGCGACTCGAATCAGCCCTGGTCCACTCTGTAGGCGGGCTTGACGAGGCGAGCGTGCTTTCCGGAGTCCGTCCGTTCAGAGCGCCCCACCACACGTGCACGGCCGCCGGACTTGCAGGAGGCGGCTCGCCCCCACGCCCGGGCGAGATGAGCCTGGCCCACAACGGCGTGCTCTTTCTCGACGAACTCCCCGAGTTCTCTCCCTCGGCGTTGCAGACGCTCAGGCAGCCGATGGAAGACGGTGCCCTCACGCTCGTTCGAGCCGAGAGCCGGGTGCGCTATCCCGCCCGATTCACGCTCGTCGCAGCGATGAACCCATGCCCATGCGGCTTCCTCGGGGATCCTGAGCGAACATGCCGCTGCACCGAAGGACAGATCACGCGCTACAACAGCCGCGTGGGAGGTCCCTTGATGGACAGGATGGATCTCGTCGTTCGTGTCGATCGCATCGATCCGGATCTTCTCCTGGCCGCTGAGCCCGGCGAGAAGTCCGGGGCGGTTCGCAGGCGCGTGATCACAACGCGCGAGTTTGCACATGCACGCGGCGGGCTTTCTGCAGGCCTCTCCGGGGCAGCTTTGCTTGAAGTGTGTCGACTCAAAGGAACGACCTCTCGCGTCTTTGCTGAGACCGCACGGCACCATCATTTCTCCGGTCGTGCCGTCACACGGGTGCTACGGGTCGCAAGAACGCTCGCGGATATGGACGGATCCTCGAATGTCACGACCGCTCATGTTGCCGAAGCCGTTGGATACCGTGGATGGGAGAGTCAGTGAATGCACATCGCCACGCTCGTCACGAACTGCGGCCGGGGGATGAAGGCTACCCACTCTGCCTGCACGACCTACCCGAGCCACCTCGCGTTCTCTACGTGGTAGGGGACCCCCGCGCGTTGTTTCCTGGGCTCGGTGTCATTGGCGCTCGCAAAGCCACGCCGTACGGGATCTCATGTGCGCGTCGGTTCGCGGGTTGGGCTGGTGCAAGTGGCGTCACGATCGTCTCAGGTGCTGCGATTGGCTGCGATCAGGCCGCCCAAGTGGCGGCGCGCGAAGCGGGAGCACCGAGCGTCGCCGTTCTCGGCTGCGGTGCGGATGTCGACTACCCGGCCGCATCCAAGGAACTGCTCTCAGACCTGCGCACGAACTGCGCCGTGGTCTCTGAGCTCCCGTGGGGTGCTCCGCCAGTGCGATGGGCGTTCGTCAGACGCAACAGGATCATCGCCGCACTCTCGGCAGCGCTCCTCGTGGTTGAAGCTGGCCTGCCGAGCGGAACGTTCTCGACCGCGGACTTCGCGCTCGACCTCGGACGCGACGTTCTTGCTGTTCCCGGCGCAATAACCCACCCCGAGTCTCGCGGAGCCAATCGGCTCATTCGCCAGGGGGCGCAGCCCATCACTGACGTCTCCGAGCTTGGCGACGCGTTGCGTCAGGCCGGACTCACTCTGGACTTTGCGACCGAGGGTGGTAGCACGCGAATCCCGGTCGGCGCACTCGAGCGCGCACTTCTTGCCGAGGCTCTGCGACCTGATGATCTGGCGAAGTCGCTCGACTGCGATATCGTCAGCATCGCTCGGCGCCTTGGTGAACTCGAGATGGCGGGCCGTGTTGTTCGCTATCGTGACGGGAGGTATGCGTTCGTTACGGCGCATTAGTGGTCTGTGACGCTACAATGCGTGTGCACCCGATTCCTGGAGCCGCGTTGTCTCCCCACTCACATCCCGAGATAGTCACCGTAATCGGTGCCGGCCTTGCCGGCGCCGAGGCTGCGTGGCAGCTCGCGGTACGGGGAGTGCCTGTCCGACTTCTCGAGATGCGGCCCACTGTCAACTCGCCAGCACACCACACCGGCGGTCTCGCAGAACTCGTATGCTCGAACTCCTTCAAGAGCCTCGACACAGCCACGGCGCCCGGGATGCTCAAGCGCGAACTGCGGGCTCTGGGCAGTGTGATTCTCTCGGTCGCTGATGCAACTGCCGTCCCGGCAGGTGCCGCGCTCGCCGTCGATCGCGCGGACTTCTCGGCGGCGGTCACACGGACGATCGAGGCGCACCCGCTTATCGAGCTGGTACGCGAGGAGGCCGTATCGATCCCGGACGGAGACGTCATTCTCGCTACGGGCCCTTTGACAAGCCGCGGGCTGGAGCCCTCCCTCTCCGCGCTCGTCGGAGACGAACGACTCGCGTTCTTCGATGCCGCTGCTCCCATCGTTGCTGCTGAGAGCATCGATATGCGTTTCGCCTTCCGGGCGTCCCGCTACGATAAGGGCGGAGGGGCTGACTACATCAACTGTCCGCTCGACAGGGACACCTACGACCGGTTCCTCACCGAGCTCCTCGGAGCCCGTCGAGTCATCCCCAAGGAGTTCGAACAGAAGGACCTGTTCCAGGCGTGTCAGCCTGTCGAGGAAGTCGCGCGATGCGGGCCCGACGCCCTGCGCTTCGGCGCGATGAAGCCTGTTGGTCTGATCGACCCGAACACCGGAGAACGGCCTTGGGCTGTGCTGCAGTTGCGCGCGGAGAACCGCGATGGGACCGCGTTCAACCTCGTCGGCTGTCAGACGAACCTCACCTTCGGAGAACAGAAACGCGTCTTCTCACTGATTCCGGCCCTGTTACACGCCGAGTTCCTTCGGTTCGGCGTGATGCACCGCAACACGTTCGTAGACGCGCCCAGGCTCCTTTCGCCCGACCTCTCGGTCAAAGCGAACCCACGGGTCAGGATTGCCGGGCAGCTTTCTGGCACGGAGGGCTACCTCGAGGCCGCCGCGAGCGGTCTCATCGCAGCCCTCGGCATCATCGACGCCCGCAGCGGCAGCCATATGCTCCCGCTGCCACCCGAGACTGCTCTCGGGAGTCTCATCGCCTACGCAACTGACCCCGCAACGGACCGCTATCAGCCGATGCACGTGAACATCGGAATCATGCCGCCGATGCCGTCGATCCGCGCCAAGCGTGCTCGGCGCGCGGCAATCGCTGATCGGGCCGGCGCGGCAATCGAGCAGTTCGCTTCGGCCAACGCTGCTGCGATCGAGCCGGCAGTGCATGCCGCTCAAGGGATCGCACGATGACCGTACAAGGGACCGATGAGCTCATCGCGGCGTATCTCGAGTCGCTTGAGGTGGAGAGAAACGCCTCGCCGAGGACTGTCTCGGCATATGCGAGCGACCTTGGCCAGTTCTCGAACTGGCTTGAACGACAGAATCTCGACCTTCAGACACTCACATACCGGAACCTGCGCGGATTCCTCGGGGAACTCGACGGAGCCCGCTATTCGCGACGCACCATCGCGAGGAAACTCTCCTCGGTTCGCTCGCTCTTTGCGTTCCTGGTCGATCGCGGCATCGTTGCGGGGAGTCCTGCCGATGTTGTCGCAACACCGAAGCTCCCGACGAGACTGCCCGTCGTGGCCTCTACCGAGACGATCGCTGCGCTCATCGACGCCCCTGATGCCACGACGCCGCTCGGGCTTCGAGACAGCGCCATCCTGGAGCTTCTGTACGCCGGCGGATTGCGAGTCTCCGAGCTCACGGGACTTAACGCGGGTGATGTCGACTTCGCCCGTGGCCAGGTTCGTGTGATGGGAAAGGGCTCGAAGGAGCGAATCATCCCCATCCATACGATCGCCGCTAAGAGAATCACCGAGTACCTTCGCACCGGCCGACCCCGCCTGGAGAAGCGAGCCGAGGATGCCCTGTTCCTGAACCGGCTTGGCGGTCGGCTGTCCTCTGACGGCGTCCGTCGGCTCATGAAGCGATACCTCGAAATGACTGGCAATGCGTACGCACTTAGTCCGCACGCATTGCGTCATAGCTTCGCCACCCATATGCTGGAGGCAGGAGCGGATCTCCGCTCTGTGCAGGAGTTGCTGGGTCACGTTGCCCTGTCAACTACCCAGATTTATACTCACCTGAGCACGCGGCGCCTCCAAGACGTTCACAAGAACGCTCATCCGAGGGGCTAACGACAGAGGGGCATTCTGCATGCGGGCACAGGCGGGGAGTGACGTTTCGATCTTCTGGGACGCATACAAGGGGACGGGAGACCTCGTCGCCCGCGAACAGCTCATCCTCAACTACTCGCCGCTCGTGAAGTATGTCGCCGGTCGGCTTTCGTCCAATCTCCCGCAGAATGTCGACACTTCTGATCTCATCTCATACGGCGTCTTCGGACTGATCGACGCCATCGAAAAGTTCAATCCCGAGCGTGGCATCAAGTTCGAAACGTACGCGATCGCCCGCATCAAGGGCGCCATCATCGACGAACTCCGGGCTATGGACTGGGTTCCGCGGTCGGTGAGGGCGCGAGCGCGCGAAATCGAGGGCGCGTATGTTGCGCTGGAGAACTCCCTGAAACGCGTTCCTTCCGACGCTGAAGTGGCCACGCACATGGGCATCGCAACCCGTGAGCTGCATGATATCTTCACGAAGCTGTCGTACACCTCTGTCGTGTCGTTCGAGGAACTCTGGTCCGGGGGCTCTGACCGGGATGACAGGAACAGCCCGGTCGCGACGATCAAGGACGACACCGCCGAGGATCCGGTGCAGGTATTCGAGAGTGCCGAGATCAAAGACATTCTCGCCACCGCTATCGAGCGACTTCCCGAGCGCGAGAAGGTCGTTATCGCCCTCTATTACTATGAAGGCCTCACGCTCAAGGAGATCGGTGCCGTGCTCGGCGTTACCGAGTCACGCGTCAGCCAGCTGCACACCAAGGCCGTTCTCAGGCTACGCGCACGACTCCACGCTGCCCAAGGATTCATCCCTGCCGGATAAGCGAGAGGCGATCCAGTGCCGAACGAGAGAATACTTGTCGTAGAAGACACCGAGCTGCTCCGACGAATCTATCAGGACAAGCTCACGCAAGACGGGTACAGCGTTCTGACCGCAGGCGATGGCCTCGAGGCGCTGGCCGTGCTGCGGGCCAACCCCGTCGATCTCGTCCTGCTTGATCTCATCATGCCCAGGATGGGCGGTCTCGACGTGCTCCAGTCGCTTAAGGCAGACCCTCGGTCCTCGAACATCCCGGTCGTCATCCTCACGAATCTTGGCGAGGAGTCCGCTATCCAGAACGCGCTCGAGCTCGGCGCCGTTGATTACCTCATCAAGAACCAGGCGAAACCCGCTGACGTGGCCGAGAAGATTCGGTTCGTGCTTGAGAGTATGGGCGGCACGAGCGCCTCGGGGGAGTCCTTCAAGCTCGTCGTTCGCGACCGCGAGGCGGATGCGGACGCCTTCATCGCCAAGGCCAGGCTCCCGAGACGCCTCTGGTGCCCCGCGTGCGAGGTGGAGCTTACGCTCGAATTGCTGCCGAAGAAGGATCGCGACGGATGGTTCGACGCTCACGTCATCTGCCCGATGTGCGGGCGCGAGTTCTAGTCCGCAGTCAGGCTCTTCTCACCTTCCCCCATGTGCTTGGTGGACCAGACAGAGTGTGATACCCTGTCACGGCTCGTAATCATGCACGTCCGTGGACCCGTGCGCAGGTGGCCTCTTCGGCTTGACCGAAGAGGAAGGCGCATCAGGGGATGAAGCGGACGGACGAAACAACCGACGTAGGAGGATTCACCATGACCACAGTTTCTATGAAGAATCTGCTCGAAGCGGGTGTCCACTTCGGACATCAGACCCGCCGCTGGAACCCGAAGATGAAGCCGTACATCTTCACCGAGCGTAACGGCATCTACATCCTCGATCTCCAGCGCTCGCTGCGCGAGATCGACGCGACGTACCGTTTCGTTCGCGACCTGAGCGCCCGCGGCGGTTCCGTGCTGTTCATCGGCACGAAGAAGCAGGCCCAGGAGCCCATCTCGGCTGAGGCCTCACGCTCCTCGATGCCGTACGTGAACCAGCGTTGGCTCGGCGGCATGCTCACCAACTTCGTGACCATCCGTAAGCGCATCGCCCGCATGGTGGAGCTCGAGAACATGGAGACGAGCGGTCTCATGGCGAGCCTTCCCAAGAAGGAAGCGCTGAAGAAGCGTGGCGAGCTGGAGAAGCTTCAGAAGAACCTGAACGGCATCCGTGACATGAATTCGCTTCCCGATGCCGTCTTCGTCGTCGACACCAAGCGCGAGACGATCGCCATCGCTGAGGCTCGCCGCCTGAAGATTCCGATCATCGGCCTTGTCGACACCAACGCCGATCCTGACGAAGTCGACTTCGTGATCCCGGGCAACGACGACGCGATCCGCTCCGTTGGCCTCATCTGCCGCGTGATCGCCGATGCTGCAGTCGACGGCCGAGTGGCTGCTGGTCTCGCGGTTGAGATCCCGGCTCCTGCGGTCGAAGCTGTGCCTGTAGCCGAGGAAGCACCTGTCGCCCCGGCTGCTGAGCCTGAAGTCGCACCTGTCGCTGAAGCTCCGGCTGAAGAAGCTGCTGCTACCGAAGCACCTGCCGAGTAAGCGACTTCCGGGCACGCCAGATTGGCGCACCCTGTCCTGAGGAGGAACCGAACATATGGAAATCACCGCAAAGATGGTCAAGGACCTGCGT
>CAKMKD010000170.1 GCA_927439865.1 uncultured Coriobacteriia bacterium | reverse complement strand
ATTGCCGTGACGACGTCGCGCAGGTCGTTCTTGATGAGCACGATGCCGCCGGTCTCCATGGCCACGTCGGTACCCGCGCCCATGGCGATACCCACGTCGGCCTGCGCCAGCGCCGGCGTGTCGTTGATGCCGTCGCCGACCATGGCCACCGTCAGGCCCTTGTCCTGCAGCTTGGTGACCTCCTCAGCCTTATGCTCGGGGAGCACCTCGGCGAGCACGTGATCGGGAGCGATACCTGCCTGCGAGGCGATTGCCTCGGCAGTGCGGCGGTTGTCGCCGGTGATCATGAAGACCTCGACGCCCATCTTGGTCAGACGCTCGACAGCCTCTTTCGAGTTGTCCTTGAGCGTATCTGCGACGGCGATAAGGCCGGCTGGCTTCCCGTCGATCGCTGTGAGCATGACCGTCTTGCCCTGGGCCTCAAGCTGCTCGATTCGCACCGCGTACGTGGAGACATCCACGCCTTCGCGCGCCATGAGCTTCCTGTTCCCAAGGGCAACACGCCTGCCTTCGACCTGTCCTTCGACACCGTGACCGGGAACCGCAACGAAGCCGACGACGGTGCCGAGCTTCATGCTGTTCTCGTTGGCGTGGTTCACGATCGCCTCGGCCAGTGGGTGCTCCGAGGACTTCTCAAGCGCGGCAGCAAGGCGATATGCCTCGAGCCTGTCGAACTCGCCGAAGGGCTCGTACTCGGTCACAACGGGCTTGCCGTGCGTGAGCGTACCGGTCTTGTCGAACACGATCGCCTTGATCTTGTACGCATTCTCCAGCGCCTCACCGCTCTTGATGAGGATGCCGTTCTCGGCACCCTTGCCCGTTCCGACCATGATCGCCGTGGGCGTTGCGAGCCCGAGCGCGCAGGGGCATGCGATGACGATGACCGCAGTACCCGCGAGCAGCGCTTTGACGAACACCGACGCCGAGGCGTAGAACGACGGATCGACGAAGTTCGGGACTATGAACAGCCACACCAGGAACGTGATGACGGCGACGGCCACAACGGCGGGGACAAAGACCGCCGAGATGGCGTCAGCGAAGCGCTGCACGGGCGCCTTGGAGCCCTGCGCTTCTTCCACAAGTCGAACGATCTGGGCAAGCGCGGTGTCGCGTCCCACCTTGGTCGCGCGGAACTTGAACGATCCAAGCTTGTTCATGGTTGCGCCGATGACGGAGTCGCCGACGTTCTTCTCGACCGGGATCGACTCGCCTGTGAGCATGGACTCGTCTACCGAGCTGCTGCCGTTAACGAGCACGCCGTCAACCGGCACCTTCTCACCGGGTCGCACCACGACGGTGTCGCCGACGACGACCTGCTCGACCGGGATATCGATCTCATCGCCACCACGCACGACGCGCGCGGTCTTGGCCGCAAGACCCATGAGCTTCTTGATGGCATCAGAGGTCTTGCCCTTCGCACGCGCCTCAAGGAGCTTGCCGAGGATCACGAAAGCGATGAGCAGGGCAGCGGTCTCATAGAATACCGGCTCCATCTCAAGCGACGGGATGAACGTGGCCGCGAGCGAGTAGAAGTACGCCGCGCTCGTGCCGATGGCAATGAGCGTGTCCATGTTGCCCGTGCGTCGCTTGAGCGCGTGCCAGAAGCCACGATAGAACTGCGCGCCGGCCCAGAACTGCACCGGAGTCGCGAATGCGAACGCGATGTACTTGAGAACCATCATCGGGTCCCAGGCGCCGCCGACCGTGTTCGCGAGCACCGCCGCGACGGCCGCAGGCACCCTGTCCATGAACGGCGGGACCATCGAGACGAGGAACGCCGGAATGGCAAGCGCAAAGCTCATGACACAGAAGAACAGCTGCTTGTCGTAATGCGCCTTCTGCGCGACGCGCTGAACGTCCTCACCCTCGCCCGACATGCCGACCGTCTCGACCTGCAGGACGGCCGTGTAACCGGCCGCTGCGACCGCTTTCGTCAGCTCGTCAGGACCAACGACCATCGGGTCGAACTCGACTGAGGCCGTCTCGGTGGCGAAGTTCACGGACGCCGCGTAGACACCGGGCACCTTCTCCAGGGACTTCTCGATCACTGCGGCGCATGACGCACAGGTCATTCCCACAAGCGAGAAGAGCACGTGTCCGCCAGCAGCCATCGCAGCGACCTCGTTGAGTGGCGCGGCGTCGTAACCGGCAGCTCTCACCGCGGTGACGATACCCGCCGGATCGATGACTGCTGGATCGTAGATGACCGTGAGTTTCTCGGACGCAAGGTTCACGTTCGAGCTCACAATGCCGGGCACACGGCCGAGAACCTTCTCAATGACCGCGACGCATGACGCGCACGTCATGCCGGTCACAGCGAAGGTGCCTTCTATGGTTGCTGTCGGCTCGGTGGGTGTGGCCGCCTCCGCCGGTTCGGCCACCTTCGCCGCGGCGGGAGCATCGGGCGATCCAGAGGCCGCGGGTCCGTCGGCCAGGAGCGCGAACAGCGCGTTGGCCTCATCAGCCGCCGCCTGATTCACGACAACCGGAACCTCGACCAATTCACGCTCGTACGGACCGCCGCTTACCACGAACGGTTCGCCGGGAGCGAAGCCCGCCTCGACGATCGCCGCGACAATCTCGTCCGACGATACCTGTTCAACGTCCACATGCAGTGTGACCAGCCCTTGCTCCGAGTCAGCGTGCACCGCGTGTACGCCATCCATGGAGCGGAATCGTGTTGTGAGCAGGGCCTCGCACGAGCGGCATCTCATGCCCTCGACGCGAAGCACAAAGACCTGCTTCGTGTAGTTTTCAGACATTGTGTATCTCCTTCTTAGTGGTTACTCGACGACGATCGTTGCGGAGACCATCTGCATCTGGCAGTAGAACGAGTACTCACCCGGATCGAGCGCGGGGAGCGTCACGGTCTTTGGGCCGGCAGTCAGGTCCTCGCCGATGTTGAAATCAGGGAATATGACCCCCGATAGGCAGCCACCCGGGGCCTGCGAAAAGGCGATCTCAATCGGCACGCCGGCCTTGGCTTTGATCACGTTCGGGCTGAAGCTCCCCTGGCTTGTATCCACCGCGATCTTCTGGACCTCGCCTTCTACCGTGGTAGCTCCTTCGACCGGCGCGCCACCGCCGCCGCAGCATCCGCCGCCGCCGCTACCGCCGCCCGACATACCGCATCCGCCGCCTGAGGCCGCTTGGGCGAAGAATCCTCCATCAGACGTCCCGGGCACTCCGGCTGCGCTTGCGGTGCTCTGCGAAGTCGCGAAACTATACGCGCCGACGAACGCCACGGCCATCATGCCGAGCACTAGAAATAGCTTCCTGGGGGTCAAGCCACTGCTGCTGGTGTCACTCATTTCGGTGCCTCCTCTTCTAGCCGACGAGCTTGGCTGTGTATCCGGCATCAGCGATCTCGCTGATGATGCGGTCGGTGGTGACCTTCGAATCGTCGAACGTGACGTCTGTTCGCCCGGTTGCATGGTCACAGCTCACGCTCTGAACTCCCTCAAGATCGGTGAGGTTCATCGTTATGAGCATCGAGCACGAACTGCAGTGCATCCCGCTTACGTTAAGAGTGCTGGTACACATGCTGACGTCCTTTCGCTATCGCCTTGGCTACGCAAAATATCCTCCGATTGACAGGCCGAAGAGGGTGGCGATCACCACTCCCGTCACGGCCAGGATGACCTCTTGTGGTCGCAGTCCGAGCACGCCCGGAGGGCTGGGCTCTGGCGCCGGACTCGCTGCGCGACCCTTTCGCTTCTGCGCGCGCTCGGCTACTGCATCGTTGATCGCCTTCTGGCGTCGAGCCGCTGCATACAGGCCTGCGCCAGTGAGAGATACGAATAAGATCAGCGTGACCGGTATACGGGGGGCGCTCCGCGCTGCCCCGGCGCCCACCTGAAGCGTGCCGGAGAGCATGCCCATCTGACAGGTCATCTGGTAGTTGCCGGACGCGCTTGCTGGGATATCGATCGTTGTGCGACCGTTCGGGGTGAGCTTCGCCTGGATGCCGAGCTCGGGGATCCATAGCTCATCGGAGCAGAGATTGGCATCCTTGCGGTCGACGATCAGGCGTACCGGCTTATCCGCGGGGATGACGAGCGTTGACGGCTGGTACTCATAGCCATCAACGACGAACGGAACCTCGACCACGCCATCTGCGCCGGTTGCGAACGCCGACTCGTCGACCGCTGTGGCGCTGCCGCCGGCCACGTAGTTCTTCACCACGTTGTAGTTGACCGGCCAACCCAGCGCAGTCGCTCCGCGGTTCACCATGACACCGCCGAGAACGATGATGACGATGGCTGCGGCGACCGCCATGTATCGCTTGAAGCGTGCACCAAGGAAGCTCGCGACGGCACCATAGCCGAGCATGAGTGGCGCTGTTCCCAGACCGAAGCCGAGCATGGCGAGACCGCCGGTGACGGCGCTCCCGGAGCCTGCCGCAGCGACCTGCGCTGCGATCAGCGGACCACACGGCATGAGCCCTGTCATGAGGCCGAAGCTTACGGGAGTCGCGAGGGTTGAATCGCCCTCGGCCGCGTCCGCATTCGCCTTTCGGCGAAGCTTCATGAGTGCATTCATGATGAGCTTGGGCGGCCTAGGCTGGATTGCGTTGAGCTGGGGGAACTTGCCCGTCATCTGCAGACCGAGCAGCACCATGTAGACACCCGCTGCCACGCTCACCCAGCTGCGAGCGCTCGCGCTTATGAATTCGCCGATGCTGCCGAGCAGCAAACCGACGATTGTGTAGCTCACGATCTTCGCCGAGTGATAGGCGAAATGGGGCACCATGCGCTTGAGCAGGGTACCGTCCTCGCTGCCTTTGACCGCGTAGGACAAGACCATGTTCCCGCACATCATCACACAGTGGAAACTGGTGAGGAGCCCCGACACGAGCATCGGGAAGAAGAGACTCACGTAGACTACCTCTCGCTATGTCGTGCACCTCGTCATGGGGTACACGGCGACGACGGACAGGGTGCAAGAGCACCACGGCCACGCGTGGCGCGCCCTAAGCAGGGCGCAAAGCGAGAGGATTCTAGAGCCTGAGCGGTGTGAGCTGCGCGACTGGGCGCTGAGGATCCGGAGCAACGACCCGGTGAGCGCAAGACCCACTGGTGAGCGCCGGCGCGACTTGCATGGGCTCGAGCGCTACAGAGATGTCCGCGGTCGAGACTCCGGCAGACTTCGCGTCGCTCGCGTCCGACAGTTCGGGGCACTCGGTCGACGGCGGAGTCGGGATGTTGCACTCCTCCGCCGGAGCCTCAGTTGCCATAGCCATCGAAGGGGACATGACGAGGCAGACTGGACCCACGGCTGCCGCTAAGAGCAGCAGCGAGAGACCCAGTCTCACAGTCAGTCGCATGTCGATGGTACGAATCACTGATCTCTTCTCTTTCGAGTGCATCGTTGCCGTGCCCTATGCAACCCTCGTGCCTATTATCGACCGCGCCCGGCAGTTGTATTGGCACCAGTTTCATGTGATTGGTTGTGTGCGTTCTCCGGCTACCTGGCCGATGGCCTCATGGAGAGAGCCGCCCGAGGGCGGCTCTCTTGTCAACCAACGCTTGGACTATCAAAGATTCGACAGTCACGCTGTCTTGCGACGAAGCATTACACCCAATCCTACGCTCACGAGCGCGGCGGTCAGGAGCAACAGCCCCTCGCCACCGGTGAACGGCAGGAACGGGTCGTCGGTGAACGGCAGGAACGGGTCTTCCACGATAACTCGCTCGTCGTCGCGGTCATTCGTCGGATTAGAGTCATCCGGATGATCGATCACAACAACGTTGTCGACGTTGGTGGTGCCCGTCGGCATGGTGGAGTTTACCTTCACTGTGTACGTGATGATCTGCGGACCATCGGCCATCGCCAGCGGACCGGCGAGGCTCCACGTGATCTTGCCGCCAGAGACAACGCCGCCAGCGGCGTCCGTCACGGTCACATAACGCTCATCGAAATCGTCGACGATGGTGAAGTCAGAGGCTTCAGTCTCGCCGAGGTTCCGGTAGGTCAATGTGTAGGTGATGGTGGCGCCCGGTACAGCAGTCTCGACGTTAGCGACCTTGGTGATCGCCAGGTCGATGTCAGTGAACGGCAGGAACGGCTCGGTGTTGCCGAAGGTGAGTCCGGTAACCGGCTGCTCTCCGACCACGACGAACGTACCTTCCGGACCTACGGTCATCTCCCACCCCTCACGGTCTTCCTCGGCCACATAGTACGTGCCGGGAAGCACACCGCTGAAGTGGTACGCGCCGCCAGTGCCGGTCAACGTCGTTGCATAGAGAACATATCCTGGCGCAGGCACAGGCGCGGCGCTCGGAACAATCGGCGCTGCCTGACGGTACAGGTAGATGGTCCAGCCCTCGATACCGGGCTCGCCCTCATCCCAGATGCCGTCGCCATTGATATCGTTGAACTTGAAACCGCTCACATCACCGTTGTAGGTGAACTGATTGTTCGTGTCTTCGGTCAGCGTCTCGCCCACAGTCGTGCCGAGCAGAATCTGCTCGAGACCATGCTGCGCATACCAGTCGACCGAAACGATCGTCGTTCCGTATGGCAGCTCTACATTCGCCGAGAAGGGACCGCTGCCAGTGAGGTCAAGCCATGTGCCGTCAACGACGGTCGGCCCAACGTCCTGCAGGTCAGTTCCGAGAATGTAGCGCACGCGGAACGTGGTGTCGGCGGGGACATCTCCGTTGTAGGTCAGGGTGAACGTCTTGGTGACATCATCCGGAGGAACCTCGGTCTCGTTGTTGCCGAAGTTGAGGTCCCCGAGCATGGTGTCATGCGTCACTGTGAACTCACCGGATGGTGCAAGCGTCTGCGTCCAGCCAGACTGCATCTCCTCGGACACGTAGTATGTGCCGGGAAGAACCTGCCCGAAGCTGTAGGAACCGCCAGCCCCGGTCACGGTTGTCGCATAGAGCTCGACCATGACGGCCTGCGGCGCGATTGCGCCGAACGCTATGGGATCGCTGTAGGTAACGCGATAGAGATTGATGGTCCAGCCAGCCAGGCCGAGTTCACCTTGACCCCAGATGCCGTTGGCATCCAGGTCGTTGAACTTGTAGCCACCGATTGCCGGGCCGTAGGTCAGGCTGTTGGTGACGTCGCCCTCGATGGTCTCGCCCTCGCTCGTGCCAAGTAGGTACTCGGTATCTGCAAGCGTAAGCCACCATTGCACTGAACCGATCACGTCACCCTCGACAACGGTCACGTCCGCCGAGTAGACAGGGCCTGTGCCGGTCAGCGGCAGCGTCTGCTGCTCGCCATTCAGGGTGAACGACACGGAGAACGCACTGCCGATCGGCGCCTGGGCGAACGTCAGCGCGAAGGTCTTGGTGAACTCTTCGGGCTCGTCCTCGGCGTTTCCGACATAGATGGTCTCGTCCTCACCCTCGGCAAGGCTGATGACTACCGGGAGCACGGTCGTGTTGTGCCAGCCGGGCTTCGCGGTCTCATTGACAGAGTAGGAACCGGCAAGAAGATCGTCGAAGATCACGGTTCCGGCACCGTCATCGCCGCTCGTTCCAGTGGTGGTTCCACCGGTCGGTGGCGTGAGGGTAAACACCCAGCCATCGAGCGTCGGTTCCGTGTCGCCCATGAGGCCGTCACCGTCAAGATCATTGAACTTCACAACGGTGATCCTGCCCCTGTCAGGCTCTACGGGGGTCGTGCCGAAGTATAGATCGATGTGACTCAAATCCGCCCACTTCCCAGAGGGGTTGAGCGGGGCGTGAAGGCCGGTATCGGAATAGACGCCGGGGCTCGCGTAGTTGTACACGTTGGCGCCCCCAGATCCGCCCTTTGCCACGACCTTAAGGAGCGGCGTGTTCGAGATGAAATCGAACACCTCTCCGTTTGCTGTGTCATAGACCGTGACGGTTATCTCGATCGATCCGTACGTGTATGTTCCGCTAACCGGTGAAATGCGATAACCACCGGGAGCGAGGGCCGGATTGCCCGGCACGAGGATCGGCGTGACGATCGACGTCGAACCAATGGCCGTCGGCGCCACCTCGGCTACCGGGGCCGTCTTGGCTACCGGGAGCTCGGCTTCGGCGGTGACCGGAGCAACCTCCTCGGAGACAATAGCTTCCTCGGAAACCGCGTCCTGAACCACGGGTGCCACGGGAACCGCGTCTGCGGTCACTGCTGCAGGCTCTTCTGCCTGCTCAGGGACAGCAACCTCGACCGGAGCCGCTACCTCCGTGGCCTGCTCTAGCGGTGCGTTCGTCTCATCGCCTGCATAGACGGCCAAACCTGGTCCGGCCACCGAAAGCAGGAAGACGAACGCGACGTACAACGAAAGGAGCTTGCTGCTTGTGCGTGTTCGCATGGCTGACATCGCTCACACCTCCTTGACCCAACCCCGTTAGGGGATTCCGTCGAAACGTTGGGCCGATCGGGTGGTGAAAATGCAAGAGACCGGCCCTTTATACGTGCGGGCCGGTCTCACCATTGACTCAGCGCCGATCTCGGTGACCGTAAGTGTTGTCGGCGCTTCTTCGTCTCCCAGTAATTCATGTTCTCTTTTGAATGATTCCTCGTCCTTCTTAAGGAATCATCCCACTATTAGAGAACTCTAATCTTCCCTGCTCAGCCTTCTGCCGGACGGTAATTGTCTCTGACGAACGGTCGCATCTTTCGGTCAGACGAGCGCCTTCGCCAGTACTTGATCCATCGTGCTCACAGTGACGATCTGCATCTCGGTCCGCACGCGCTCGGGAACCAGATCCACGTCGTGCTCGTTCTCGGCGGGAATCAGCACGGTCTTGATTCCGGCACGGTGCGCTGCAAGGAGTTTCTCCTTGAGTCCGCCGATAGGAAGCACTCGCCCGCGGAGGGTGATCTCCCCGGTCATCGCGATGTCCCGTCGCACGCGGCGCCCCGTGAGTACCGATACAAGCGCGGTTGCCATCGTGATGCCGGCGGACGGTCCGTCCTTCGGAATGGCGGCCGCCGGAACGTGAATGTGCACGTCGAGCTTGTCGTTGAACTCAGGGTCGATTCCGAGCGTCGCGGCGTTCGTGCGCGTGTAGCTAACCGCCGCTTGAGCGGACTCGCGCATCACGTCGCCGAGCTGCCCCGTGAGCGTGAGGGCACCCTTGCCCTTCATCGTCGTGGCCTCGATGAAGATGACGTCGCCACCCACCTCGGTCCACACCAGTCCGGTGGAAACGCCGATCTCATCGCGCTTCTCGGCGAGTCCGAAGGTGAACTTCGGCGGGCCGAGGTACTTGCGGGCGGTACGGCCGGTAACGATCGTCTTGCCTTTCTTGCCCTCGACCACCTTGCGCGCGACCTGACGGCACACCGTGGCAATCGAGCGCTCGAGGTTGCGAACGCCCGCCTCCCGCGTGTAACGCCGGATGATCTCGTGCAGTGCCGAGTCTTGGATGTCGAGCTTGGTGGCGCTCAGCCCATGCTCCTTGACCTGCTTGGGCACCAGGTACTTGCGAGCGATGTTGAGCTTCTCGTCCTCCGTGTAACCGGGGAAATGGATAACTTCCATCCGATCACGAAGCGCCGGGGGGATCGGGTCGAGCAGGTTGGCCGTAGTGATGAACATGACGTTCGAAAGATCAAACGGCGCCTCGAGGTAGTGGTCCTGGAAGGCGTTGTTCTGCTCGGGATCGAGAACCTCGAGCAGCGCCGACGTCGGATCGCCGCGGAAGTCCATGCCCACCTTGTCTATCTCGTCCATCATGAACACCGGGTTCTTCGTACCGGCCTGGTTGATGGACTGAATGATGCGGCCGGGCAATGCGCCAACATAGGTACGCCGGTGCCCACGGATCTCAGCTTCATCGCGAACGCCGCCAAGCGACATCCTGATGAACTTGCGATTGAGCGAGCGGGCGATCGACCTGCCGATGGAGGTCTTGCCAACGCCGGGCGGCCCCACAAAGCAGAGGATCGGCCCCCGCATGTGGTCGGTGAGCTTGTGCACCGCAAGATACTCGAGCACCCTCTCCTTCACCTTCTCGAGCCCGTAATGATCCTCGTCGAGAATGGCCTGCGCCTCGATCAGGTCGAGCTTCTCTTCGTCCTCTGTCTGCCAGGGCAGTCCGGCGAGCCAGTCGAGATACGTTCGTATGACGCCCGTCTCGGCGGCGGCCTGCGGCATCTTCTCAAGCCGCGAGACTTCCTTGAGCGCCTTCTCCTCAACATCCTCCGGCATCCCGGACAGGCGGATCTTCTCCCGGTACTCCTCGATCTCGGCCTGCGTCTCGTCGAATACGCCGAGTTCCTGCTGGATAGCCTTGAGCTGCTCGCGCAAGAAGTACTCGCGCTGAGTCTTGGACATAGACTCCTTCACGCGATTCTGGATGCGGCTGCCAAGCTCGAGTATCTCAAGTTCTTTTCGGAGGAAGTCCGTGGTCTTCTGGAGCCTGACTTTCGGGTCTATGGCCTCGAGGATCTCCTGC
>CAKMKD010000169.1 GCA_927439865.1 uncultured Coriobacteriia bacterium | reverse complement strand
GGAGCAGCATACCCTCGCCGTCGGCCTTCTCGGAGGCGAGCCATGCGGACTTCTGGTGCCACCACGACAAGATCTCGGTCACTACAACGATGAAGCCGTAGAAGACGAACCCTGCGGCATACGCGTCGGCCCCGGTGCGGGAGCCGGTCGCCTTCACGTCGCGAGGATCGCGCGCATCCGGCCAATCTCCGTCGTTCATCGTGAGGTCGTGATCCCGCATCGCCCAGATGGGACCCATGAGCGCCGACACGGCGGTCGCGTAGAGCGTATCGAGCGAGATGATGCGCGCCATGAGGTTCGCGAACACCGCGCGCTGCTCGTCTGCCGAGAGGCGCTCGATGAAGCCCTGCGTCACGCCTAGTGCGGCCGTCGCGTGCGTGCGCCCGATAGCGAACGCGTTAACCTTGTCGACTTCGATGATGTAGAGCTGCGGCGAGCACGCGAATCCGGCCGCGATCGACATGTCCTTGAGCACCGCCTTTACGTCGGCGATCTCGCCGCGCGCGCTGATCCGTGCGCCAAGGCGCTTGAGCAAGAACCGCTCGGAGCGCGAAATGCGCCACGCGACCCACCCGAGTGTGAGCAGGAACGACACCGGGAAGCCGATGACGATCGCGCCTTCGACAACACGGGTGCCCACGTTCTCCGCCGAGGTGATCAGCCCCACAAGAACGATCACGACGGTCAGTGCGAGCGCTATGAAGAACGCGATGACCGCCGAGAAGATGAGTGAGAAGATGGCGACCCGGATGCGGTTGCTGTCCACCCGGTCCCAGAGCGGCTCGAGCTTGTCGGAGCGCACGCCTGGCGGCAGCGTCATCTCCGTCATGCCCGATCGCAGTGGCATCGTACTCGCCTACTTCCTTCTACCGGCGAGTTCAGCAGCGAGGTCGTCAAGCGTAAGACCCTCGCGGATCATGACGACCATCAGGTGGTAGAGCAGGTCGCCGATCTCGTAGCGGAGCTGCGTGGCGTCGCGGTCGCGCGCTGCGATGATGACCTCGCTCGCCTCTTCACCGATCTTCTTGAGCAGCTTGTCCTGCGGTCCGAGCAGCAGTTTCGCGGTGTAGCTCTCCTCGGGCAGCTCGGTCTTCCGACTCTCGAGCACTGCGAACAGCTCCTCGAGCACAGGTCCGATCGCAGGTGCGTCGAGCGGGTCGTTGGTCATGCGCGAACTCCTCATCTGTCACGACAGCGGGATGCTGTCGGTGTTCTCCTCGGCGGTGCGGGGCTCAAACGGCATCGTGCGGTAGAAGCAGCTCTTCGCGCCCGTGTGGCATGCAACGCCCACCTGATCCACGAGCACCAGCAGCGTGTCGGCGTCGCAGTCGTAACGAATCTCCTTCACGCGTTGCACGTGGCCGGAGGTCTCGCCCTTGTTCCAGTATGCCTGACGGGAGCGGCTCCAGAACCACGTTGTGCCGGTCTCGGCAGTGCGGCGAACCGCCTCGGCGTCCATCCACGCGACCATGAGGACCTCGAGCGAGTCGTACTGCTGGATGACGGCCGGAATGAGACCGAGGTCGTCGAAGGTGAGCTCGGGAATCTCCACGTCAGGATCCCTCCTCGTCACGCGGGGGCGTATGCCACTTGCCGACCATCGACTCGATGTCGATGGCGATCACGGTGGTACGGCGGAGCGTCGCATCCGGGATGCCGTCACCGGTGCTGTCGTACTGACGCATGATGATATCGAGCCCGGTGCGCTTCTCGGCAGGAGTCGTGAGGACACGCGCAGTGCCGTAGCCGATGACGCTTTGGAACCGCGCCGTGAACCCGCACGGGCGTTCAGCCCGCACGATCTCGCACTCGTCGGCCTCGAAGCACACGCGTGGGTCGCTGGCGATCGCCGCGAGGCGCCGCCCCTCGGCCGGACCATGCACGTAGATGACGCCGTCGGCATAGCCGAAGTTCACCGGCACCACGTACGGACCGTCCTCATCCGTCATGCCAAGGCGCAGCACCTCAGCCTTGCCAAGGAACGCCTCGGCATCGGCGTCTGGCATGCGGTGGTCGTATCGTCGCATCTCGCGCATGCCTACAACCTCACCGGGACGCCGTGCGCTGCCATGGATTCTTTCACCTGTTTGATGCTGAACTGGCCGAAGTGGAACACGCTCGCCGCGAGCACCGCGTCGGCATCGGCCTCTATGACGACCTCGGCGAAGTCTTCGAGCTCGCCTGCGCCACCGCTTGCGATCACCGGGATGTTGAGCGCACCGGTGATGGCGCGCGTGAGATCGATGTCGAAGCCATCTTTCGTGCCGTCGCGGTCCATGCTCGTGAGCAGGATCTCGCCTGCGCCGAGGCGCTCGGCCTCGACCGCCCATGCGACGGCGTCGAGCCCGGTGTTCGTGCGACCGCCGGAGACGAAGACTTCCCATCGCGAGGAACCCGGAACGCGCCTCGCGTCGATGGCCACGACGATGCACTGCGAGCCATAGATGCGGCTCGTCTCGGTGATAAGCTCCGGCGCTGCTACAGCCGCGGAGTTCATCGAGATCTTGTCGCAGCCGGCCGAGAGCATCGCCCGGATGTCTGCCGGGGTGCGCATGCCGCCACCCACCGTGTAGGGGATGAAGACTTCCTCGGCGGCACGACGGGCGACGTCGAGCATCAGCGGACGCTCCTCGTGCGTGGCGGTGATATCGAGGAAGACGAGTTCGTCAGCGCCCTCTTTGTCGTACGCAGCCGCAAGTTCGACCGGGTCGCCGGCATCACGAAGGTTGATGAAGTTCACGCCCTTGACCACGCGACCTTCGTGGACGTCGAGGCAGGGTATGACGCGCTTCATGAGCACGCGCTACACCTCTTCGCCGTTGCCGACGCGGATGGCATCGGCAAGCGTGAAGCTGTTCTCGTAGAGCGCCTTGCCGACGATCACGCCTTCGAGCTGCATGCCGATGGTGAGCAGATCACCGATGTCCTCGAGCGTCGAGACACCGCCCGAAGCAGTCATCGGAATGTCGATCTGACCTGCCAGCGCGCGGTAGGCGCCGTAGTTCACGCCGGTCTGCATGCCGTCCTTGCTGATGTCGGTGTATGCAAGGCGCTTCACGCCGAGGAGTTCGAGTTCGCGGATGAGCTCAAGCACGCCGTACTCGGTGCCCTGCCGCCAGCCCTGGATGGCGACCTTCCCGTCGCGCGCATCGATGCCCGCCACGATCGAACCACCGAAGCGGTCGCACGCCTCGGACACAAGCGCAGGCTGCGTGACGAGCGCGGTGCCGAGCACCATGCGGCGGATGCCGATGGCGTGAAGGCGGTCGAGCGTCTCCATCGAGCGGAGGCCGCCACCGGTCTGCACCGGTGTGCCGAGCGCAGCGATGCGCTCGAGGTACTCGATGTTCTTGGCATCCCCGGTGACTGCACCGTCGAGATCGACCACGTGGAGCCACTCGGCTCCCTGGTCGATCCACCGCCGTGCCTGGTCCACGGGATCGTCGTTGTAGACCGTGACAGCATCGAGCCTACCCTGCAGCAGGCGGACAGCCTTGCCGTCGAGAATGTCGATGGCGGGAAAGACGATCATTGCAAGCTCCCCTCGGTGACAATGGCGCCGAAATTCGCGAGCAGCCGGAGTCCGGCTTCCGAGGACTTCTCGGGATGAAACTGCACGGCGTACGCCGAGCCGAACTCAACCGCTGCCGCGAATGGCACGCCATACTCCGTGCGCCCGATGATACAAGATGCATCCGCCGGACGCAGGTGATACGAGTGGACGAAGTAGAACGCCGTCTCGGCGGGAATGCCATCGAACAGGCGGCTCTCCCGCGGGTAGCCAACGGTGTTCCAGCCGATGTGCGGGATCTTCACGCCGCCGGGAAGCCGTTCGCAGGTGCCCGGAATCATGCCGAGACCCTCCCACTCGCCTTCCTCGAGCCCGACTGTCGCCAGAAGCTGCATTCCCAGGCAGATGCCGAGGAAGGGCGTGCCCTCGGCAACCCTGGTGAGCAGCAAATCCCACATGCCGCTCGCCTTGAGGTTGGCGCTCGCATCCCTGAAGGCGCCGACTCCCGGCAGCACGATGCCGTCGGCGGCCCGCACGACCTCGGGGTCATCGGTCACGACGACGTCGCTCACGCCGGCGTGCTCGAAGCCCTTTTGGACGCTCCGGAGGTTCCCCATCCTGTAGTCGATGATCGCGATCACAGCGAGCCCTTCGTGCTCGGCACGTCCGTCACACGCGGGTCGAGCGAGATCGCCTCGGCCAGCGCGCGTGCGACCGCCTTGAATGCTGCCTCGATGATGTGGTGCGCGTTGTCGCCCGCGAACGCCATGACGTGCAGCGTGATGCCCGCGTTGCTGGCAAACGCGATGAGGAACTCCTTGGCAAGCGTCGTGTCGAAGGTGCCGATGATCTCAACCGGCGTCTCGACCGCGTAGTGCAGCTGACCGCGTCCCGAGATATCGATGGCAGCAAGCACAAGCGCCTCGTCCATCGGCACGATCGCCGAGCCGAATCGCCGTATGCCGGCACGATCGCCGAGCGCCTGCGCAACTGCAGTCCCGAGCACGATGCCGACGTCCTCGACCGTGTGGTGCGCGTCCACGGTAAGATCGCCCGTTGCCCGCACGGTGAGGCCGAGAAGCGCGTGGCGTCCGAACGCCTCGAGCATGTGGTCGAAGAACGGCACGCCGGTGGCGACCTGTGTGGCGCCGGCGCCGTCGAGGTCGAGTTCGATCGTGATGTCGGTCTCGCGCGTGGTGCGCGGGAGCGTTGCGAAGCGTCC
>CAKMKD010000168.1 GCA_927439865.1 uncultured Coriobacteriia bacterium | reverse complement strand
CGCTGGCGACATGTGAATCGCCCGAAAGCGCGTGACAGACCAGAATCGCATTCGCCTTATCGGCATCGAGCGTGCCGAATGTCTCGTATGCGACCTCGATCGGCTCGAGCGTCCGTCCGGATAGGAGGGTGTGGCCCCCGGGGAGCACCAGGCTCCCCGGGGTTGTCGCTGTCTGCTTCATGGCCTACGCCTGTCCGAGAGCCTGCTCAAGGTCTTCGATGATGTCGTCGATCGCCTCGATGCCGATAGAAAGTCGCACGAAGTCCGGCCCGATGCCAGCGCGCTCCAGCTCCTCGTCGTTGAGCTGCGAGTGTGTGGTCGATGCCGGGTGGATGATGAGTGACTTCGCATCGCCGACGTTGGCAAGATGCGAGAAGAGTTTCACGTTCTCAATCAGGGCGCGACCTGCGTCTTGCCCGCCTTCTACTCCGAAGACCACCACACCACCGTACAGCCCGTGGGACAAGAACGTGTCCACATTCCTCTTTGTCGGGTGAGCATCAAGACCCGGATACGTGACCCATGCCACCTTCGGATGAGCCTGCAGGTACTTCGCAACGGCCAGTGCGTTCGTGCTGTGGCGTTCCACTCGCAACGAAAGCGTCTCTATGCCGAGAAGGATCTGCTGCGCGTTGAACGGTGAGATTGAGGCGCCGAGGTCACGAAGCAACTGGACGCGCAGCCGGATTGCGAAGGCAACGTTTCCCAGCCCTGGAAAGTCGCCGAAGACCTCCCAGAACTTAAGTCCGTGGTACGACGCGTCGGGCTCGGTGAACTGAGGGAAGCGGCCGCCGCTCCAGTCGAAGGTGCCGCCATCGATGATCGCCCCACCAAGGGACGTTCCATGGCCTCCGATCCACTTCGTCAACGACTCCACGACAATGGCCGCACCGTGCTCGATCGGTCGGCAGAGGTATGGCGTTGCGAACGTGTTGTCCACCACGAGCGGCACGCCGAGCGCACGCCCGGCGTCGGAGAGCCCCCGGATGTTCGGGACGTCCAGGCGCGGATTGCCTATCGTCTCGACGAACCATGCTTTCGTGGTGTCATCCGTGGCTGCTTCGAACCCCTTTATGTCGGTCGGCTCAACGAACCGCACCGTGATGCCCAGGCGCTTGAAGGTGTGGAGGAAGATATTCCACGTGCCGCCGTAGAGCGAGGTCGACGCGACGATCGAGTCACCCGCACCCGCGAGGTTCAGGAGCGCGAGGTTCTCGGCAGCGTGACCGGACGCCACCGCGACCGCAGCCGTGCCACCATGAAGCGCCGCGAGGCGCTGTTCGAGCACGTCTGTTGTGGGATTCATGATGCGCGAGTAGATGTTCCCGAAGGCGCGCAGACCGAAGAGGTCCGCAGCGTGGTCGGTATCCTTGAAGTTGTACGCGACGGTCTGGTAGATCGGGACAGCGCGCGAGCCGGTGGTGGGATCAGGGGATGCTCCGCCGTGTACGGCGACGGTATCGAAACGGGGTGCCGATGCGCTCATGGTAGGTTCCCTTCGTGTTCGTGTGTGATGGATGATACCCGCGACGACCTAACGGTGCGCGGGAAGCGGAAGCCGCCCGGAGTCTGCGCATGCGCGCATAGACCCGGGCCGGGTCATCATCATCTCCATCATCACAAACACGTTCGGTACCATGGTGCTTCGGCTCACCTCCTCTGTGCATCCGGAACGGTTCGGATGAAAGTACCAGCGTGCGGTGTGCCGTGTCCAGGCGCGTAAGCGCACCAACCCGCGCGGTTTCTACCGGTTCGGCGAGATCGGTTCGTCGGAGGTGATGAGTGTGGCGACCTCCACGTCCGGACGTGGATGCGCCCGTGCGGCGCGGTCGATGGCGCCCGCCTCACGGAGCGCAAGGAGTGCGACGAGCGCAACCGTGACGCCACCGGCCATGAGTGTCAGCTGCACGCCGAACACGGATGCGAGCCACGGGGCGAACGCGAGCGGCAGGAGCTCTCCCGCTTGCCTGTGAACCTGCGCGGTGCCGGTGATGCGTCCGACCATGCCCGCCGGCGAATCGCGGTGCAGGAGCGTTCTCAGCAGCGGCTCAAGCACGCCGATGACGACGCCCCACGTGAGCGCCCCGATAGCCACGACGCGGATGCTCGAGGTCCCCACGTATGCGATGCTTCCGAGCCCCGTGAGTACGACAGCGATGCACAGTCCGCGCGCCGAGATGACCTTCTTCGGCAGACGCTGGAGTAAGAGTGCGCCAGCAAGGATGCCCGCGCCGAAGAGCGAGTTCATGTAGCCGATCGCCTCAACGCCCGTCTTGAGCACATCTCGGAAGAACAGCGGCTCAAGCGCACTGAACGCGCCGAACCCAAGCCAGACGACAGTGCCGGCAAGCACGTAGAAGCGCAGTGACCGCGCTCGGTATGCGGTTGCGATGCCGTCGCGGAACTCCCGCAGCGGATTGCCGTGCTCCCGCTCTCGCTTGGGATGTATGAGGACGGTGCGCGCCACAAGGATCGCCGCCACGAGCGACGTTGCAGCGTCGACGAAGAAGACCCAGTCGACGTTGGCGTAGTGGACGATCAGTGATCCTAGAGCCGGCCCCGTGATGAACGCGGCGGAGCCCGCAGACTCGAGCCAGGAGTTCATCTTTCGGAGATCGTTTTCATCGTCGCCCGCAAGGAACGGTGCGAACGACGCGCCGGATGTCATCACCGGTGCGCCAACGAGCCCCCAGAACGCGACGAGCGCGGTGAGCGAGGGAATATCGCGTGCGAACGCAACAGCGAGCGTAGCAGGTATGAAGAGCACCTCGGCGCCGATAAGCACGCGGCGGGGACCGTACCTGTCAACGAGCACACCGCCGATGACGCTTCCGATGATAGACACCGCGCTGAGCACGAACATGAGGCCGGCGATCTGCGATGAGGTCGCGTTGAAGTCGAAGGCTGCCTTTCCCCAGACGCCAACGAAGAAGGCCGCCTCGCTCCCTGCACGAGACAGGTACCGGGCGGCGATCACGCGCGCTATGTCACGCCTGCGTGCCACACATCCTCCACATCGACATCAGCCAATATATGCAACCGGAACGCTGAAGTATACGCAAGAGAGCGCTGCCGATGCCATTCGGTCGCGGGCATCAGTCGAGACGTGTGAGTCCTATGTCCGATGCGCCTTGTCCGGGTCGCATGCGCTCACGACAGCGAGCGCATGCTGTCGTGAGCGTGAGTGCGGGTATCCGCTGGAGGCAGGCCTTCGTGGCTATGGCGTCCCCGTGGCGTTGTTGATCACATAATCGGTCTGTGTGCGGGCCTGCTCGGCCATGACGGCACACTAGAATAGTACTCCTCGTTCGATGTGCGCGTCGCGCCGGTTCGGGGTACCGTGGAGACAGGCGCCGAGAGGGAGCGATCATGACACCCGAAGCTCGAGCACACGTACCGGTGATGTTGACCGACCTCTACCAGATCACGATGGCCTACGCGTACTGGCGCGCAGGTATCGCCGATACGGAAGCGTGCTTTCACGCGTCATTCCGCCGCACCCCGTTCGGTGGGGGCTATGCGGTTGCCTGCGGACTCGAACAGGTCGTGGATTACCTCGCCGGAATCCACTTCTCGGCAGATGACGTTGCGTATCTCGGCACGCTGACCGGCAACGATGGCGAGCCGCTTTTCGTCCCCGAGTTCCTGCAGTGGTTGCGTGGCTTCCGATTCAGCTGCGACGTCGAAGCCGTTCTTGAAGGCACGGTCGTCTTCCCACACGAGCCGCTGGTGCGAGTGACGGGTCCCATCGCGCAGAGCCAGCTCGTTGAAACGGCGATTCTGAACATCCTCAACTTCCAGACCCTGGTTGCCACAAAGGCGGCCCGTGTGTGCTCGGCCGCACAGGGGGATCCAGTGCTCGAGTTCGGCCTTCGGCGAGCACAGGGTCCGGACGGAGGGCTCTCGGCAAGTCGCGCCGCATACGTCGGCGGCTGCTCGGGAACGAGCAACGTGCTTGCGGGACAGCGCTACGGGATTCCGGTTGGCGGTACGCATGCGCACAGCTGGGTGATGGCGTTCGACTCGGAGCTGGAGTCGTTCCTCGCCTACGCCGACGCGATGCCGAACAACGCGGCGTTCCTCGTGGACACCTACGACACGCTCGACGGGGTGCGACACGCGGTCGCCGCGGGTCGCCGATTGGCCGAGCGTGGGTACTCGATGATCGGTATCCGTATCGATTCCGGCGACCTCGCATGGCTCTCGCGCAGAGCTCGGGAGATTCTCGACGGGGCTGGCTTCAGTCACGTGAAGATCTACGCCAGCAACGAACTCGACGAGTACCTCATCGAGAGTCTCAAGGATCAGCGTGCTGCGATCGACGTGTGGGGAGTCGGCACGCGGCTCGTCACAGCCGAGGGGTCGCCATCACTCGGCGGGGTGTACAAGCTCTCGGCTGTCCGCGAGCCTGGCGGAGCGTGGGAGCCGCGCATCAAGGTCTCCGAGCAGACAGCCAAGGTCACGATACCGGGGATGCTGCAGGTCAGGCGGTTTGTCAGAGACGGGGTGTTCGCGGGGGACATGATCTTCAGCGAGCTGCAGAGGCCCGACACCGACTGCGTGATGGTCGACCCGGAAGACGCCACCCGGCGTAAGGCGTTCTGCGATGAGCATGCCGAGGACCTTCTCGTGCCCGTCATGCGGGGTGGGAACCTCACGCTGATGCTTCCGGCCCTGGAGGACGTCAGGGCGCGAACCGTCACACAGCTCGCGTCGGTAGATGCAAGCGTCAAGCGCTTCCTCAACCCGCACGGGTATCCTGTTGGCATGGAACTCGGACTGCATGAGCTCCGCACGCGTCTCATTCTGAAGGCGCGCGGTCTTGACCCCCTGGAAGGCGGTGTGCTGTGAGAGCGATGATCCTTGTCGACATCCAGAATGACTTCATGCCGTTTGGCGCGCTCCCGGTGGGGGACGGCGATGCCGTCGTAGCCGTTGCCAACGCGCTGATGCCGCGGTTCGGTCTTGTGGTCGCCACGCAAGACTGGCATCCGGCCGAACACGGCTCCTTCGCATCGAACCGCCCCGGCGCTGCTCCAGGCGACATCGTGGAGCTCGGCGGTGTTGCGCAGGTGCTCTGGCCTGACCACTGCGTGCAGACTACGCCCGGCGCGAGCTTTCACTCGGCACTCGACGTCGCTCGCATCGATCACGTCGTGCGCAAAGGCGCGGATCCGGGCGTGGACTCCTACAGCGGCTTCTTCGACAACGATCATCGCACGGACACGGGACTCGGCGACCTCCTGGCCCGCAACGCGGTCGACGAGCTCGTCATCCTCGGCCTGGCTACCGATTACTGCGTGCGGGCGACGGTTCGCGACGCCGTTGCGCTTGGCTTCGGCGTGACCGTCATAACCGACGGGTGCCGCGCTGTGGACGTCGAGGCAGGAGACGGGGAGCGAGCATTTGCAGCCATGCGGGCCGAAGGCGCGCGGCTGATGACGAGCAGCGAGATCTGACAATCGACGGGAGCACCTCATGAAGGTTGTAGCATTTAACGGTAGTGCACGCGCGGACGGCAACACCGCTATCCTGCTCGAGCGCGTGCTCGCCGAGATCCGCTCGGCGGGAATCGAGACCGAGCTCATCCAGATGGCCGGCAAGAAGGTGCACGGCTGCACCGCGTGCATGAAGTGCCGGGAGACGCTCGATCACCGATGCTCGGGGCTCAAGGACTTCGGCAACGAGTGCATCGAAGCCGCCGACGGGGCGGACGGCATCATCATCGGGTCGCCGGTGTACTTCGCTGACGTCACAGCCGAGACGAAAGCGTTCATCGACCGCCTCGGCTATGTTGGCCGAGCGAACCCCGAGATGCTGCGTCGCAAGGTAGGGGCGGGTGTGGTCGCGGTGCGCCGGGCGGGTGCGATTCACGCGCTCGACACTATCAACCACCTCTTCTTCATCTCCGAGATGATTGTGCCCGGGTCCTCATACTGGAACCTGGGAATCGGCGGAGCGTCAGGCGCAGTCGCGGGCGACGAAGAGGGACTTCGCACGATGGATACGCTCGGACGCAACATGGCGTGGTTGCTTGAGCGCGTCGGCGAGCGAACCTAGAAGATCGACCGGAAGTCCTCGAAGCTCTCCTGGAGATGATCGAGGTTCCAGTCATCGACCGACATGTAGAAGCGCGGGTTGAATACGAGACCCATGTCTTCAGTGAGCGAGATGATGGCCGGCAGCAGCGCCTCGCGCTCGAGGCATGCATCGAGCAGTTCCGGGTGGACGAAGTCCTCCTCGGCGGAGGGTGGTGTCCAGAAGATGTTGCGACCATCCACGCCGATGACCAGGTCGAAGCAGAAGTTGCCGGCGGTCGACACGGTGAGCGTGATGTCCGGATCATCGTCAAGCGGCTTCGTCCATGCCGTGTGGTTCTTCTCAAGTCCCACGATCTTGGCGAGCGTCGTCTCGTCGACAGCCATCGAGCACGGATAGCCGGGGAGTGAGTCGAGCACTTCTCGCAGATTGAGGGCCGCTACAAGCACTCGCTCGGACACGGATTCTCGCAGGATGCCGAGCGCCAGGTTGGCCTCGACGCGAGAACGGGCGTTCACGACGATTCGGACGAGGTCTTCCTCGGCATCGATGTGCTGCCGGAGAAGCGGGATGCTTGCGAGTGCGCTGACCATGTCGGGCTCCTGTGCGAGGCTACTGTGTGAGTATCGGCGCCGCCCGGCGGTTCATGAGTGTACTCGGTCACCTTTTCCAGTGCGCTCACGACGAACGGTCGTGCTAGGCCCGCTTCACGCGCGGATGGAATCGGCCGATGAGGTACGTCACTGCCGGGCCGAGAAGCGCCACGCCCGCCAGCGCCGTGATCTGAATGAGGTCGAGGTCGTACTTGAAACCCCACTTCAGGTCAGGCAGTCGCCACACGGTCTTCGCGCCCCACTGCCACAGGAACCATGCGACCTGCAGGCCGAGGAGCGACTGGATTGCGAGACTGGTCGCCACGCCGAGCGACAGCCATCCGGCGGTGAATCCTTCGCGGACTCCGCGAGGTTCTGGTCGGAGCGCCAGGTACACCTCGGCAGCGACCACGCAGCCGATGAGTCCCGCGATGACCGCTTCGATCATTCGGCCGTTGAAGAACGCCTGTATCGCCGACTCCTCGTTGAACGCGGAGAGCGACCACGCATAGCCGTGGAGCAGGAAGAAGAGCGCGTTGTACACCGCGAAGTACACCGCCGAACCGGACAGCGCTGCGGCGAGCGCGCGCCACGATGCGGACCCGATGACGGCGAGGATGGCGATCGCGGCAAGCGCGATACCAAGCGCCATCGGGAACCGGTCGGCGCGATCCGCCTTCATGCGGGCGCTCTCAGCAGCTGAGATGACGTTATCGAGGTCCTCTGCCGAGGCGAACGACTCCAGGTCCGCGATCGCGGCCTGGCCGTTGAGTGTGCGCGCGTACGCCAGGGTGAACCCGACGGCCCGCACGAAGTCGGCGTCTTTCGCACGCCCATTCGAATCGGCGAGCACGTCTGGCGAGGCGAGGCCAGCGGCGTACTGGGGAGCCTGCAGGCCGGCAAGCACGGCGATGGTGGGAGCGATGTCCTCGAGCCGTGCCGACGACGTTCCGGGCTTCACGCCGGGTCCGGCGAACGTTGCCGAGGTATGGATGACGGGATCCTCCCAGCCGCCATGACCCCCGGCGGGGACGTGGCCGTGATCCGGCAGCACGACGAAGACGGTCTCGCCGTCATCGAGGCCTTCGATGAGCCGGGCGAGGTCGGCATCGACCTTGGCGACGACGGCAGCGTACTCGGCCGAGGCTGCGCCGGACGCGTGACCGGCTTCGTCGACATCAGGGAAGAGCGCGAAGATGAACTCCGACTCGGCACCCTTCGCAAGGGAGAGCGCATCGTCAACGATGTCGTCGGTGAAGTAGCCGCTCTTCTCCCAGTCCGTGAACGCCGCGGTATCGGTGAGGGCTGAGATGCCGAACAGCATTTCAAGATCGGTCGCGCCTGCCACCACGAGCGTGCGACCGGAGCCGGCCGCCACATCGAAGAGGGATTCGACGGCGACGCGCTTCTCGTACCAATTCGTCGTGACGCCGCTGATGTTCGGGGGAGCGCCGGTAAGAATGGTCGTCCACGTGGGGTAGGAGAGACTCGGCTGGGGCACCGTGAGTGCAACGTCATTGCCGCCGTCACGCAGCGCGTTGATGCTCGGCATGGTGCGAGATGCGGCGTCGGTGAGCCCGTCGATCAGTACGAGCACGACTCGGCGGGGCGTAGCATCCGGTACCGGAATGGACAGCGGTGGTCGTGTACCCGTGAAGGTACTCGTTGGCATCGCCGAGAAGGGACTTGCGTAATCGACGACCTGGGCCCACGAATACCCCGCCAGCGTGTACGCCCCGTACGAGATACCGAGTGCGACCACCATGCCGAGCACGAGCAGAGCCCGTGCCTTCCTGGCGCGTGGAGCACGATTCTGTGCTGCTGCGGGTTCGTGTGCCGAGGATTCCATGGGACCTCCTTGTGAGTGCGCTGCGAAGAGTGTGACCATCCCGCCCCCTTCTCCGCAAGTGCCAGGCGCCGCACATTCGCTGCGCCTGGACGCGCGGAGCATGAACCGCCAGGATAGGGGGGTCGCCCGGACGCTTGAGGAGGAGCCATGGCCGTCACCGTCATCACGGACAGCACGTCGTATCTGCCTCTCGCCGATCGCGAGCGTTACGGGATCGGCGTCGTGCCGCTCTCGGTCTCGCTCGATGGCATCGAGTACGTGGAGGACACACCGATCGTCGCGAAGTTCTACGGCGCCCTTGCGGCCTCGAAGGCATTCCCGACGTCCTCGCAGCCTTCCGTTGAAGCGCTCCTCACTGCGTTAGAGACACCGGTCGCGAGCGGCAATGAGGTGTTGGCGATCTTCCTCTCATCCGAGATGAGCGGGACGTACTCGACTGCGCTCCTTGCCCGCGACATGGTGCTCGAACGCCACCCGGACGCGCGCATCGAGCTCATCGATTCGCGCTCGAACTGCATGGAGCTTGGCTTTGCGGTGCTCGCGGCAGCACGTGCTGTCGCAGACGGCGCGGACCTTGCCAGTGCGACCGAGGCAGCCAGGCGGACGATAGACCGAACGAGGTTCCTGTTCGTACCCGACACCCTTGAATACCTTCACCGGGGTGGCCGAATGGGCGGCGCCCAGGCACTGCTCGGTACGCTGCTTCAGATTCGTCCGATCCTCACGGTCGTCGACGGCAAGACCGAGGTCTTCTCGAAGGTTCGCACCAAGCGCAAGGCGCTGGCCGAGATCGTTGCAGCGTTCCAGCGGGACATCGATGCCAAGGGCTTCGTCGATGCAATCGTGCATCACATCGATGACGAGGAAGAGGGCAACGAGCTTGCGGGTCTCGTGGAGGCAGTCACCGGCGTGGCGCCGCAGGTGATACCCATCGGTCCGGCCATAGGCACGCACGTCGGGCCGTCAACGGCCGGGCTCGTCTATAGTACCGTCGAGGAAATGCATAAGTCCGTGTCCTGAAAGGAACCGTAGTGACCGCTCGTCCCATGCTCATCATTGACTCATGCTCGGACCTCACGGCGGAGATCGTCGCGTCTCTCGACGTGTACGAGCTGCACTTTCCGTTCACGATCGCTGGCCAGGATCGTGAGGACGATTTCGGGCGCACGTTCCCGCACCGCTCCTTCTATGATGCGATGCGCGCAGGTGGCGAACCGACAACTGCTCAGATTCCGCGGGCGGCGCTTCTCGAGGCGTTTCGTTCAGCTGCCCGAGAAGGCCGCACGGCCATCTACCTCGGGTTCACCTCGGGGCTCTCGGGTACCTTCGACAGCGCCTACCTGATACGCGAAGCGGTGCTTGAGGAGTTCCCGGACGCCGACATCCGCGTGCTCGACACGCTCTCCGCCTCGATCGCCGAGGGACTCGTCGTGTACGAGGCGGCGCGTATGCTCGCAGAGGGCGCGAGTGCGGATGAGCTCGTGGCCTGGGCGGAGACCGCCCGCATGCGCGCCAACGGCTACTTCACCCTCGACAACCTTGAGTCGCTCAAGCGCGGAGGTCGAATCTCGGACGCCGCAGCGGTGGCCGGGGCCATGCTCGACATCAAGCCGATCCTACTCCTCGACCGCGAGGGCAAGCTGTCGCTCAAGCGGAGCGTGCGCGGACGGAAGAAGTCACTCTCGGCGCTCATCGACATCATGGCCGAGCGAATCGAGCTGCCGGTCGGAACGGTCATCGTCGGTCACGCCGATGCCCCGGAAGACGCCGAGAAGGTGCGCGCCATGGTGGAGGAGCGCTTCTCGCCGAGCGAGGTGCTCTTCCTCGAGATCGGTCCCGTCATCGGCGCGCACGTAGGGCCCGGGATGGTCGCCGTGAGCTTCTGGGGCGACGAGCGCTAAGTTTCGGGCGCGAAGCGACCGCCGCACCAACAGGCACGGCGGCCGCGGATGTGACTTCCTAGCCTAGATCGTGCTGCTCGCAGAACACATCCACGATGTGGCCGATCGTCGGCTCCGACACATCGGTCACGGCGTACGTCGCACGCACCGCCGGTTGTGGGATGTCGATGAGCCGCGACAGGTCGATCGGTGTGGCGATGACAACGACGTCGCACTCGGCACCGGCAACTGTGAGCTCAAGGTCTCGTAGCTGCTCTGCCGAGTATCCCATCGCCGGCAGCACCTCGGTGAGGTGCGGGTATGCCTCGAGAGTCTCCGCTATCGAGCCCACTGCCGACGGCCGGGGATCAACCAGTACTGCAGCACCGGCCTCGCGTGCCGCAATGGCTCCGGCGCCGTATGGCATGCCGCCGTGGGTTACCGTGGGGCCGTCCTCGATCACGAGTACTCGTTTTCCCCGCACGCTCTCCGGATCATCAAGCGTGATGGTCGAAGCGGTCTCCACGAGTGTGGCGTCCTGATTGAGCTTCGCCGAGATCTCCCGCAGTCCAGCAACAGCATCCGGGTCTGCTGTGTTGACCTTGTTGATGACGAGTACGTCGGCGCGCAGGAAGTTCGATTCTCCCGGGTAGTAGAGCCGTTCATGCCCGGGACGGTGTGGATCGAGGGCCACGATCTCAAGATCGGACTTGTAGAACGGCAGATCGTTGTTGCCTCCGTCCCAGATGATGACGTCGGCTTCCTTCTCGGCTTCGCGCAGGATGGCTTCGTAATCGACGCCGGCGTAGACGATGATTCCTGCGATCACGAGGTGCTCATACTCCTCGCGCTCCTCGATGGTCACGCCGTAGCCGTCAAGGTCTTCGATGCTGGCGTACCGTTCAACGCGCATCTTGAGCAAGTCGCGATAGGGCATGGGGTGTCGGATGTCCACAGCACGCAGTCCACGCTTCTTGAGCGCCTCCACCACGCGCTTCGAGATGCCGCTCTTGCCAACGCCGGTGCGCACCGCGCACACAGAGATGACGGGTTTGACCGAGGCGATCATGGTGGGATCCGCGCCGAGCAGCATGAAGTCGGCACCCTCGGCGATTACGAGCGATGCCTTGTGCATGAGGTCGACATGCGCGATGTCGCTGTAGGCGAAGATGACGCGCTCTACACCGCGATCGCGGATCAGCGCGGTCAGTTCGCGTTCGTGGACGATCGGGATGCCTTCGGGATAGAGCGGGCCGGCAAGCTCGGGCGGGAACGTGCGTCCGTCGATGCCGGGAATCTGTGTGGCGGTGAATGCAACGATTTCGGTGGTCTCGTCGTCCCGGTACCGCACGAGGAAGTCGTGGAAGTCACGACCGGCGGCACCCATGATGACCGTACGCGTTCGAGTCATGCCAGCTCCTTCGTCGTCGTATCACACAGACAGGCTCCGATCGGACGACGCGCTTCTTGAATTGCATAGTCTCGTGTGTCCAACGCATATGCGCCCGCTCGCTGAGTCACTCTGATAGCATACCCAAACGTTCGCGTGGTGCGGTACCCTTCTGGCAAATCGCCGCATTCCGCTTGCGCCCGCGCTCTGTCACGATGGCGGGGTATCCGGAAGAAGGTGCAGCATGGACGTCGTTCTCGCATTGCTCGGGTTGCTCGCCGGCGCTGTCGTCGGCTGGTTTGTGGGACACCATCTCGGCGATCGCGTGAAAGATCAGCGCGCATGGCGTTACTGGCTGCTCAATCTCGCGGTGCTGCTGATCGGTCTTGCCGGCGATTTCCTCGGCCTTACGCTCGGGCAACCCTGGCTCTGGATCCTGTCCATCGCGTTCCTCATCTCGGCGCTGACCGGCCTCAAGTACGGCCGAGGCAAGACGGTGGGTTCCGGCAGCCTCGACGAGCCGGAGCACGAGGAGCGTGACATCCCCAGGCTCTGGGAGGACTAGCCCGCAGCGACTCCGGTGACGACGCTGTGGTACCTGAGCACATCGTGCGTTCGAATCTCACCGAAGCCTGAACGCTCCAGCTGCTGCGCGATCTCCTCGGCCCCGATGCGGTGCTCAAGCGGCGGTCCGGTAGGAGTGGGCTCACGCTTCCAGTCGACGATTGCGACAACGCCGCCGATGCGGAGCAGTCTTCGGCCCTCGGTCAGCATCGCCAGCGGGTCTCTTAGTTCGTGGTGCAGATTGATCGAGTACACCAGGTCAGCGATACCGTCGGGCAGTGGAGTGGCGGCGGCGTCCGCATCGGTGACCGCGATCGTGGCGCCCGCGCCCGGGGTGAGATGCTCACGCATCCAAGCGAGCATCGTCGGTTCTGAGTCCACAGCGTACAGAGTTCCAGCGCGCATGCGGTTCGCGAATTCGCGGGCGAACATGCCTGTTCCCGCACCGATTTCCACAACGGTCGTGGAATCCGGCACCCCGAACGCCTGCCAGAGCGCATCCGGGTCGAGATCGACGAGGCGCTCCACGTCGTTGAGCCGGTCGAGCTTAGCCGGGTCAAACCGCTGCGCTACCATCGGTGCTCCTATTCGTTAGCGACTTCACGAGACGACAACCCGCGGTTCACATCGACTACATACCCGGGGGACAGACTCAGAAGCGTACAAGCCCACCCGGGCAGAATCAACTAGGAGGTGCAGGACATGAAACGAAGCAAGTCGATTGCCCTTGTTGCAGTCGGGCTGATTGCCGGACTCATGCTTGGAAGCGTAGGGTTCGCCTACGCCGCGCCCGCTGACGCGCAGCCGGCGAATCCCGTGCTCGCAGGCGGGCTTCACATGGGTCAGAGCATCCGTGACGCCGGCGGTCGCATGGTCGACATCCTGGCAACGATGACGGGGCTCTCCACCGAGGACATCCAGGCCGAACGTGCCAGCGGCTCCTCGATTTCTGACATCGCCGAAGCAAACGGTGTGGACACGGATGCCGTAGTGGCCAAGGCGCTCGAGGCACGCAAGACGTTGCTCGACGGCAAGGTGAAGGACGGAACGCTCACGCAGGACCAGGCCGACGCGTACCTCGTGCAGATGGCCGATCGCGTAGCAGAGCGTGTCACGACCGATGAAGTGGGACCGCCGAGCTGGGCCGGTAAGGGTCGCGGCGCGGGTGGTCGCGGTGGCATGGTCGGTGGCGCTGGTGGCGCGGGCGGCGCTTGTGGCGGATGCGCGGTCGTGACCGAGCAGTAGACCAGAGTACGTGGTGCACGGTATCCAGAACAGAGCGGTCCCACCGGGGCCGCTCTGTTGCATCGAGGATGGGGTACGATGGTTGTGGGCAGGCATTCCGCCGCCCGGCACATCGGGAGGAACCATGGCAGACGAGGCACATTCCCTTGCCGTGCTCATCGACTTCGAGAATCTTGCACTGGGGTACGAGCGTTCGGGAGCTCCTGCTCCCTCCGGACACAACCGACGACTACCGAAGCCGACAGGTGACGCCGGCTTCGAGATTCGTCCCGTGATCGAGCGGCTCGTGGAGAAGGGCAAGGTTATCGTCAAGCGCGCGTACGCAGACTGGGGGCGCTTCTCGAAGTACCGCGAGGTCATGCACGACCTCGGCATTCAGATGATGGAGATTCCCGAGAGAGGTATGACCGGCAAGAACTACGCGGACATTCAGCTCGCTGTTGACGCCCTCGACCTCTGCTACGCGAAGGAGCACATCGACACCTTCGTTGTCGTCTCGGGTGACTCGGACTTCACGCCGCTCGTCGCCAAGCTCAAGGAAAACGGCAAGTCGGTGATCGGGGTCGGAATGAAGGACTCCACAAGCGATTTGCTGGCGGCGAACTGCGACGAGTTCATCTACTACGAGGACATCGTGACAAAGCCGGTAGCCTCAAGCGTGGCTGCTTCGACGATTCCCAAGGCGAAGCGCCCCGCCATATCGCTGCTCACTGAGTCGATCCAGGCGCTGCAGCGCGAGAACAAGGACGTCATGTACTCGTCGATGGTGAAAGACACCATGAAGCGCAAGCAGCCGCAATTCTCGGAGACGAGCTACGGGTACCGCTCCTTCTCGGACCTCTTGCAAGACGCCGAGAAGATGGGTCTCATCTCGCTCCGCACGGATCAGCGCTCTGGCACGTGGGTCGTTGTTGGGTTCACGGAGAAGAAGTGATCGCGAACGGCGCCTGGCCGCTTCTGGCGGCGTTTCCATCGCTGCGAGACACGCTGCCGTGTGCACCGATCGGAGTGTGGCCAACGCCGGTGCAGGAGCTACCTCGCCTTGCAGCCTCGATCGGGTCGGGGCCGCTCTATGTGAAGCGGGATGACCTGAGCGCTTCGCCGTACGGCGGCAACAAGGTGCGCAAGCTCGAGGTTCTTCTCGGCGACGCACTGGCGCAAGGGGCGAGAGAGATCATCACGTTCGGCGCGGCCGGATCGAATCATGCGGTTGCGACGGCCGTCTACGGCGGCGCACTCGGCTTCCACGTTACGTCGATGCTGACGCGGCAGCCGAACGCTCGCTACGTGCGTCGGAACCTTCTCACGCACCTCGCTTCCGGGGCGGCGGTTCGCCTGCACGGCGACTACGAGGCCGCTTCGAAGGATGCTGAGACCCTCGCCTCCGAGCTGCTCGAGCGCACGGGCATGGCGCCGTACGTGATTCCGTTCGGCGGGACATCGGCGTTGAGCACTGCCGGGTTCGTCAACGCGGGGCTTGAGCTTGCGGGGCAGATCGAGCGCGGAGATGCGCCCTCGCCCGACGTCATCTATCTGCCGCTCGGCTCCATGGGCACGGCGGCCGGAGTCGCACTCGGGATGGCGCTCGGCGGGTTCACGCCCGTGGTGCGCGCAGTGCGGGTCGTCCCCGACACCATCGCGAACATTGACGCGCTGCACGCGCTGCTCAGCGCGACCATCGAGCTCCTTCGGGAACGAGGCGCGGAGATTCCGCCTGACATCGCATCGCGCATGAACATCGAAGTCGTGCCCGGGTTCTTCGGCGAAGGGTATGCGCGATTCACGCCGGAGGGCATGGATGCTGTGGAGCTTGCGGCGGGGGAGAGCATCCGTCTCGAAGGGACGTACACGGGTAAGACGATGGCCGCGCTCGTCGCCCATGCGCGAGCCGGCGTGCTCGAGGGCAGCACGGTGCTGTTCTGGGACACCTTCAACTCGCGCGACATGGGTGAGTTCGTCGGCGATCGTGACTACCACGAGCTGCCGGAGGCGGCTCACGTGTACTTCGAGTCAGCGGTGCAGCCGCTGGACGCGGAAGGAAACTAGGATGCCCGTGGTGTTCGCCGACGTCGCTCTCGCCGCGCGCATTGAGCGCCTCTCCGCCGAGGAGAATGAGCGCTTCGTTGTCGCTGCTCAGCGCGCACATCCCGAGGATCGGCCCGAGGCGATCTGGGTCGCCGGGGGGTGCGCTGCGGTGTGCAGCCCCGATGGCCCTCTCAATCAGGCCACAGGCCTGGGGTTCGAGGGGCCGGTGACGGCCGAGCACGTGGATGAACTCGAGGCGTTCTTCGGCGGACACAGCGCATCGGTGCGGGTGAACGTGTGCCCCATGGCTGACCCCTCACTCGCGACTGAGCTTTCCGTTCGTGGCTACGCGGTCGAGGGATTCGAGAACGTTCTGATTCGCGAGATCCTGGACTCCGACCTGCTACCCGAACCGGATCCTGCCCTGGACATCCGCGTATGCATGCCCGAGGAGTACCAGCTGTGGGGCGAGACGGTTGCCCGCGGGTTCGCGGCCGACAACGTCCCTTCGCCGAGCGATCTCCGTCTCGGCGAAGCCGTGGCCAGGCAGGAGAATATCGTGCGACTTCTTGCGTGGGTCGATGGGCAGCCTGCGGGAACCGGTGAGCTTGCGGTGCGCTCGGGGGTCGCCTGGCTGTCGGCCGATACCACGCTCATCCCGTTTCGTGGTCGGGGAATCCAGGTTGCGATGCAGCGACGGCGGTTGCAGCTCGCACGCGAGGCCGGTTGTGGTCTTGCGGTGAGCGAGGCGCGTCCCGGCGGCGGGTCGCAGCGCAACATGGAGCGCCTCGGCTTCCGCGTGGCATACACTCGTGTCGACATGCTTCAGACGAAGAGGTGATTCCGTGCGCATCGTGGTTGTGACCGATACCTACCTGCCCGAGGTGAACGGCGTCGTGACGAGCATCGACGCCCACACCACCATACTGGCATCGAGGGGTCACGAGATTCTCATCATCGGCCCCAAGTACGGGTCGTACGTCGATTCACCGGTCGAGGGCATACGCGTCCGTCGGTACCCGAGCTTTAGCTTCGCGACCAACAAGGCGACACGAGTCGCATTGCCGACGATCATGTCTATGGCCAGGGAGCTCTCGCGCTTCAAACCGGACCTTGTTCACATCCACACGCCGCTTTCAATGGGAGTCATCGCGCTCCTCGCATGCCGCGCGCTCCGGCTCCCGAATGTGCAGACGTATCACACCTACATCCCGGACTTCATGCAGTATGTCGAGCTCTCGCGGCTGCTCGGTATCGATAGCCTGCAGGACCGCGTGGCCAACTCGCTCGTCTTCGAGCGTGCGATCGAGTCAGGCGCGTGGCGGAGGATCGTTCGTTCGCGCGCACTCATCGAGGAGCGTGCCGACGAGGTGCTCGACGCGC
>CAKMKD010000167.1 GCA_927439865.1 uncultured Coriobacteriia bacterium | reverse complement strand
GTAGCCGCCCGGCGGATCGCACGATGGCGCGAACGTTCACGCCTCGGCCAAGAAGCTGCTGCAAGACTCGGCCGCCGGTACGCCCGGTACCGCCGACAAGCAGGATTGTGCGCTCGGCTGTCATTTTGAGACCTCCGGTTCGCTCGGATACTGGAACGCTTCATCGAGCCGCACGCCGAACACCCAGGCGATCAGGAACGCCATCTCGAGTGAAGGCGAGTAGCGCCCCTGCTCGATCGCGATCACGGTTTGCCGAGTGACGCCGACCTTGTCGGCCAGCTCGGCCTGGGTCATCTCGCCGTTAGCGAACCGAAGCGTGCGAATGTTGTTTGTGACTCTCGTTGGCTTGGTCATCTCAGAAGCCCCTGCGATACGCCACGAGCTTCACTGCGGAGGCAACGAGCGTCCCTAGCAGGAACGATGCGTAGAGCGCGTTCGCAATCCAGAAGTGGTCGTACTCGAGCATCGTGAGCCCGAGCACGACGACCACGCCGAAGGACGAGACATAGTAGCCGACAAGCTCGCCGCGACGGCTGATGTCGGCGTCGCGCTCATCCGTGCGTCCGATGTCGTCGACCGAGCCGATGCCGGTTACCTCGGCCGAGATTGCCGCCCCGATTGCCGACCCGATAGCCGTGGCGATGGAGCCGATGATCGTGAGCACGACCGTGGCAACAACCGCGATGACGAGGGGTGACCGGTACGCGATCTCGGCGACCGGCACCTGGCCCACCTGGCTGAGAACGACCCAGAAGTACACCGCCGAGACTGCCGCCATGACCACCGCGGCCACCCAGGTCGTCTTCTCTTCGAATGTCATGACTGCCTCCAAAGATGTCAGGAATGTTTGACACTCCGACTGTAAAGGCATTCAGACATGCTGTCAAGTATTCTTAACTTTGGCTGTTGCCGCTTTCCTCTAGATGTAGGAGAACAGCGGCGGGAAAGCGATCGCTACGACTCAGCCGTGAGTGGACCGCGAACCCCATCGGCGTGGACGGACGTCGACAGTGGCTCGGGCCTATGCCGCAGGGATCTGCGCAGCGCGAGGACGGCAACGATCGCCAGCGGCACAATGACGAGACCCATGAGCCAGCCACGGGCCGCGCTCTGAACCGTGGAGTTGAACGCGGCATGTGTGGCAATTGCCAGTACGAGGCCTACGGGTCCGGCAACTCGTCGCCATTTGGTATGCGACATTCCGATAGCAACGCCGAGGCCGGTGATACCCGCATACACAGAGTGATTCACCCAGAAGAGCACACCTCTTACCACCAGACTCACAAGCACGACCCCCACACCCTCGGGCACAGCGCTCGACATGTAGAGCGCGGCTTCGGCGAAACTGAAGCCAAGCCCCGCCGCCGCAAAAGTGAGAAGGACGAACGGCCACCGCTGGAGGGATGGCGCCGTCTGCCGGACGATGACCAGAGCGATAATGGCCTTCGCGAACTCCTCAACAATCGGCGCAACGACCACTACTCTCAGCATGCCCTCGGCCACGACGAACCCCAGGACCACACTAGCAAGCATCCCGACGGTCGAAGTCAGGATGAATGCCCGGCGCATGTCCCCTGCCTCGGCCCGTTCCCAGCCGATGGTTCGCCTGGCTGCCCAGATGATGGCTCCGAAGCACACCGCAGGAGACAGCACCACAAGTGCTAAGAAGCCGAGACTGCCGGCCTGGACCCACATCATCGCCAGCAGAAGTGCCGCGCTAACGAGAATCAAGATGCGCTCGCGCCGCGTGACCCCCATCCATGTGTCAACGCGGTCGAGAGCCCGCCGTACCACACCCGGCTGCGCACTCGCGGTGGTTTCAACCGTTGTCGATACAGGCTGAACGTTCTCGGGTCGCACTGTCGCGGCGATCCATACCAGCCACTCCTGCCTGGTCACGGCGTCATGCCACTGGAGCTCCCCTGCCGCATCAAGTACTCGCACTGCCTCTGAAGTGATAGGGAAACCGCCAAGTTGAAAGGCGGCTGTTCCGTACTCAAACTCCAGCATCCGGTCGTCTACATGTTTTGCGAGATCCAATGCCACCTCCGAAGACGTGCTCGCTTTGAGGCAAGCTGGCTGTCACTTACCACGATAGCGGTAGTGAAGCGCCCTTCGCTACCGCCCTTCAGAGGCTGCGAGCCGACCAGTTTCTATAGGTAGAGCCCAAGAGGTAGAATCGAAGTGCAGGGTGTCCACTGGCATAGGTTGCACCGTCAACCGTCACGGGAGGTACGCCATGGTAAGGACTTGCCGCATCGCACTCGTACTGACGATTCTGGTCGCTTCCCTGGTTGCGGTCGGGGGCTGCTTCGGCCCGGACCCGTCAAAGCAGTTCAGGAGCCACTTCGAGGGGCAGGGTACCTCCGTGAAGTCGCTCGAAGTCAATACCTCACCCCATGAGGCCCAGATAATGATGGACCGCATGATCCTCGACAGTAACGGGATCGACACTAAGGATGTCTACGACAACCAGCTCGTCCATGCGACGGTGACTCTTGAGAACGGCGAGGAAGTCACCGCCGTACGGTACAAAGACAAGGTGTACACCTACAAGAACGACTGACCGGCCAACAGCTCGGCTTCCCCAACAGGCGCATATACAAGAACACGACCCCGGCGCCTACTCAGCGTCGGGGTCGTGTTGATATTACTTGTGGCGGAGGGGGAGGGATTCGAACCCTCGTAGGAGGGGATACCCGCTACACAGTCTTCGAGGGGGATTCAGACCGAGACCCTGCCGTCCCTCACCTCCACGATGCGCTGCGCCCGTGCCGCAACCTCGGCACCGTGCGTCACCATGACGATCGTGCGCCCTTGGCGGTGCAGCTCGTCCAGAATGCCGAGAACCTCGCCCTCAGAGACCGTATCCAGGTTTCCGGTGGGCTCGTCGAGAAGCAACACGTCGGGATCGTTGGCCAGCGCTCGCGCGATCGCCACCCGCTGCATCTGACCTCCGGACAGTTCGTTCGCTCGTGCCTTCATCTTGTCGCCCAAGCCCACTGACTCCAGCAGCTCGGCGGCACGCTTGGACTGTTCCTTGGCTGGGAGTCCCGCGAACATCATCGCCACCTCGACGTTCTCGGCGACGGTCAGCCCTTTGAGGAGATTGAAGAATTGGAACACAAAGCCCACTTTGTGCGCCCTGAAGCGCGCCAGCTCGGCGTCGGACATATGCTCGAGCCGCTGCCCAAACGCTTCGATGCTGCCCTCGCATGGACGGTCGAGTCCGCCAAGCAGGTGCAACAGCGTGCTCTTGCCGTGTCCCGAGGGCCCCACAAGGCAGGTGAACGAGCCCGCTTCGATCTCGAGATTCACCCCTCGGAGGGCGGTTGTCGGGACCGAGCGGCCGTTGTACGTCTTGTGGACCCCTTGAACCTTCATGATGCTATTCATAGCTGATCGCCTCCACGGGAGTCAGGCGCGCGGCGCGCATGGCCGGATAGACGCCCGCAACAGCGGCGACAACAACGGAGCCCAGGAGTATCAGGCCCATCTGGCTGAAAGGCGGGATGGCGTCCACGGTCGCGCTACCTACGAACGCAGTGAACTCGTTGCTTGCGATGTAGGGAGTGATGAGTCTCGAGGCGATCACGCCAACGATGAGCCCCACCACGCCGCCTATGAACCCGTACGCACCGGCCTCAAAGAGGAACAGCCGGAAGATCCGTGCATTCGAACTGCCGATGGACTTCAGGATTCCGATGTCCCGACGACGCTCGAAGGTCGCCATGAGCATCGTGTTGACGATACCGAAGGCAGCCGTGAGGATCGCGACCGCCGCGATGATGCGCAAGGTGGTGCCCACGCTGTCCACCACGCTCAGCACCGAGGCGAGCAGCTGCTTGTCCGAGACGACCGCGACGTTGGCCGCATCCGAGATGCGCTGGGCGGCGAGGTCGACCTTGCTGACGTCGTCGACTTTGATAGCGACGAATGACACTCGGCCGTCGGTCTCGTAGACCTCGTGCGCGACGTCGAGGGGGATGAAGAGCACCGCGTCATCGCGGGTGCCCGTCTCGGCGATCAAGCCCGCGACGGTGAACTCCACGCCACGGAGCGTGACCGGGTCACCGGGTGCAAGATCGAAGGATTCGGCGATGGATGATCCGGCGAGAATCGTCGGGGTCCCATCGGTGGGTACGTCACCCTTCTCGACCGACCAGCGCTTCATCTCAACGGTATCGGCCATAAGGATTCCCGTGACCGGAACCGGCTCGTTCTCGATGGCTGATCCCACAGTCAGGTACGGCAGGGTCTCGATACCCTCGACCGCCTCGATCTTGACGAGTTCCTCTGGTGGAATGGCGTCGGGCAGCTGGTTGCCGGAGAGCACCTTGACCTGCTCGTAGGCGCACCAGCCCTTTGGCGTGACCACGAGATTCGCACCCAGATCGGACGCTTGCTTGTCAATCTGCGTGCGCAGACCGGTGCCCAGGCTGATCATCACGACGAGGGCCGTAATCCCCAGGGTGATGCCGACCAGCGTGAGCGCGAAGCGACTCCTGCTGCCAAAGAGGTTGCGCATGATAAGTCGGAAATCATTCATGGTCGCCTACCTCTTGGTGAGGAGCGGCGAGCCGCCCTTTTCGATGCGGGCGACGTCGAGATAGAGTCCCTGCTCGGCAGTCTTGAATTCGCCCACGACCACGACGACGTCTTCTAGTGCCGGCATCGTGCCGGTGTAAGTCGCCCCGTTGGGGGCCTGGCCGGACGTGGGGACGGCGAGCCGTAGTATTCCTGCTGTATTGCAGGGCGTAAGTCCGCAGGTCGCGTACTCGGTGGTATCGATGACCGCCAGCGACCCCGAGGCCGGGTCCACGTCTTGAACCACGCCCTCGATCGCGATCTGACCGGAGTACGCGGCAGGGTCTGCCATGACGGCGTTCACGGCAAGGCTACTCGCGGGGCCCGATTGTGCCCCACAGCCTGCGATCACTGCTGCAGCCACCACGGCGACTGCAGCCACAGTGAGACGCATTGGTCTAAGGATTCTCTTCACGCTGAGTGCTCCGTTCGGGAGTAACACACGGAGGCGGAGAACACCGCGGAGCCGTGCGTCTAGGGATACTGAGGACGGTGAAGTGCGCGACCGTCTCAGATTCTCAGGCGTGAAGTGACAGCGGACACGTCGGTGCTGGGTGGTGTTCCGATGTATCTCAAAGCCAGCGCCGTGACGGCGTTGGCGGACCAGCCGGGTGCCGGGCTGATCGCTGGTGGAACGACCATGGGGATCGTGCTGCGCTCCCTGGCGGTGACTTCTGAATCCACGCACGGCCGACAGGTGATCTCCGTACAATGCATACCGAGCAGAGCCACCAAGAGCAGCGGCACCCACAGAAGCGCTGTTCCGAGTCGATCGAACGCAGTCATCAACCGTCCGGTGTTCAAGCGGCTGTGCCGCGTCAGCAGTGGTCTCACCCTGAGCGAAGACCGTGCCGAGTATGGCGAAATCAGTCAGCCCGAGCTGCCAGATGGCCGAGGTCGAACGACGGCCGGCCGCGAGACGACGACGGTGAGAGAGACCGGCCAATGACGATGCCCGCCCCTATCGGGAGCGGGCATCTTTATATCTAGCTGGCGGAGGGGGAGGGATTCGAACCCTCGTAGGAGGGGATACCTCCTAAACAGTTTTCGAGACTGCCGCATTCAACCACTCTGCCACCCCTCCGCAGGGATGCAGCGCTCTCACTGAAAGAGCGGCGTTCCGCAGTATAGCGAGGTAGCCCTGCTCGGACAACTCGCGTGCCGCGTCACGAGTATAAGGAGTCATGCCGCGAAACACCGAGCAGACAGGTGAGCCATGACAGGCATACGCTCGCGGTTCTCTGGACTGAGCCGACATGACAAGATGGCAGTCTGAGCGGCTGCATCTCTGCTAGTCGCAGTGGCCCTACTCGGGGTCGGTGTTGCCACGAAATGACGCCGTACTACGCCGCATGGTCACAGGGGACGCACAATAAGGCCTCGTGCATCGAGTGCCATGTTTGATCCCGGCGTAGTAGCAGCCGCGCGTCTAGAAAAGGACGACCAGGTATCCGACGTAGAGGGCAACGAAGACCGCCCCCACGAGACGCCCGATCCTCCCCTTTCCAAGCAGCACCGCAGTGACGAGCACCGCCACCGCCACCATCACCCAGACGTCAAAGCGTGCGATCTGCTCGGCTACCGCTATCGGACGCACCAGCGACGTGAGGCCGAGAATACCGAGGATGTTGAAGAGGTTGCTGCCAACCGCGTTGCCCACAGCCACATCGGAGTGTCCGCGCACAGCTGCGACCACGCTCGTGGCGAGCTCCGGAAGGGACGTTCCGACCGCAACCAGCGTGAGCGCGATGACTGCCTCGGAAATGCCGAGCTGAAGCGCGATTTCGGTGGCGCCTGAGATCAGCAGACGCGACCCGACAACCAGGGCAACGAGCCCTGCGGCGAAGAAGCCGATTCCGACCCAGATCGACTGCGGCGCTTCGAGCTCCTCGGCTTCATGGATGTGCACCTCGGCCGAGGGCTCCCCTGCCTTTGAGGACTCGATGCGGTACGAGTACCAGACGTAGACAGCAACTGCGACCAACAGCACCGCGCCTGCGACGCGCCCGATCTCGCCGCCGAGCGCGAGGAGCGCCAGCGCGAAGGATGCCGCGAGCATCCAGGTCATGTCGCGACGAAGGCCCTTGGGGTTCACGACGATCGGCGTGATGAGCGCAGCCACTCCGAGAACGCCGAGGATGTTGAAGATGTTGCTGCCCACGACGTTTCCGATGGCGATGTCGGACTGACCCTTGATCGCGGCACCCATGCTCACCACGAGTTCCGGAGCGGACGTGCACCACGCCACGACCGTCATGCCGATGAGCAGCGGCGACAGCCCGAAGCGTCGCGACACCGCGATGGCGCCGCGCACGAGTAGCTCACCGCCCCCGAAGAGCAGTACGAAACCCAGGGCTGAGTTGAGGTACATCATGTCGGACCTCCATTGAGGACATGAGAACGACCGTGACGGTCGGAGGGATCAACTGGCGGAGAGTCAGGGATTCGAACCCTGGATACGGTTTAACGCCGCATACACGATTTCCAGTCGTGCTCCTTAAACCACTCGGACAACTCTCCGCGCGCGCATCCTGGAAGGGCGTGGAGCGCACTCGCGAGTATAGCGAGGAAGCCCTGGTCGGGCAAACGATGGAGCGGTACAGTTGGGATAATGGTCGCCGACGGGAGGGCGTGCGATGACTGAGCAAACGGCAGGCTTCTGCCCGAACTGTGGAGCCGAGCTCGTAGCCGGCAACACTTTCTGCACCGGATGTGGCTCGCCAACTGCCTCCGCCCCTGCTCCCCCGCCCTCACCATCCTCGGCGGAGCAGATCGTAACGGTGATGGCTGGCCTCACGATCGCGAGCGGCTTCATGGGGCTCAAGCACACCGCCTACACGCTTGTCATCACGAACACCCGCCTCGTCTTCGCGCAGCTCACAAGCGCGATGCTCAAGGCCGCCATCGAGGACGCGCGGGCCGACACCAAATCCGAGGGCGGCGGCTTCTTCAAGCAATGGGGCGCGCAAATGGGCGCGGCGTTCAGCTATGCCGAGCGTTACTGGCAGATGACACCCGATGTCGCGCTTGCCGAGACACCCGGCAACTTCATGATCGACCGACGTACAATCGAGAAGATGAAGCTTCACGCCGGGATGACGCGTGATGAAGGCGCGGACGATCCCGACTACATCACCATCAAGGCAGCGGGCACCAAGTACAAGCTGTTGCTCACGGGCGGAACGCTCGCGCGTGCCAAGGAAGAACTCATCCGCGCCGGTCTGATCTAGGGATCACCTATGCATCCGCGTGGCGCACGGGCAGGTAGAGGGTGAACAGTGAGCCCTCGCCAGGCGTCGACTCCACCGAGAGCGTGCCACCCAGGAGCGTAGCCAGGCGTCGAGAGATCGACAGGCCGAGGCCCGCGCCATCCTCGACCCGGCGGACCATCCCACGCACGGATGAGAACCTGTCGAAGAGCCCGTCGATGTCTTCAGGCGGGATGCCGCACCCTGTGTCCTCGACAGTGAGCGATGTGTAAACGCCGTCCCTGCTCGGCTGCACTCCGACGCGGACGGAGCCTTCAGTGGTGTACTTGATGGCATTCGACAGCAGGTTCAACACGATCTGCGCGACCTTCTCGCGATCCGTCCACATAGGGACAATCGGAGCGGCTGCATCGATTCGAAGCTCGAGGCTCTTTTGCTCGGCCATCGGTTCAACGGTCGTCACCATACTCGCGACGAGTGAGACGAGATCGAATTCCTCAGCGCTGACTTCTACCCGGCCTGACTCGATGCGGCTCAGGTCGAGAACATCGTTGACGAGTCCGAGCAGTCGCTCGCCAGACTCGCGTATGATCGCGACCTGCTTCAGTTGCTCGTCATTGAGCGGGCCAGCCATCCCCTGCGACAGGATGCCCGAGAATCCGATGACCGAATTGAGCGGCGTCCGGAGCTCATGACTCATGCTCGCAAGGAAGTCGTCCTTTACGCGGTTGGCCTCGGCCAACTCCTCGAGCGATGAGGTGAGCTCGGTCGTGCGCTCATCGACCAACACCTCAAGTGCACGCTCGGTCTCCTTCTGCATGGTGACATCACGGAACACTGTCGCGAACCGACCGTCGGCACCCGCGTGGAACGACGTCACTCGTAGCCATTTGCCGATCGGCTCTGACCACACCTCGTACGTCATGCTGGCCTCTCCGCTGGTCACGGCAGCGTAAGAATCGAGCAACTTGAGTTTGAGTGCATTGCCGGGCGGCCAGATCTCGCTCACGCTCTTCCCGACGACATCCTCGGAGCAGAGGCCGAACAGTTCCTCGAACGCGGGATTCACTTCAGTGAACTCATAATCGAGCAGCTCGCCAGCGGCGCTAAACCGTGCCGCATGCTGCGCGAATGCATCAACGGTATTCTCAAAGAGCGCGCGGTACTCGGCCCGGCTCTGCAGCGCGTCGTCCTCGACTCGCTTGCGGTCGGTCACATCGGAAAGCACGACCGTGAGGCCGCGGAACTTGCCCGAGACGTCCAGCATCCGCTTGAGCCGAACGATGTAGTAGCGCGAACCCGTGAACGTTTCAATCGGCCGCTCGAACTCGCGCTCGTTCTCCTCACCCGCAAGGAACTCGCTGATGTCTCCTTCGAGTGGAGCAAATGGCTCCCCGACGGCGACGTGCGAGTAATACGCCGAGCCGGTCACCCCCGTCATGCCGAAGGCTGTCGCGGCGGCCTCATTGATGTTCTCGACCATTCCGTCTTCACGCACGAGCACCACAGGGACGTTGAGACTCTCGTAGATGGTCAGGTAGCGAATCTTCTCGTCAGTGAGCGCCCGGGTGCGGTCCTGGAGCTCAATGACTGCTTCCTGCTCACCGAGCCCCGCCCATTCAGAGGCGAACCCGATTTCGACCCTGTCGAAGAAACGCCTCGTCAAATGGGCGCAGGCGGCAGCCTGGTCGGGATCCTCCAGTGTCTCGCACAAATCCCGATACGATTGCGCGTAATACTTCATGAACGAGTAGAACATCGAAAGCGGTATGCCCCGGGAGCGATGCAAACGCGCCTCGTGGACGCCAAAGCCGACCGCAGGATCTCCAGCGACATCCTCTTCACAACGGATCTCGAGGTCGCAGCCGCTGACCCGCGCTGCTTCCAGCAGCGAACTGCTCAGCCCTTGAATCGACAGCCGCCAGGCTTCTTCAAAAGTTGATGTGTACTTCGCGTACCCAAGCTCTTTGGCATACACGAGGATGCGACGCATCAGCCAATCCTCGCCGTTGCCGAGGAGATTCTCGAGGACATCGAAGAGGAGCGGGCTTCGTGGCACAGATTCCGCCATCATGCTCCCTCCCGCCAAGGAAAGACCCTCCGCACATGCCACTCCAGAATAGCACCGCGTGCTGTGCTGCTGCCTACGCGAGCTCCCGCACCCTCTGGGCGGCCGCGTTGGCCAGGTCCGGCCCAACAACGAGCTTCATCTGCTGCGCGAGGTTGTCGGCGATAACAGGGAGGTCGAGACGGGTTATCGTCTCGGGATCTTTTCCGATGCGCTTGCTCTCAAGCTCGACCGAGACGGTAGCCAGCACCGTGCCGATGATCGGCCTCAGGACTTCCTCGATGCGCTCGGCGAGGAGGTTACTCAACGTCGGCGCCTTCGTGGTCCGGCAGCACGGCGTCCGGTTCGAGTACCGAGATCAGGTGCTGCTCTTGTCCCGTCAGGCGGCCTAGAAACCTGGACATCGCTCTCCGGACGCGGAAGAAGTACACGCCGAAGAGCACCATCGAGACAATCGACAGCAGGTCGGCTCCCAGGCGTGCTTGCTCGGCTGTGAAGCCGGTCGGCACGAAGCGCGAGACCCATCCGACCAGCACCGACGCCGCCAGACACACCACGCCGAGAATCGCGTAGCTGATGTTGTCGGCGATGGCCGCACCCTGTGCGAGCCTGCGAAGGGCAAGCATCTGCACGAGCAGCCCCGCGGCAACGAGCAGCGCGACGATGCCTGCCCCCGTTGAGATGCCGGTCAGCGTGCCCGTGGAGTCCTGCGCGAACGCCACCGACGGTATGGCCAGCGTGAGCGCAAGCGTCAGTGTGGTGAATCCGGCTGACCGCATCGATGTCCTCCTGTGCTAATCCGTGCGTGCTTCGCGTGTGTACTCGGATATCGACCTATTCCGCATTGCAGCGTGTGGTAAGCGTCACACCTCGTCGACGGACGGGGGACCCGTGGTCCGATTCGTGCGTAGCTTGCCGAAGAACTGCCGCAATATGGTTGAACTTTCCTCGGAAAGAATACCTGAAGTGACGCTGAAACGGTGATTCAGCCGCTCGTCGTTTGAGAGGTCGTAGAGCGTGCCGACGGCTCCGGCTTTCGGGTCGGGCGCTCCGTACACGAGTCGCTCGATGCGCGCCTGGTGCATCGCACCCGCACACATCGGGCACGGCTCGAGCGTTGCGTAGACCGTGCAGTCCGAGAGACGCCACCTCCCGAGCTTACGAGACGCCTCACGGATGGCGATGAGCTCGGCGTGCGCGGTCGGGTCGGTGTCGATCTCGCGTGTGTTATGCGCCCGAGCAACGACAGCGCCGTCGCACACGATGACCGCGCCGATCGGCACCTCGCCCTTCTCGGCAGCGAGCAGCGCCTCGTCGAGGGCCATCCTCATGTAGACCGTGTCGGTGTCCATGCGCAGAATGCTACACTACTGAGCGCCGAGGAGCGCCCCGCGCGCTCCCGCAGTCACCCGCGGAGGGGTGGCAGAGTGGTTGAATGCGACGGTCTTGAAAACCGTTGGCCCGCAAGGGCTCGTGGGTTCGAATCCCACCCCCTCCGCCAGTGAGACTACGTGTCTTGATGCCTCATTCCTCATCGGCCGGTGCTGCAATACCCCGGCGCTGTTCGATGCTGGTCATCACAGAGGACAGCAGCAACCCGGTCGATCCCACCGCGAGCGCAATGGCCCATCCCGTGATGCCGAGCGGCGGCGTTCCCAGCAGACGCTCGGTGAGCGGGCTCGAAACCGCAACCCACTGCAGTGCGACGCCGCCGACAAGTCCCATGACAAGCCCGCGATTCGAGAACACGCCGAGTCGTGTGACGTGCACCGACCAGGAGCGGCAGCCCAACGCCTGGAACCACTCGAACGCAACGAGCGTCGTGAAAGCCATCGCCTGTGCCGTGGGCGTATTCGTCGTCGCATCGAAGTACCCGAACACGGCAAGCATGCCGACGGCCTTGAGGGCAGAACCGGTCACGATTCGGACAAGCGACCGGCGGTCGATGATCCCCTCCTGCGGAGAACGGGGACGCATGGCCAGCACATCCTCGTTGCGCGGCTCGACGCCCAGCGGGATCGTCAGCGTGCTCGCCACCACAAGGTTCGCCCACAGCACCATCACCGGCGTGATGGGCAACGGCCATCCAAGCAGCTGACTCACCGTGATCGCCGTGACCTGGCCGAGCGCAACCATAACGAGGAACGCCACCACACGCTGCAGGTTGCCGTAGATGACACGGCCCTCTTCTACTGCCGAGACAATCGTCGCGAAGTCATCGTCGGCAAGCACGATGTCCGCAGCTTCTTTCGAGACTTCGGTGCCTGTGATGCCCATGGCAACGCCGATGTCGGCGCGCTTGAGGGCGGGGGCGTCGTTCACCCCGTCGCCGGTCATGGCAACGACATCGCCGAGTCGCTGCATCGCCTCGACGATACGCAGCTTGTGCCTCGGCTCAACGCGCGAGAAGACCGCGATGTCGTGTACGCGACGTTCGAGCTCCGCCTCGTCCATAGCATCGAGGTCGGCACCCGTGACCGCACTGTCCTCCGGGCTGTCTGCCGAGAGGATTCCGACCCTTCTGGCTACAGCGGACCCGGTCGCTGCATGATCGCCGGTGATCATCTTCACCGAGATGCCCGCCTTCTGCGCTGCCGCGACCGCGCGGGCCGCCTCAGACCGCGGCGGGTCCATGAGACCCCATAGTCCGAGGAACACGCACCCTTCCTCGGCGTCAGAGCGCTCAACCTGTGTCGTGTCGGCTGGCATGTCGCGATAGGCGGCCGCCACGACACGAAGCGCATCGTGAGCGAACATGTGCTGCGCATCGCGGACAAGCTCGCGAGCCTCCTCGGTCAGCTCGACGACGGTGCCATCGAGCAGGATGCGGTCACAGAAGCTCAGAACGCGCTCAGGCGCGCCTTTGACGTGCAGGCGCAACCCGGCGTCGGGCGTTTGTCCTTCGTCCACGCGATCAAGCGTCGCCATGTACTTCGTCGCGCTCGAGAACGGTATCTCGCCAAGACGCTGTCCATCACTCGCTTCGGAATCCATGCTCGCCTTACCGGCTGCCGCGAGGAGCGCGCCATCTGTGGGGCTTCCTTCGACCTTCCACTCGCCATCAGCGTCGCGCTCAAGCCGAGCGTTGTTCGCCGTCGTGCCCACTTCAAGAAGCAGGCGCACCGCGTGCTGTGCCCCGAAATGCTCATCAAGACCCTCGATGGCGCCATGGGGGGCGAATCCTTCGCCGGTGACCGTGTAGTCCTTGCCGCCCGCCCACAGGCGCGTCACCGTCATCTGGTTTCTGGTCAGGGTGCCGGTCTTGTCAGTGCACACCACGGTGCAACCGCCGAGCGTTTCCACTGCAGCGAGCTTGCGTACCAGTGCGCGACGCTTCGCCATCCGATGAACGCCGAGGGCGAGTGACACGCTCACCGCGGTGGGAAGCCCTTCAGGTATTGCCGAGACAGCCGCCGCCACCGAGAACAGCAGCATGTCGACGACCTTCTCCCCCCGCAGCACGCCGAGGCCGAAGATGATGGCTGCAGCGACGACCGAGAGCACGCCCAGCTTGGTCGAGAGCGCCGCGAGCCTGCGCTGTAGCGGAGTCTCTTGTCCGCTCGCCGCTCGGACCTCATGGGCGATCTCGCCGACCAGAGTGCCCATACCGGTGGCCGTCACCAGCGCGGTGCCGCGCCCTGCGACGACCGGCGTAGACGAGAAGACCATGCAGGTCCGGTCTGCGAGCGTCGTTTCAATCGGCAGCGAGAGGAGCTCTTTGTCGATCGGCTCTGACTCTCCGGTGAGTGCCGACTCGTCGATTCTCAGGTCGGTCTCGGCGACGAGCCGCGCATCAGCGGGCACCTTGTCGCCGGTCTCGAGGACGATAAGGTCGCCGGGAACGACTTCTACCGCGTCGATCACCCGCACATCACCGTCTCGCATCACCCGGGCGCGGGGACTGGAGAGTCGCCGCAAAGCATCGAGCGCGGCTTCGGCACGGTACTCCTGCACCACTCCGATGATCACGTTTGCGATGACGATGATCACGATGACTACCGCATCGAAGACCTTGCCTGCGAGCAGCGAGACCACACCGGCACCTGCGAGCAGATAGACCATCGGGTTCGCCACCTGCGCCAAGACAAGGCCCGCCAAGGTCACGCGCGTCTCGGCTTCAAGTGCGTTCGGGCCGTGCGTGCTCAAACGCTCGGCTGCTTGCTCCTGAGTAAGCCCGGTGATGCTTGCATCGAGCATCTCGGCGACATCCGCCGGCTCTGAGGCATGCCAAGGAATAGGCGTAGCGTCGTCAAGCTGGGGTTCAGCGGATGAATCGGTGATGGTTTCGCGCTTACTCACTCGGCCACCTTCTCGTCGGGTCCACACCGCGACCGACGGCACGAGAGCGCGCCGACTTCGACATGGACGAACATGTCGAAGGTCTTGCCGAGAAGAGCACGCGTCCGAGGCAGTCGAGGCCCGTGGTGACGAACGCGCCGCCCGCTTTCTGCGGACCGGCTACTCCCCTTCGAGTACCGGCACATGCTATCCGCTGAAGCGTCACTACGCAAGAGGCGTGGTGAGACTACTCGCCAGCGCCGTCCTCGTGGCAGTCCCTGCAGGTGCCGACCGCGAAATCGCGGTGATTCTCGGGGAGCGTGCTCCGCGCGATGACGTGGTGGCAGTACGAACAATCCTCGAAGACGCCGTCAAGCACGTGCGGAATCGACGCAGCCGGACTCTTCGACAGGCCCGCTGGCGGAGGAATCTCGGTGTCCTTGTCGGGATTGCCGGGGTGGCAGAGCAGGCACTCCCCGGACTCGTAGCGCAGGTGGCTTGTCGGCATGCCGAAGTCGCGCGCGGGCTCCCCGTGACAGAGCGGGCAGCGCGAGTCGCCCATCGCGATCGAATGCGGCACGTGCACGAGCTCGGAGGGCCGGTGGCACCAGCCGCACGTGCTGAGGCTGAAGTGGCGGTGCGTGGTCGGGATGCTGCGCAGCTCTGTGGTGTGGCAGTCAAGGCACGGCTCGGTCTCAGCGGCTGCCGGATGCGGGTTGTCCGGAGCCGCGATGGCGTGGCTGAGCGGAGCGACCGACTCGGCGACAATCGCGAACAGCACTGCAGCCACAACGAACAGCGCAACGATTATCGTGACGACCGTTGATACGATGCGATGATGCACGTGTCCCCCTTACACCATGTCGAAGCGCTCGGTGTGAACACGGTCACCCGGCACGCCGATCTTCGGGAGGACCTCTTCCATCGCATCCATCAGCGGCGTTGGGCCGCAAATGAAGTACTGGAAGTGCCGGTACAGTGATGTCGGAAGGTAGCGCGTGAGAATCTCGGCGTTCACGAAGCCCCGCTCGCCTTCCCAGCCATCCTCGGCGCGAACGAGCACAGTCACGAGGGTGAGCGACGGCATGCGCGCAGCTGTCGCGGCCAGCTCCTCGCGGAACGTCAGGTCGTCGTAGTCGTTGGCGGCGTGAAAGACGAACACAGGACGTGCGTCGGCGCGCGTCTCGAGCGCCTGCAGCATGGAGTAGAGCGGCGTGATGCCCACCCCGCCGCCGATGAGCACGTAGCCGGCGCCTTCTTCGCGGTCGATCGTGAACACGCCGTGCGGACCGTCGACCCACGCGCGGGTCCCTACAGCGGTGTGCGGGACGACCTCGCCGGACCAGTCGCCGAGCTCCTTGATGGTGAACGCGATCGTGCCGTCATGGTTCGGGATGTCGCCGTTGGATGAGAACGAGATCGGGTGCTTGTCGGCACTGAGCGGACTGCGTCCGAAGCCGATCCAGGCGAACTGACCAGGCTCGAACCTGAAACCGTCGTGGCCGACCGGACGCAGAACGAGCGTGTGCGACTGCCCGTGCTCCCGCCTGTTCTCAACGACCTCCCAGGGTCTGCTCCACAGCATCAGCGGTCGCGCAATACGATACCGCGCGAACATGCCAACGAAGAAGACGAGGTAGACGATCAGAAGCGCTCGCATCACTGGAAGCGCGGCGAAACGCCCGATTCCGAGGATGTGAACGCCGGCGAACGCGATCAACAGCACCGAGAGGACGCCGTGCGTGGTGTGCCAGACCTCGTAGGAGAGCCGCAGCAGACGTCGGTACACCGAGAGACCCACGACGAGCGCCGCAACGACGAACGCGGCGATCCCGAGCGTGACCGGCCACGGAGCAGCCAGCGACGGCACCAGAAGCCGCATCGTGTACGCGCGATCAGCGACGAGCAGCACCGGATGCGCAGCCGCGAACGCCATCGACGCGATGCCGATTTGGCGGTGGAACTGTAGCAGGGAGTCGATGCCGTACGCGCCTGCAACGCCCTTCAGGCGCGAAACGAGGGCGAGTTCGGTAGCCATGAGCGCGAGTGCGATGTAGCCGGTGGCCGCCGAGAGGTACACGAGCGGCCCCGCCGCCTCGCGCGCGTCGAAGAAGACCACGCCGACAACAAGCGGAAACAGGATGAGCGTCAGATACAGGCCGAACCAAAACACACCACGAATGATGAGCCGCATGTGTACGTCCCTCGGCCTGCCGGGCCTACGTTACCCCTGATATCCCCAGGAACAGTATAGCTCAGCGCGCCTAGCGCTCGGACAGCGGCACGTAGTCCTGCGGAGGGCACACGCTCTTGTACGCGGGGCGTATGATCTTGCCACCGTGCGCAATCTCTTCGAGCCGGTGTGCTGCCCAGCCGACAACGCGGGATATGGCGAAGAGCGGCGTGAGGAGCTCCGCCGGGATGTCGAGCATCTTGTAGACGAAGCCCGAGTAGAAGTCGACGTTCGCGCTCACTCCCTTATAGAGCCTGCGCTGCGCCGAGACGATCAGCGGAGCGAGCCGCTCGACGCGAGCGTGCAGCTCGAACTCCTCGGAGTAACCCTTCTCGGCGGCGAGCTTCTCGGCGTAGTCGCGCAAAATGACGGCCCGCGGGTCCGAGACCGAGTACACGGGGTGTCCCATGCCGTAGACGAGACCGGAGCGGTCGAACGCCTTCTTCTCGAGCAGCTTATGCAAGTAGTCGGCGATCTGCGCATCGTCATCCCATGTCGAGATGTTCGCTTTGAGGTCGTCGAACATCCCGATGACCTTGAGGTTCGCGCCACCATGTCTTGGCCCCTTGAGCGAGCCGAGTGATGCTGCCATCGCGGAGTACGTGTCCGTGCCGGTGGATGACACGACGTGCGTTGTGAACGACGAGTTATTGCCGCCGCCGTGCTCGGCGTGCAGCACGAGCGTCATGTCGAGCACCAGCGCCTCAAGCTTGGTGAAGCTGCTATTCGGCCGCAACATGTGCAGGAAGTTCTCGGCGGTAGAGCAGGCCGGATCAGGACGGTGGATGACGAGGCTCTTGCTGTGGAACTCGTCGAGGTACGCCTGGTACGCGTACACCGCCAGCATCGGCAGCTTTGCAACGAGGTGGAGACTCTGGCGCAGCACGTTGCGCGTGGTGGTGTCGTCAGCGTTCGGGTCGAGCGTGTAAAGGCCGAGCACGCCACGCATCATCGCGTTCATGATGTCTCGGCTCGGCATACGGAGGATTCCGTCGTGCACAAATGACCGAGGCATTCTGCGCATTCCCGCGAGATATTCCTCGAAGCCACTGAGCTGGTCCTTGCCCGGCAGCGTGCCGAACAGGAGCAAGTACGCCGTCTCCTCGAAACCGTGCTGGTGCTCGGCGACGAAGCCGTTCACGAGATCGGTGATCTCGATGCCGCGGTAGAGGAGCTGGCCGGGGGCGGGAACCAGCTGGTCGCCTTCTGGCCGAGTGCCGATGACGTCACCGATGCGTGTAAGTCCTGCAAGCACGCCTCGGCCGTTCTGGTCACGCAGGCCCCGCTTGACGTCGTACTCGATGTAGAGCCCCGGATCGACGGCGCTCTCCCGCTCGGCTATCGCAGTCCATGCGTCGAGCGCAGACTCACGCCCGCTCGGCACGCCGAGCGGTGTCTGTTCTGTGATGGCGTTACAGTCTTCCGCCATGGGATTCCTCGCTTTCGAGCGCCCAGGCAGTCCGCAGACGGCGGGCAGTATCGTCTCTTGTCTGCTGACAGGGTACCTGAAGCGAGAAAAAGACGCTGGCGGAGACTCAGACCGTACGCGCTACTGCTCCTTCGGCAACTCAGACTTGAACTTCTTCGAGATGCTCTCGGCGAGCGACACGAACTCGCTCGGCATCATCACGATCGTGGTGGTGTTCTGCTCGGCACCCACCTCGGTGATCATCTGCATGCGCCGGAGCTCGAGCGAGAGCGGGTTGGCGGCCATGACCGCCGAGGCCTCTGCGAGCTTCTTGGACGCTTCGAATTCGGCGTCGGCTTTGATGAGGCGGGCGCGCTTTTCACGAGCGGCCTGCGCTTCCTGGGCCATCGCGCGCTGCATGCCGTCGGGCAGCTCAACGTCTTTCATCTCGACCATCTCGACTTTGATGCCCCACGGATCGGTCGCCTTGTCCACGACCTCCTGCAGGATGCCGGAGATCTGATCGCGTTCGCGAAGGATCTCGTCAAGCTGGTGCTGGCCGATGATGTTTCGCAGACTGGTCAGCGCGATCTGGTAGGTTGCCGCGTAGTAGTTGGCCACCTCAACGACCGCTTTGACCGGGTCCATGATGCGGAACCACAGCACGGCGTTGACCTTGATGGTCACGGAGTCCTTCGTGATGGTCTCCTGGCGCTCAACGTCCACGGTATTCGTCCGCAGGTCCACTTTGCGCTGCTGCTCGATGCCGAGCGGGATGAGCCAGTAGAGGCCCGGTCCTTTGAGCCCCGTGAGACGCCCCAACCGGAATACGACCGCCCGCTCGTACTCGTTGGCGATGCGAAGGCCAGAGAGCATGATTGCAGCGAGAACAGCCACGATGCCTAGTGCGATGTACACGGCGTTCCTCCCCTCGTGCGCGGACCCGGCGTCCGTGCGATTCTAAGGTACCACCAACCGCTGTCGCCCAAGCGAGGCGCGCCGTGTATAATCACTTCCGCGCGTCTGGCGCGCGGAGAGTTGGCCGAGTCGGTTGAAGGCGCTCGCCTGCTAAGCGAGTAAAGGGCTTGAAGCCCTTTCGAGGGTTCGAATCCCTCACTCTCCGCCAGTTGACATCCCCTCCTGCGAGGGCGGCCCGATTGACAGCGCGGCCGCTCAATGGCAGGATACGTGAGCCTATACGGCCCACGCGCCCTTAGCTCAGTGGATAGAGCGTCCGGCTACGAACCGGGAGGTCGCAGGTTCGAATCCTGCAGGGCGCACCATTGCACATGCGAGACCCCGTCACAGTGGCGGGGTCTTTCGTTTTGCCGGGAACCTACTTCTGAAAGGGCGCGTCATACCCTCGGACAGACTCGCGGCGGCTGCTTCTGGTCGCCCATCGAAAGGGGGCTCGCAATGCGCAACAAGACGTGGCTGGTGCTCGCGATCGCACTACTCGCCGGAGCGCTCGCGCTCGGCGGCTGCACGACCAAGGTCGTCACGGCACCGCCAGGCAGCGCGCTCAACACCGTGACTGCTACGGGCGAAGGCAAGTCGGTGGCCGCACCTGATCAGGCCGAGATGAACTTCGGCGTCATGACACAGGGTGCCGAGGCGAAAAAGACGCTTGACGATGCCGCCAAGCGGGCCGACGCGGTCATCGCGGCGCTCAAGAAAGCAGGCGTCGCCGCGGAGGACATCCAGACGAGCGGCGTGAATCTCTATCCGCAGCAAGACTACGCCGACGGAAAGACTCCGCGCATCACCGGCTACCAGGCGAGTGTGCAGGTTCGCGTCACCATGAAGGAGATCGAGAAGGTCGGCGACATCATCGCAGCGGGCACCGGTGCCGGCGCGAATGAGGTATACGGCCCCACGTTCACGCTCTCAGAGCAGTCGAAGTCCCGCGCTGACGCGATCGACAAGGCTGTGGCTGATGCCAAGGCGCGTGCTGAGGTCATGGCGAAGGCTGCCGGCAAGTCCGTAGGCGACGTGCTGAGCATCAGTGAGGCCGGTGTGAATGCGCCTCCGATCTACTACGGAGACCGAGCAAAGAGCGACCTCGCGGGCGGCAGCAACGTGCCGATCGAGCCCGGGACGCTCGATGTCACGGCCGGCGTGACGGTGGTGTTTGAGCTCAAGTAGCCCGCGCGTGGCACGCGGATCTCAAGGGGAGCCGGCCCACGGGCAGGTTCCCCTGCCGTTTGCGCCGTGCCTGCGTTACCATCGCGTGGGGAGGTGCGCATGCACACGATCATCGGCGTGATGGGTTCGGGGCGGCCGCTGCTGCCAGAAGCCGCCGCAGTGGCGCGGAAGCTCGGCGCGCTCATCGCAGCACAGGGCTGGGTGCTGCTCACCGGCGGGCGCGCGAGCGGCGTGATGGATGCATGCTCGCGCGGAGCGAAGGACGCCGGCGGTTTAGTGATCGGCGTGCTGCCTGATGCCGACACCACGAGGGCCTCCTCGGCAATCGACATCGCTATCTGCACAGGACTTGGCGACGCACGCAATGTGGTGAACGTGCTTTCGAGCACGGTGGTCGTCGCATTGCCCGGAGGCGCCGGAACGCTCTCCGAGGTGGCGCTGGCGCTCTCGGCCGGCAAGCCGGTGATAGCGCTCGGCTGGGATCCCGGCGTCGCCGCGCGGACTGTCGGACGCATCATCGACGTCGAGACGCCGGAAGCGGCCGTGTCTGCCGCGCGAAAGCTCATCGCCGAGAGGATCCGATGAGCGAGCAGCCAACCCCGGTACCGATTCCGCTGACGCCGCCGGAGCGCGGCGGTCGGAAGGATCCCGAAATCGCGCGCCGGGCATGGGCAATCGGCATCGCTGCCGTGTTCGTACTCGGCGCACTTGCAGGGTGCGCGATCCTCGGCTTTCGAGTGGCGAGCCGGACATTCAACGAGATGCTTGCCGACGGTCGCATCCCGACTCCGCCGGTCCTGGTTCCCGGGGGACCCATGGCCGGCGGCGAAGCGTCCGTCCCGACGGTCGCGTCCAGACCACAGCTCGTCTGGTTCGGCGACGACGGCTACCTGGCCATCCAGTCGACTCAGGCGGGCAAACCGCACGTCAGCGTGTGGGAGCGGGAGACCGGGAGCATGACCGAGATAGAGGACTGTGTGCTGGTCGGCGTTGAGAAGGGTTATCCGAGAATCTACATGACGCGGCAGGTGGACGACGGCCTCTACGGTGGCCCTTACGAGGGGCTGCAAGGCGGGCCGCTGCCCGATCAGCACAACGACCCGTTCTACGAAAGCGCGTGGGGGCAGCTGGCTTCGTGGTCCCCGAAAGAGGGAGTCGTCGAGTACGGCGAGACCTTTGGTGGCCCCGATATCGAGTGGGAGCCATGGGTTGGCCCCGAGGATCGCACTGTTGAGGCGAGCTTCGACGCTGGAAACGCCTCGGCACCCATGAACATGTACTTCGCTACCGGCAAGAACCGCGTGAAAGCCAACGCATTCTCGTTCATCAGCTGCGAACCCATCGGATGGTCCCCCTCGGGCAGATACTTCGCGGTGCTGACCCTTGCGAGCCACTTCGACTCCTACTTCGTGGGAGAAAGCAGCTACCTGGACGAAACGTCGCTCAACTCGATCATGAACCGCATCGTGGTGTACTCGACCGCCGACGGGAAGCCGATCTACGACGTGCCGCTCGGCCGAGCAAGGCCGAAGTCGGTGTCGTCGGCAGCGATGTGGGATGCAGCCTCCGACGTGCTCTATCACCAGCTACTGGACGCGCCGCCTGATGCGCCGTTTACGGAGATCACCGCCGCCCGCCTCGTGCAGGCCGACTTCGTCACCGGCAAGCCGGTCACCAAAGAGCTCAAGCTCCCGGCGGGCTGGCGTCCCGGCTCCTGGGAGTGCCTCGGCACGCAGAAGGAGAGCGCGCGTCTGGTGCACTTCGACGGAGACAAGGCCGTCATCTGGCGTCTCTCCCGTGGCGGATTTGCCGAGGAGGGCACGATCGACTCTGCGGATGGAATCATCGACCTTGCCCCAACCCGTGAATCGGGCCTTGCGCGTCTGATAGAGTCGGACGAAGGCATACACTGCGAATTGTCGGACAGGATGCTCGAACCCGGGATCAGCATCTGGCAGGAGAGCAAGTGAGCGAGCACGGGCGTATGCGGAATCCGTCGTCTCGGCGGCTCGAGGGCATCTCGGGCGGCTCCGGGCGCAAGCGCGGCCGAGGCGGACGCCAGACGCCGCTGCCGCGCACCCGTCATGACGCGCAGATCTTCGCGGGTCGCCGTCGTCGCAACACGGTATCGTTCGGCCTCGTGGCGCTCGTCGTGGGCGTGCTCGCTATCGCGATCGCGGTCACTGCATGGATGATGACCCGCCCGGCCTCCGTCACCATCACAGCCACGCCCGCCGATGCCAGCATCGTCTTCAACGGCTCGCAGGCGGCGTCCGGGACGCTGAGTGTTGGGGAACTCGAGCCGGGCGCTTACACGGTCAATGTAAGCCGCAAGGGCTTCGAGCCGCTCTCGGCGAACGTAGAGCTCAAGCGCGGCCGCAAGGCGAAGCTCACGTACAACCTCAAACCGCAGCCGTTCGGGGTGTCGATCATCACGCATCCCGAAGGCGCGACGTGCACGATCACGACCGCCTCGGGCGAGAAGCTCACCGGCGCGGCGCCGTTCTCGCAGCAGGCCCCGGCCGGGAAGTGCACACTCACGGTCGCCATGGCTGGCTACAACACGTTCACGCGCGAGCTCTTCCTCGACGAGCCGCTCTCGCTCGACTTCTTCATGGACCCCGAGGGCCAGGTCTTGCACGGCCTCGGGACGATCACCACCAAAGGTGCGCCCAAGGGTGTCTCGGTCACGCCCGACGGCAGCGAAGCGTGGACGAGCATCCTGAACGGCCCACCGTCGATCGAGATCTTCGAGCCGAGAAGCGGGAAGAAGATCGGCGAGGTCGACATCGGCAAATACGGAGCGGTGGAGGTCATCTTCAACAAGGCGGGCACGCTCGCCTACACGTCGCAGATGGAGACCGCCGAATGCTTCGAGATCGACGTGAAGACGCGGAAGGTCCTGCGCGAGTTCAAGACCGGCAGTGCGTGGACGAAGTGGGTGCAGCTCTCCCCCGATGAGAAGACGCTCTACGCGAGCAACTGGTCGGGCGACGACGTTTCGATCATCGATCTGGCCACCGGCGAGCTCGTGAAGCGCATCGGCGTCTCGAACACGCCGCGCGGGATGTACGCCACAGCCGACGGGAAGACGCTCTACGTGGCCGGCTTCGACTCCGGCTTCCTCGACAAGATCGACCTCGCCAGCGGGAAGATGACGACGATCTTCAAGAGCGGCGGGGCGCTGCGACATATCGTTGCCGATGAGGGAACCGGACGGCTGTTCATCTCGGACATGTCGGCCGACGTGATCTGGGTGCACGACATGAAGACCGGCGCGACCACGAAGTTCCTCGATGTGGACGAGAAGCCGAACACGATCGACCTCTCACCCGACAAGAAGATGCTCTTCGTGAGCTGCCGGGGCGAGAACAACCCGAAGTCGTACTACATCCCCGGTCCCGAGTGGGGCTCGATCCTGGTGTTCGACGCCGGCAACGGAACGCCGCTCGACGCGGTCATCGGCGGTAATCAGTGCACCGCGCTCGACGTGAGCGACGACGGGAAGATTCTCATCTTCAGCGACTTCCTCGACAACCGCCTGCGCGTCTACGAGGTGCCGTCATACGACACGTTCCTCAAAGGAAACGGTGGCCGCTACCAGGCGCATTTCGCCGAGATCAAGAAGTAGCCGCTACCGGATCGAGTGTCCCCCGAACTGATTGCGCAGCGCCGAGAGGATCTGCCCCGTATAGCTCGGGTTCTCCTCGGACTCCTTGCGCACCTCAAGCGCGTCACGGATGACGCGCGCGTCAACGCCGAGCGCCTCGGCAGCACGCACCGTCCACTCGCCCTCGCCGGTGTGCGCGACGGTGCCCGAGACACCCTCGAGGTCCTCGCCGAATTCGCGATACGCTGACTCCAGCCACCCGATGAGCCGAGACTCGATCACGCTGCCGCGGTTGTAGACCTCGGCGGCGGCGTCGAGATCGATGCCCAGCTCCGAGCGACGCATGAGCGCGAATCCCTCGGCGATGGCCTGCATCATGCCGTACTCGAAGCCGAGGGACTCGAGGCTGCCGCCACGCTCACCGAGCTCGTGGGCA
>CAKMKD010000166.1 GCA_927439865.1 uncultured Coriobacteriia bacterium | reverse complement strand
GTCGAGGAGGAAGCGTCGCTGTGCCCGTCCGGGCGATACGTGACCTGCGACCCCGACACGATGGTTCCGCACGAGCCGGAGCTCGAGCCGTCGATATGGCTCATCGAGGATCCGCAGATGGGCGTGAGCGGTGCCATCTGGGTGCGTGGCGGCATCCCGATCGAGTCGGCGGATGGCACGCCCTACGAGGTGCGCAACCGGGTCACACTCTGCAGATGCGGCGCGTCGAAGAACAAGCCGTTTTGCGACGGCTCGCACATTGCCGAGAAGTTCCAGGGACGCTAGCGGGGCACGCGCTCCGCGCTCTCGGGTACTGTCCCGACCAGGTGCAGTCCCTCAGGGGTGACCTCGGCGGTTGTGATATCGAGTCCGGTGACGCGCGCAAGTCGTGAGTTGATGAACCCGAGCGCGTAGCTCTCACCCGCACCGAAGTACTGACTCGGCACGGCGACGCCGAGCACCTCGGCCTCCTGCAGCGATCCGCTGATGGACGCGCCGCTCATCGCTGCGCTCGCCTTCGCGTACACCGGATAGCTCGTGCCTGCGTAGTCGATGGCCGCCGAGAGCTCCACGCCGTCTACGCCGGTGAAACGCACCTGAGCGTCGCTGACGGGCCAGCCGCTCGCGTGACTGTACGCAAAAAGCGCGGAGACCTCCGCGGACGTGAAGGTGGCGTCGATCGGCTTGCTGCCCGAGTACACGACGTCGGTCTCATCCCAGGTCTCGCCGTCCGGGACTTCGTTCACCGCAACGCCAGCCTTCGCCATCGCGCTCCAGTAGTCCGCCTCGGTGTACGTCACGCCGAGGTCTTTCGGCTTGGCGGCGTTCTTCACGAACAGCATGCTGCCTACGAAGAGAAGGACGACAAGCACGAGGAGGACGAGCAGCGCGATCACGCAACCGCGACCCTTGCGCTTCTTGGGGCCGCTCGGCGGAACAGATGCTGTCGAGACTGGCGGCTGCCCGCCGGTGGGCGGTGCAGGGGGTGCGTAGGTGCTCGACTGATCGCTCACGGTGTCCTCCCCAAGACGCGCGGTTCCCTCAATCCGATTCTAGCACCGCGAGGGAGGCCTGCTAACGGCGGTCCGGATTTGAGAGCAGCCACTCGAAGCGATCGCTGAAGTGCTCGCGATCCTCGTCGGTGAACTTCGAGGGCCCTCCGGTGCGCCCGCCGGCGCGTCGGAGCTTCTGCTCGGCGTGGCGGACCTCCATCTCGGCATCGATTGTGGCGAGGTGGAAGATGCGACCGCGGGGACCGATGGCGCGAGCGCCCCTGCCGAGAACCATCGCGGCGAGGCCGGTGTCTTGCGTGACGACCGCGTCGCCGGGCTGGAGTTCCTCGATGATCACGAAGTCGGCAGCATCACGGCCACCGGAGACCTGAATCGCCTCGACGCCGTTTCGCATCGTGTGACGCTCGAGGTTCTGCGTGCCGTTGGCGACGAGCACGACGGTATACCCGTGCGACCGGGCAATGGAGATCGCCTCCCGGGTGACAGGGCAGGCGTCGGCGTCGATGAATACAGTGCTCATGGAGTCAGTGTACGTCAGAAGCCGAGTTGGCCGAGCGCCAGCGACACGGCGATCCACCACATCACGCAGCCGACGAAGACGTCGAGCACCCGCCACGCCGCCGGCCGCGCGAAGAGCGGCGCAAGCAGACGGGCTCCGTACGCGATCGAGAAGAACCACACGAACGATGCGCACATGGCGCCGAGCGCGAAGAACACGCGCGCCTCGGCCGCATACTGCGCTGCGATGCTGCCGAGCAGCACGACGGTGTCGAGGTAGACGTGCGGGTTCAGGAGACTGACCGCGAGCGTGGCGGTGATGACGGCGGCGCGTGAGGTCTCATCCGGCTCGGCGCCCGCCTGTCCCTCGGCAAGCGTGCCAGGCTTCAGCGCGGCGAGAAACGACTTCGCGCCGTATACGCCGAGGAACGCGACACCGCCCCAGGCCGCAACGGCTGTGACGGTGGGATGCGACGCGATGACAGCGCCGAATCCGCCTGCGCCGAGCGAGATGAGCGCGGCGTCGATGCACGCGCAGGTGAGCGCCACTTCGAAGACGTACCGCCGGAGCAGCCCCTGGCGCAGGACGAACGCGTTCTGCGCACCGATCGCGATGATGAGGCTTGCACCAAGCCCGAAGCCCGACGCGAGTACAGAGAGGGTGCTCACCCCTCCTCCGTCTCCCACAGCTCGCAGTGATACTCGCCGCAAATGGGGGCGCGATACTCATGCGGCAACAGGCAGCCCGTCTCGGGATGGCAGAACTGGCACTTGCGGGTGTCGACCCACACGGGAAGCGTCGCACGGTACGCAGCGCCTTCGGGAGTGGGAAGGTAGCTCAGGCGTGGATCGTGCAGCGGTTCGATGCCGGATGCCCCTGCCGCATACACGGACTGTGTAAGCGCCACACCTGCCCGCGACGCCACCAAAGCCCCGCTCGCGACGAACCGCTCCAGCCAGAGCTCGATGTACTCGGGAAGCCAGCCCTCGCCGATGTACTCGCCGTTCTCACCGTGCGCCAGATAGAGGGCACAACAAAGACCCCCGCACTCGTGGCAGAGTGCGGGGTTGCCGTGCGCGTCAGTCTGATGTTCGTTGCTGGTCAACGGCTAGTTCTGCCGTCCCTCTACCGCGGCAAGGAGGATTGCGGCAGAAATCGCCAGCCGACGGTCGAAGCGCTTCTCAACGTCAGCTGAGAGGTCGACGTCGAGCTTGTAGACGAACGGGTTGAACTGCTGGTCCATGTTCGCGATCTTCTGACCGGTGGTGACATCCGGGAAGAAGATGTCGTACTTCTGCGGCACAAGGTTCGTAAGCAGCCGACGGATGAGCGCGTAGCCCATCGAGTCCTCGATGATCGTGCCCACCGGCGTGTCGCTCGCGTCGAGAATGGCCCACTCGTCGCGCAGAATCGACTTGCCGCCACGACGCTGAAGCGCGCCGACCTTCTCGCCGGTGAGCGCGTCGGTCACATCGTACGCCGCCGAGAAGTCCATGATCTGCCGCGCCTGGATCGTGAGAAGCTCACGCGTCTTCGTCTCATCGGCGAACACGCGGATGTCCTCTTTGAGCTTAAACGCCTTCTGCTCCGAGTACGCGACGACGGTCCCCGCCGGGTCATACACGTGGAACGCCCCGCCGGCGAGTTTGAAGACCTTGCGACGAACGAGGTAGCGCTCAGCGCTGAACAGTTCTGACATGATGGCCTCCCCCTGTACGCGATTACTGATGTGCTGAGGGTAGCACAGCACCCGTGGAGCGAGCGCGTATGAGACGCACCGCAAGCGCGCTGAGGACGGATGCCGCAGCGACGATGTTCAGCACGAAGAAGAGGACCGGATACTCCAGCATCGGGGCGGGCGACACGCTGTACTCGAGAAGGCCCGGTTCGAAGGCGTTCACCACGAGCATGGCAGCCGTAAGCAGCGCGCCGACAACGAGAACCACCCACGACGGGACTCGGCCGACGAATGCCTGCGTGCCCCGGGTGCGCACATACCACACGAACGCCGCGACTGCGGCCACGGCAGCACCGAGCCGCGCGATGTCGCTGAGAATGAAGCCCCAGCCGGTCTCAACTGAATCGCCAAAGTAGCTGAACACGACGGTCGGTCCGACCCACGCGAACCCGAGAGCGGAGAGCACCATGAGACCGAGCGGCGCGATGAGCCGCAGCAGGTCGCTGCCGTGAACTCGGTCCGCTCCAGACGCAAGCCGGAAGAGAACGAACCACAGGAGGAAGCCGTAGACCAGGAACACGTAGGCCTCGGCGACGCTGAGCCAGGGCTCAAGCACCATGAACATGAAGGGCTCCCCTCGTCTGCCTCGC
>CAKMKD010000165.1 GCA_927439865.1 uncultured Coriobacteriia bacterium | reverse complement strand
GTCGAACGACACACCAACAGTAACGCGACCGCGACGGCTACGCCACCGAGCGCCACGAGCGTGACGGGAATCGGGAGCGGCCGGAACGCGATCGCGGCGAATTCGCTGCCAAAGTCGACCTGCACCTCGGAGGGGATAAAGGTCGTGAATGTGCGAAGGGGGGTGGTCCATACGAACGGCCATGCAACGCCAGCGGCGACGATGGCGGCCACGTGCGTGAGCCGAGTCTCGCGGGAGAGCGCAACGCCGAACACCGCGAGGGCGAGCGCGAGGACGGCCCAAGGACCAACGACTTCGACGCCCCGCAAGATGAACGACGCCTCGAAGACGTCGCCATTCGTGCGCAGGCCGTTCGCGGTGCCTTCGAGTGCAGGACGCGCGAGTCCGGCTGCTGCGACGAGCACAGCGGCGACGGACGCGAAAAGTGCGGCACGACACAGTCGCGTGGATGCGGCTGGTGGCGAGACGGGGTCTTTCGGCCAGATCAGGAGCGTCGCGGCAAGCGCGATAACCGCTCCGGCAGAGGCAGGGCCAAGCAGGATAGGCTGCGGTCCGAACGCGCCCGTGGCCTGCTCCACGATGGTGAGCGCGGTCAGAGCGACGGCCGGCAGCATGAGCGAGCCGGCCACCGCGCGCGGGCCGACCGTGCGAGTGAGGAGCAGCGCGGCGGCGGCGGCAACTGCAGTGGCGACCGCGTAGAGCCAGAAACCACCATGCGCAAGAGCTGCTGGAATCTCGGCCGTGTCCCATCGGGCGACGAGCATCATCGCCGCAGCAAGAACACCGCCGACAGCCGCCGGGATAGCAGCTGCGTCGAGCTCCCCCCTTTCGCGCGCGCCACCGAGATGCCACCAGAGCGCTGCCCACGCAACGCCCGCGGCAAGCATCCAGAGCTCCTCGGGCACGAATCGCACGAATGGCGAGAACGAGCTGGGGCGCTCCCAGTTGCCGACCACACCGGCAACGCCGGCGAGACCGAGCAGCGCGCCGGCGACCGGAACAATCTCTGAAACGCGGCGCCGAAGGGTGAAGAGCACAAGAATGGTGGCCCATCCGGCGGAGGTGAGGAACAGAATCTCGCTTCCCGCCGGGACGTCCGAGTAGCGGTGTGTGAAGACCAGGTACGGCGCCAGGAAGAGGCCGAGCGCACCGAGCACCAGCGAGAAGAGCGGTTCGGCGGCAGCCCGGAGTCGGATGCGACGAACGTCACCGCTCACGAGCAGAATGCCCACCGCCGAGGCGATTGCCGAAGCGGCCGCGAGTGCTTCGGCTGAAAGGTTGCGCCGCGCCTCGATGCCAACCGCGAACCCGGCTGCAGACGCAAAAACAAGCACGATCGCGGCAACGACAGCGATCGTCACGACCCGACGCGAAGGGGAAGGGCCGGGGATGTCCCGACCCTTCCCTTCGGCGTTGACGTTGATGTTCAGCGTCATCGGCTCACTTACTTGTTGTGGCACGCCTCGCACACGCCGCGGTTGTTAGACCGGAGCAGTGCGTTGCCGTTGTCCGGCGGAACCTGGCCGGTACCCGAATCGGGCAGCGGGTCGGTCGAGTCGGCGACGTTGGCGTAGCCGGTCATGACCGCGGACGAACCGTGGGCCACGTGGCACGTCAGGCAGTCGATCCAGTCGCTAGCTTCCTGCGCCGGATAGTCGGCCGCGCTGCCATGGGCGAGCGGGAGCGGATTGCTCGTCACGACCAGCGAACGTGCCCCAAGGTAGTTGCTGAGGGATACGTTCACCGGGTGGCGATGACGCGTCACGAAGCCGAAGCCGTCGTTAGCGTCATACACACTCGAGTTGCCGATGACACCCGTGTTGTACTGGGTGTGGCACGACGAGCACCATGCGCTGATACCCTTGGTGGGATCGGCGCCGGGGGCCTTCGCGTACCGCTCATCAGTGTAGTCCGGGAAGTACCCTGCGACCTGCACAGCGCCGGGCTCATGAAGCAGCCAGCCGCTCGTCGGGTAGCCGGGCTCTGCCGAGATGACCCACGGGGTCGGAGTCGGGTTGTCCTCGTCGAGCGTCCCGTCGTAACCACCGACGGTCACACCGTTGACGACATCCTTAAGCAGGCGGTAGTTCGACGAACCGTGCACGTCGTGGCACACGGAGCAGCCGATCGTGACCTGCGTACCACCGGTGCTGAAGATACCATCCCGACCAGTTGTGCCGCCGCCGTAGGCGACCCAGGTGGAGTTGTTGGGATAGTGCTGCGTCGGGAACATCCCCGGATCGAAGCCACCGCCGTTGAGCGGCTCTCCAAATGCGTTGAGGGCGTCATCAGGACCTACACCGTCATCCGCTTCGTAGATGCCGTCGAAGACGTTCGTGTCGGCACCGAGCATCGCTGTGCCGTGGCACGTGTAGCAGAAATCATCGATGCTGGTCGACGTGCCGAGCAGCAGTGCGCTGCCGGTCGTCAGGTCGGTCTTCGTCCACGTGATGCTGCTGGCTGCCGTGTGTGCTCGGTGACAACCGGCGCAGGCATCCGTGCTCATCGTGTAGCTGCCGTGGACGGAGTAGTTCGCGAACGCGACACCAGGGGTCAGTATGACCGCTGCGGCCACCGCGACGAGCGCGATGAGAAGAAAGCGCTTCCTCACAGCCATTACACCTCCCCTACTTCTTCGGCAATACGCTGACGGCGTGCGATGACGGCCACGAGGCCGCCTGCCAGCAGTGTAGGCACAAGTGCCGCCTTTGCGAAAGGTCCGGAGACAAGGCTCGACATAAGCGGAGACACGTGGTCTTCCACGAACGGGTCAGCCTTCGGAGCGATCAGCAGGTACTTGCGGCTTGCCCAGTACATCGAGCCGTCGCCCTGGGCAGAGATGAACCCGTTGGAAGCGGCGTTGATGTAGGCGAGGATGTTGGTCTTAGTGTCCCAGTTCATCGCCTTTGCAGGACAGGTGTACACGCATGAGGGCTGATGCGCCTTCTCGGGAACAGCTGCGATTTCCGCAGTGGTCGCCTTGGTCGGGAGGGCTGGCCCATACGATGCGATGAGGCTCTCACCAATGCCGGCGCGTCCGTAGCACAGCGTGCACTTCCACGACTTCGGCTCGGTGTCAGCATAAAGATCGCTGCCGGCGCCGATCTTGGGATAGCCACCGCGACCGCAGTCGATCTGGCACTGACGAACGCACTTCACGCCGTTGGCGTTGGTGCCGTCCGGGGTACACAGCGCAGCATCGATCGCTACCGCACCATTCAGCTTCTTGGTGATGGCGCCGAACGGACACCGCTTGGTGCACGGCGGGTTGGTGCAGTGCCAGCAGGTGTAGCGCATGAAGGGACCCATGTCGACACGCTTCTGGGACTTGATGATCACCCGCTGGTCCGGAGCGGTCTTGTGGATACCGGGCTGCAGTGCCTTCATCTTCCACGTCCGCTTGCAGCTCACGACACAGCCGTTACAGCGCATGCACTTATCGACGTCTTGAAGAATCGCCATAGTACTCATCACTTACCACCCCCTTTCTACAGGATGACCTTGTCGATTTTGCACAGGCAGGCTTTGTACTCGGGAATCAACGTGTTCGCGTCCCATGCGTCGATGCACAGGTCGTTTGCACGAGCTCCCACACCGAGGCCACGATCGCCCCAATGCCACGGAATCGCGACGGTTCCGGGAGCGACACGCTGATTTGCCTGCGTACCGACGCCCACACGGGCCTTGAATCCCTTGCTCCATGTTCCGGCCGCGAGCGGGCCGGACATGATGGTGCGGCTGTTCTGATCCGCGATGCTGTCGCCGCGGGCAGTGGTGATGTTGACGTAGTCGCCATCCTTGATGCCCTTAGCCGCAGCGTCGATCGAGTTGAGCTCGATCCACGGCTCCGGTTCCAGCTCGACGTTCCACGGGTTGTTGCGAGTGATGGGGCCACCCTGGAAGTGCTCAACGCACCGGATGGTCGTCATCACAAGCGGGAAGTTGTTCGACGTGCCGCGTGCGCTGTCCGAGAAGATCAGATCGCTCGCGACGCCACCGCCGGTGTTGCGGCCCCATGTCGAGACCAGGTTCGCCTTGCCTACGGTGTTGCCGTCAAACGGCGACTCGTAGGGCTCGGTGAAGGCCGGAAGACGCCCGGGGTGCACGTGGTTAGCCGAAGCAACATCCGGCATGTCCTTGAGCTGGTTGTACGTACGGTACAGCCATGACCAGTCGGCAAGCGTGTTGCTGCCACCGATCGTCCACAGACGCGCAAGGTAGCCGGGAGCCACGAAGACATCCGCGACATCTCCCGGAAGCTCACCGTTGTTGTACATGACCCTGCGGTTGAGCAGCCATGCCCACCCGTAACGCGGGTACTGCAGGC
>CAKMKD010000164.1 GCA_927439865.1 uncultured Coriobacteriia bacterium | reverse complement strand
CCACGTAGATTCTGCATCATGTACTCCCTAGTGCTGCGGACAGTGTCTCAAGGAGTGTATCAACTTCCGCGTTGCTGCATACCAAAGGCGGAAGAAATCGAAGCATAGAATCTCCGACACTCAGCACTACACAACCCTGGTTGAGCGCGGTTGCCGCAACAGCCGGAGCGACAGGCTCCGCGAGCGTAATGCCCATCATGAGACCTCGACCCCGAACATCCGTGATCGCGGCGAGCGTCGAGAGCTGCTCGCGGAGATACGAACCGACCCGGATTGCGTTCTCACCGAGCGATTCGCTCTCGAGTGCGTCGATCGTGGCCAGCGCGGCGGCACACACGACAGGTCCGCCCCCGAACGTCGATCCATGATCGCCGGGCCGGAACGCCTCGGCCACAGAATCGAGCGCGACGACTGCGCCGATAGGCAAGCCGTTCGCCATGCCCTTGGCGAGCGTCATGATGTCAGGCCGAGCGCCGTACCCCTGCCAGGCGAACGCCGTTCCGGTGCGGAAGAAGCCGGTCTGCACCTCGTCGAGAATGAGGAGCACGCCTCGCTCGTCGCAGAGCGTGCGCACAGCCGCAAGGTATGCGAGGTCGCACGGGAACACGCCGCCCTCGCCCTGGATCGGCTCGAGAAGCACCGCGCACACGGTCTCGTCCATCTCGGCGAAGAGCGCATCGATGTCGTTGAGCGGGACGTGCGTGAAGCCTGCGGGCAGTGGCTCGAACGCCTCCTGCTTGGAGGGCTGGCCGGTTGCGGCAAGCGTCGCGAGCGTCCGGCCGTGGAATGAGCGTTCTGCCGAGATGATTCGCGTGCACGCCTCCCCACCGCGCGTTTTGCCCCAGCGACGCGCGAGCTTGATGGCGCCCTCGTTCGCCTCGGCACCGGAGTTTGCGAAGAAGACCTTTGCGCCGCCGCCGAAGAGCGCGACGAGCCGCTCGGCAAGCACATCGCGGTGCTCCACGTGATAGAGGTTGCTCACGTGCACGAGCCGCTGCATCTGCGCACAGACCGCGCTCGCGACTGCCCGATGTGCGTGTCCGAGATTGACGACACCGATGCCCGATGCGAAGTCGAGGTACTCACGCCCGTCATCGTCGAAGAGCCGCATACCCTCACCGCGCACGAACATGATCGGCCTGCGAGCGTAGGTGGGCATGTGGAAGCGCGCATCGAGGGCGGCCGTCGTGTCGAGCAGCGCACCCATCAGAGCGTCACCTCGCCTTCATACGCGATGTAGGTGTTGTCATCGGCAAGGCCGAGGCTGCCAGCGTGCGTGATCATCGTGCCCACGCCAGCGTCGGTGAAGACTTCGAGGAGTATCGAGTGCGCGATGGTGCCGTTGAGGATGTGCGCCCGCTCGACACCGCCGTTGAGCGCCGAGATGCACGCCGACACCTTCGGCAGCATGCCGGTCGCAAGCCGATCGTTCGCGATGAGCTCCTCGGCCTCAGCAAGGGCCAGAGCGCTGATGAGCGAGTCCTTGTCGGCGAAATCGGCGTAGAGACCGTCGACATCAGTGAGGAAGATGACCTTCTCGGCATGGAGCGCGGTTGCGAGCGACCCGGCAACGAGGTCGGCGTTGATGTTGTACGAACCGCCGTCATCGCCCGAACCGACCGACGCGATGACCGGGATGAACCCGTCCTCGATGAGGTTCGTGACGACGGTCGTGTCGATGCTCGTCACCTCGCCCACCCGCCCAAGCCGGGGATCCATCTGCTTCGCGGTGATGAGCTTCGCGTCGTCGCCAGAGATGCCGACCGCAAGGCGCCCGTGCATGTTGATCTCCGAGACGAGCTCTTTGTTGTTCTTGCCGACGAGCACCATCTTCACGACTTCCATCGCGGCGTCGTCAGTCACGCGGAGCCCCTGCCAGAACTCAACGGGCATGCCGAGGCGTTCCATGTACGCGGTGATGTCAGGTCCGCCGCCGTGCACGATGACCGGGTTCACGCCTACGAGCTTCATGAGGACGATGTCCTCGGCAACGCTCGCACGGAGCGCGGGATCGGTCATCGCAGACCCGCCGTACTTGATGACGACAACACGGCCCCACGTGCGCTTGATCCACGGCAGCGCCTCGGTCAGCGTGGTCGCCTTGCTCAGCAGCTCTTTCATGACGTCGCTTCTCATGACCGGTACTCCCCGTTGATGCGGACGTAGTCGTAGCTCAGGTCGCAGGTCCATACCGTGGCATCGCCGGTGCCGAGGCCGAGTTCGACGGCGATCTCCACCGTGTCTTCAGACAGCGCGACTGCTGCGTCTTCCTCGGAAAACGGGACGGCCGCGCCGCCCTCGCAGGTCAGTATGCCCGCGAACGTGATTCGCACGAGCTCCGAGTTGACGGTGGCGCCCGACTTGCCGATCGCCATTGCTACCCGACCCCAGTTCGCGTCGGCGCCGAAGATGGCCGTCTTCACGAGCGGCGAGTTCGCGATGGCGAATGCGACCGCCTCGGCATCGTGCTCACTCGTGGCGCCGGTGACCGAGACCGCGATGAGCTTGGTGGCACCTTCGCCGTCGCGCACGACCATGCGCGCGAGCTCACCACAAACGTGCTCCACAGCCGACGCCACAGCACCGAACCGCGGGTCGCCGGGGTCGATGGTCTCCCCGCCGGCCGCGCCACTCGCCATGAGCACGCACATGTCGTTCGTGGAGGTGTCCGAGTCGACCGTGATGCGATTAAAGGTGCGCGTCACAGCCGAGCGGAGCGCCTGGTCGCATGCTACGGATGAGAGCGGCGCATCGGTCGTGACGAATGCGAGCATCGTCGCCATGTTGGGCTGAATCATGCCGCTGCCCTTTGCCATGCCTCCGACGGTGTAGGTGACGCCCTCGACCTCGAACGCCACACCGGTGGCCTTCACGAACGTGTCGGTCGTGAGAATCGCCTCGGCTGCCTCCTCACCGGCAACGAGGTCGAGCTTCTCGGCCGCCTCCTCGATGCCACCGAGCACGAGATCCATCGGGAGCGGAACGCCGATGACGCCAGTGGACCCCACGAGCACGTCGCTGCGCTCGCACCCGATGGCATCCGCCACGGCCGAGGCCATCGCAAGCGCATCAGCCCGGCCGGACTCGCCGGTGCAGGCGTTGGCGTTGCCCGCGTTCACGACGAACGCACGCAGCAGGCCGTTCTCGACATGCTCACGCGAGACCAGCACGGGGGGCGCCGCCATGGAGCTTGTCGTGAAGACGGCGGCGGCGGGAACGGGCTTCTCGGCCACCACGAGGGCGATATCCTTGCGGCCCGACTTCTTGATGCCCGCGCTCACACCTGCGGCCATGAAGCCGAAGGGGGCGGTGACGCCTCCCTCGGCGAATGCGAATTCGGTCTCACTCACGTCGTGTTCGCTCCCAGATCAGATGACCGGCACCGGCAGGTCGAGGCCGGTGGTCTCGGGAATGCCGAGAAGGATATTTGCGCACTGCAGTGCCTGACCGGATGTGCCCTTCACGAGATTGTCGATCGCGCACGTCACGATGAGCGTGCCGGAGTGCTCGTCCACCGCGACGCCGATGTGCGCGCGGTTGCTGCCCCGTACCTCGGAGGTGGCTGGCATGCGGCCCGACTCGTGCACGGTGATGAACGGCTCGCCCGCGTAGCGCGATGCGTAGAGCGCGTGCACCTCGCCCGCATCTGTGCCCGGCGCGACCTCGAGGTACACGGTAGAGAGCAGCCCTCGGGACATGGGCACGAGGTGCGGCGTGAAGGCGACTCGGGGGTGTGCAAGGCCGAGGTCCGAGAGGCCTTGCGCGATCTCGGGCGTGTGCCGGTGCGAAGCGACCTTGTACGCCGAGACCGACTCGTTGACAGCCACGTAGTGCGTGCCAGGCACGGCAGAGCGGCCGGCCCCCGAGACGCCGGACTTCGCATCGACGATGACGCGATCCGAGACGACGATCCCCGCCTCGACGGCCGGAGCCGCCGCCAGGAGCGTGGCGGTCGGATAGCAGCCGGGGCACGCGACAACGCGCGCACCGGGGATCGAGTCGCGCCAGAGCTCGGGCAGCCCGTAGACTGCATGGTCGAGCAGGTCGGGCGCTGTGTGAGGAGTGCCGTACCAGGACGCATAGACCGCAGCATCGCGAAGCCTGAAGTCCGCCGAGGCGTCGATGACCCGGAGGCCACCCTCGACAAGGGACGGCGCGATTGCGAGTGCAGCGGTATGGGGGACCGCGAGGAACGCAATCTCCGCAGCATCGACGATATCCCGGACGTTCGGCTCAACGTACGTGAGGTCGCAGTTCGCAAGTGCCGGATAGAGCCCCGAGACCGGCTTACCGGCGTCGGATGCGGACGTGACCATAACGAGATCAAGGCCCGGATGCCCGAGAACGAGCCGCGTGAGCTCAGCCCCGGCGTAACCGGCTGCCCCTATGATTGCGACCCTCGTCACGTGAGACCCCCGCACAACGTCAGATAGTCGGACGATTGTACGTAGAAACCGCATATTGGTCAATACTTATGCAGATTTATCGCAAACTGGCAGCAACAGAATCCATTAGTTGTTACGATTTGCCGGGTCTGGATACAGTATTCTGGTTAGACGCGGACCGTTGCACGAAC
>CAKMKD010000163.1 GCA_927439865.1 uncultured Coriobacteriia bacterium | reverse complement strand
GTCATGCCCGGCGACAACGTCGAGGTCAAGGCGGAGCTCATCGCACCGATCGCCATGGAGGAGGGCCTGCGCTTCGCCATCCGCGAAGGCGGCCGCACCGTGGGCTCGGGCCGTGTCACGAAGATCCTGAAGTAGTAACGCACGTCGACGGAGGGTTGAGTGTTGGCGAACCAGAAGATACGAATCCGGCTCAAAGCGTATGACCACGAGATCGTGGACCAGTCCACGAAGCTCATTGTGGAGACCGCGCAGAAGACGGGCGCAAAGGTTGCGGGTCCCATCCCGCTGCCGACCGAGCGCAACCTGTACTGCGTGATTCGGTCACCGCACGTGAACAAGGACAGCCGCGAGCACTTTGAGATGAAGACGCACAAGCGCCTCATCGACATTCTCGAGCCGACCCCCAAGACGGTCGACTCGCTGATGCGTCTCGATCTGCCTGCGGGCGTCGATATCGAGATCAAGCTCTAGTCGGATCCTGGAACGGTTATGTTCCGGCGGGTATCCGCCGGTGTGAGGACGCGGTCCTCTGGGAGCGGCACAGGTGTGCCGAACGGGTCCCAAGACCGCACGAAGCAGAAGGTGAGTTGCAATGGCGAAGACGATCCTCGGCAGGAAGCTGGGCATGACCCAGATCTGGAGCGATGACGACAAGCTCATCCCTTGTACCGTCATCGAGGCAGGTCCCTGCGTCGTGGCGCTCGTTCGTACCGAGAAGCGAGATGGCTATCGCGCCATTCAGCTCGGCTATGGCGAGATCAAGGAATCGAAAGTCAATAAGCCGCAGGCCGGTCACTTCAAGAAGGCTGGTGTCGCTCCCAAGCGGTACCTCGCCGAGGTGCGCCTGGATGATGGCGAAGAGTTCAAGGTCGGGCAGACGGTCACCGTCGACGGCTTCGAGCCTGGCAATCACGTGCACGTCACGGGCACCAGCAAGGGTAAGGGTTTCGCGGGCGTCATGAAGCGCCACAACTTCAAGGGTGGTCCCGGCGGTCACGGTTCGCACTTCCACCGTGCTCCCGGTTCTATCGGTATGTGTGCGAGTCCTTCGCGCGTCCTTAAGGGCGTCGGCATGCCTGGTCACATGGGCAGCGAGACCGTCACTGTGCGCAACCTCGAGGTTGTGAGGATTGACGCCGAGCAGAACCTGCTCATCGTCAAGGGCGCAGTACCCGGCGGCAAGGACGGCTTCCTGACGATCCGACTCGCCTGATCACCGCTTTTCGCGGCGGGCTTTTTCAAGGAGTGAACGATGGCAACAGTTGAAGTGAAAGACATGAGTGGCAAGAAGGTGGGCACGGCGGATCTCGCCGACACCGTCTTCGCCATCGCACCGAACACCTTTGCGGTGCATCAGGTGGTGCGCAGCCAGATGGCAGCGCGCCGCCAGGGCACGCACGACACCAAGGGCCGCAGCGAGGTTTCCGGCGGTGGCGCGAAGCCGTGGCGTCAGAAGGGCACCGGCCGTGCCCGCCAGGGTAGCATCCGTTCCGGTCAGTGGAAGGGCGGTGGCGTCATCTTCGGGCCGACGCCGCGCAGCTACGCCTTCAAGGTGCCGAACAAGGTCGTCAAGCTTGCAATGCGCAGTGTCCTCTCGGCCAAGAACACCGACGGGCAGCTCTTCGTGGTCGACGGGTTCGATATCACCGAGCCTTCCACCAAGCAGGCCTCGGCCATCTTGCAGGCGCTCGGGATCGAGAAGCGCGTGACGATCGTCGTGTCCAACGACGATGTGAACGCGATCAAGTCATTCCGCAATATCCCGAAGGCGCGCATCATCACCGCCTCGGAAGCGAACACTTATGATCTTGTCGACAATACGTCGGTGCTCTTCACCAAGCCGGCGCTCGAGTGGCTCGAGGGGGTGCTGAAGTAATGTACGACGCACGCAACATCATCATCCGCCCCATCGTGTCAGAGAAGTCGTATGCGCTGATGGAGCTCAATCGCTACACGTTCGAAGTAGACAAGAACGCAAGCAAGCCGCATATCGCGCAGGCGATCGAAGAGATCTTCGGGGTCACCGTCAAGGGCGTGAACACCATCAACGTCCCGGGCAAGCCCCGCCGTCTGCGGTACAGCAAGGGCGTCACCCGTACGTGGAAGAAGGCGATCGTCACGCTCAAGGATGGCGAGAAGATCGACCTGTTCGAGGGTCGCTAAGGCACCCTTTGTCGCTGTTGGTAGTCGGTTCGGACTCCGTAATGGAGCCGCCCGGCACCGTGGTAGGTCCGGCGTCGAGTCGCCGAGTGTCGTAAGAGACGCTCAGTCCCAGGCGGCGCGGCCATCGGACGGAAGGAGAGGACATGGGACTGAAGAAGTACAAGCCGACCTCACCGGGTCGCCGTTTCCAGACGGTCTCTGACTTTGCAGAGATCACACGGTCGACGCCGGAGAAGTCGCTGCTGGAGCCGCTGCCGAAGAATGGTGGCCGCAACAACAATGGGCGTATCACTACGCGCCACAAGGGTGGAGGCCACAAGCGCCGCTACCGCATAATCGACTTCAAGCGCAACAAGGATAGCGTTCCCGCCAAGGTCGCGACTATCGAGTACGACCCCAACAGGTCGGCCCGTATCGCGCTGCTTCACTACGCCGACGGCGAGAAGCGCTACATCCTGTGTCCGCTGAAGCTGTCGGTTGGCGACGTCGTCACCTCCGGCATCGACGCGGATATCAAGCCGGGCAATGCCCTGCCACTTGAGAAGATCCCGACCGGTACGGTCGTGCATGCCATCGAGCTTCAGCCGGGTCGCGGTGCGGCAATCGCCCGCTCTGCAGGTACCTCGGCACAGCTCATGGCGAAGGAAGGCCCCTACGCGATTCTGCGCATGCCCTCCTCGGAGATGCGTATGGTTCCGCTGACCTGCCGCGCGACGATCGGTGTCGTCGGCAACCCGGAGCATGAAGGCATCTCGATCGGTAAAGCTGGTCGCAAGCGGTGGGCCGGCGTTCGTCCCACCGTCCGTGGTACTGCAATGAACCCGGTCGACCACCCGCACGGTGGTGGCGAGGGCAAGAACAAGACCGCCGGTCGCCATCCGGTTACGCCGTGGGGCGTGCCCACCAAGGGCCATCGCACCCGTTCGAAGAAGAAGGCGTCCAACCAGATGATCATCCGCCGCCGCAAGAAGTAGCGGGTCGTAGAGGAGCTGGAGTTCAACCCATGAGCAGAAGCCTTAAGAAGGGACCCTACGTCGAGCCGCGTTTGCTGCAGCGGATTCACGCGATGAACGAGGCAGGCGAGAAGAAGGTCATCAAGACGTGGTCGCGGTCATCCACCATCTTCCCGGAGATGGTCGGTCACACGATCGCGGTACACGACGGTCGCAAGCACGTCCCGGTCTACGTGACCGAGTCGATGGTCGGCCACAAGTTCGGCGAGTTCTCCCCGACGCGCACGTTCCGCGGGCACGCCGAGGACAGGAAAAAGGGCAAGCGATAAACGCCGGTCGGTCGTGACCCCGGCCACGTGCACAAAGCACGTACGCCGGTCGTAGTCGGAGGTTCGAAATAGATGGAAGCCAGAGCAACAGCGAGATTCGTGAGGGTGGCACCGCGCAAGGCGCGGCTCGTCATCGACCTCGTGCGCGGCAAGTCGGTTGTCGACGCAGAGGCGATCCTCAAATTCTCGGATCGCAGCGCCGCTGAGATCGTCGCCAAGGTGGTTCACAGCGCCGCGGCAAATGCCGAGAAGAACCTGAAGGTCAAGCCGGAGACACTCTTCGTCTCGCAGGCATTCGTGGACGAGGGGCCGACGCTCAAGCGTATCCGCCCCCGCGCCATGGGCCGTGCGTTCCGCATCAACAAGCGCACCAGCCATATCACTATCGTCGTCAAGCAGCGAGAGGAGGCGTAGGCCGCCATGGGTCAGAAGGTTTGCCCTACCGGGTTCCGACTCGGCATCACCGAAGACTGGCGCTCGCGCTGGTTCCAGGCGAAGGACTACGACAAGGTCCTCGCTGAGGACCTCGCCATCCGGAAGTACCTGAAGCTCAAGCTGCGTCGCGCGGCGGTTTCGCGCGTCGACATCGAGCGCAAGGGCGACAAGGTGATCACCGAGATCTGGACCGCACGTCCAGGTATCGTCATCGGCAAGAAGGGCGCCGAGGTCGACGTGCTCCGCAAGGAGCTCGAGACCCTCGCTGGTCGTCCTGTCGCGATCAACATCATCGAGATCAAGCGACCTGAGCTTGACGCGGTTCTCGTCGCGCAGGCCGTTGCCGAGCAGCTTATGGCTCGCGTGTCGTTTCGCCGTGCGATGAAGAAGGCCGTTACGAGCGCTATGAAGAGTGGAGCGCTCGGCATTAGAATCCAGTGCTCGGGTCGCCTCGGCGGTTCTGAGATGGGTCGTCGCGAGTGGTATCGCGAGGGTCGCGTGCCGCTGCACACACTGCGCGCGAAGATCGATTACGGCTCAGTGGACGCGGTCACCACCTTCGGCGTCATCGGCGTCAAGGTGTGGGTCTACCGGGGCGACAAGCTCCCGGGTCAGGAAATGGTAGACGAGCGCACCACCGAGCGTCCGCGCTCGGAGCGGGAGCGCCCGAGCGGTCGCGGCCGCCGGCGTGAGGGCGAAGGGAGAGCGTAGAGATGCTTCTGCCCAAGCGAGTTAAGCACCGCAAGGTTCAGCGCGGTCACATGAAGGGTTCCGCCAAGGGCGGAACGCAGGTCACGTTTGGCGACTATGGCCTGAAGGCCATGGAGGGCTCGTGGATCACGAACCGGCAGATCGAGGCCGCTCGTATCGCGATGACCCGCTACATGAAGCGTGGCGGTAAGGTCTGGATCAACATCTTCCCGGACAAGCCTGTTACCCAGAAGCCGGCCGAGACCCGTATGGGTTCCGGTAAGGGTAACCCCGAGAAGTGGGTTGCAGTCGTGAAGCCCGGTCGCGTGATGTTTGAGCTGGCCGGTGTCAGCGAAGAGGTTGCCAAGGAAGCCATGCGTCTTGCGGCGCAGAAGCTCCCGATCAAGTGTAAGTTCGTTACAAGATCCGAATCTGGCGGTGAAGCATAAATGAACCCCGTAGAGATCAAGGGTCTGGCCGACCAGGAGCTTGCTACGAAGCTGAAGGATGCTCGCACTGAGCTATTCAACCTGCGCTTCCAGCTCGCGACCGGTCAGCTCGACAACCCGGGCCGTATAAAGGCCGTTAAGAAGGATATCGCCCGTCTGCACACCGAGCTGAGGGCCCGCGAAATCGCGGCCGCCCGCAGCCAGGCGTCTTAAGACGGCTAGGAAGGGATGACGGATGACTACCGATCGTAACCGCCGGAAGGAGCGCCAGGGACTTGTTGTCTCGGCGAGCGGCGACAAGACGTGCGTGGTTCTTGTCGAGGAGCGCAAAAAGCACCCCTTCTACGGCAAGATGATCACTCGTAGCAACAAGCTCCACGCCCATGACGAGGAGAACGTCGCGCAGGTTGGCGATCGCGTTCTCATCATGGAGACGCGTCCCGTCTCCAAGCTCAAGCGGTGGCGCCTCGTGGAGATCGTGGAGAAGGCCAAGTAGCACCGGTCCGCTCGGCCGTATGAATGCGGCTTGATGACCGGGTAGGCAAGACGGAGGAACAGAATGATCCAGCAGGAGACACGGCTCAAAGTCGCCGACAACTCCGGTGCCCGCAAGGTTGCGTGCATCAAGGTTCTCGGTGGTTCGAAGCGCCGGTATGCGTATGTCGGTGACACCATCGTGTGCGCCGTCAAAGAGGCGACCCCGAACGGCAACGTCAAGAAGGGCGATGTCGTCAAGGCCGTCGTAGTGCGCTGCAAGAAGGAAGTCCGCCGTCCAGACGGCAGCTACATCAAGTTCGACGAGAACGCCGCTGTCATCATCGATGCAGCAGGCAACCCTCGTGGAACCCGTATCTTCGGCCCGGTGGCGCGCGAGCTTCGTGATCGCAAGTTCATGAAGATCGTGTCGCTCGCACCCGAAGTCCTCTAGGAGGTGACGCAGCAATGGCAAAGTCAATGACCGTTCGTAAGGGCGACAAGGTCCGCGTCATCGCCGGCAAGGATAAGGGCAAGGAGGGCAAGGTCCTCCGCTCTGTGCCGGAGAAGCAGCGCGTTGTTGTCGAGAAGGTCGCCATGATGAAGAAGGCGACGCGACCCAGCCAGCGCAATCAGCAGGGTGGCATCATCGAGATGGAAGGCACCATTCACGTCTCGAACGTGATGCTCATCTGCCCGAGCTGCAGCCAGGCGACGCGCGCTTCACGGCGTCGCGAAGAAGGCGCGCGCATCCGCGTGTGCAAGAAGTGCGGCAAGGACATCGACAAGTAGTCGACTCCCGGCGCACACGCGCCGGGGTGGCAAGTCCCGTCGGGTCGGAATCTGACGGGCGCGGAACACGGAGGTAGGAGTACACGTGACACCCCGATTGAAAGACAAGTATCGCAGCGAGATCGTACCCGGGCTCGTGGAGAGCCAGGAGTACGGCAACGTCAACCAGGTGCCGAGGCTTGAGAAGATCGTTCTCAACATCGGTGTCGGTGCGGCGGTCGCGGATCCAAAGCAGCTTGAGGTTGCGATGGCGGACCTCACGATTATCGCCGGGCAGAAGCCTGCGATCACTCGTGCAAAGAAGTCCATCGCCGGATTCAAGGTGCGCCAGGGCATGCCGATCGGCGCGAAGGTCACCCTTCGCGGAGACCGCATGTGGGAGTTCCTGGACCGCCTGCTCTCGACCGCCCTGCCGCGCATCCGCGACTTCCGCGGTATCAGCGCCACGGCATTCGACGGTCGCGGCAACTACTCGCTCGGTGTGACCGAGCAGCTGATCTTCCCGGAAATCGACTATGACAAGGTCGACCGGGTTCGCGGCATGGATATCACGTTCGTCACCAGTGCGAAGACAGACGCGGAATGCCGGGCAATGCTCGACGCATTCGGGTTCCCGTTCAAACGATAGATAAGCGCGGATCGGTCGTTCTGATGACGAGCGATCCTGGCGAGGAGGTCACCCAGTGGCAAAGAAGTCGATGATCGCCAAGGCCAAGCGTACGCCGAAGTTCAGCGTGCGTGCGGTGAACCGGTGCACGCGTTGCGGGCGTCCGCGCGCGTTCTACCGCCAGTTCGGTCTGTGCCGCATTTGCGTCCGTGAGCTTGCCAGCCGTGGCGAGCTTCCCGGCGTTCGCAAGGCGAGCTGGTAGGCCACCGGCCACAGGCGGCAAGTGAGGCTCGACAGGCGTCTACGTCATGGGCGCGGATGAACCGGCGAGCCTGAAGTGTCCAACCATAGGAGGTTACAAACATGAGCATGACAGACCCCATAGCCGATATGTTGACTCGCGTTCGTAACGCGAATTCGGCGTTCCAGTCCTCGGTCTCCATGCCCTCATCCAACAAGCTCGTGGAGATCGCGCGCATCATGAAGGATGAAGGATACGTCGAGGGATACGTCGTGACGCCGGGCGAGCCGCAGGCTACGCTCGAAATCACGCTCAAGTACGGTCCCAAGAAGCAGCGGACCATCACGGGCATTCGCCGGATCAGCAAGCCCGGCCTGCGTGTCTACGCCAAGAAGGACGAGCTTCCCCGCGTCCTGGGTGGCCTGGGCATCGCCGTTATCTCTACATCGAACGGTGTTATGACCGAGAAGAAAGCACGCGCTGCCGGTATCGGCGGCGAAGTGATCGCGTACATCTGGTAACTGACGGACTGAGAAAGGAGCGATAGCCGTGTCTCGAATCGGCAAACAGCCCATCCCGGTCCCGTCCGGGGTCGAGGTGACGATCAATGGATCCGAGGTTGTGGTGAAGGGCCCGAAGGGCACCCTCAGCTCGGTGTTTGACAAGGATATGCTCATCGAGATGGAGGATGGCACCGTTGTCGTCCGCCGTCCCACCGATGAGCGGCGCCACCGCTCGCTGCACGGTCTCACCCGTACGCTGATCGCCAACATGGTGATCGGTGTCTCGGAGGGGTACAAGAAGGACCTCGAGATCGTCGGTGTCGGCTACCGTGCCGCGCTGAAAGGCACTGACCTGGACCTGAGCCTCGGCTTCAGCCACCCGGTCATCGTCATCGCCGAGCAGGGCATCACCTTTGAGGTGCCAGTGCCGACGAAGATCAGCGTCAGCGGTATCGACAAGCAGCGTGTCGGCCAGGTGGCCGCCGAGATTCGCAAGATCCGTCCGCCGGAGCCGTACAAGGGCAAGGGCGTTCGTTACGCGGGCGAGAAGGTTCGCCGTAAGCTCGGCAAGGCAGCCAAGTAGAGCATCGATCGCCGCGCCGCAGATGCGGGTGCGACATGAGGAGAGTGGAACGGAACGATGGATAAGACCAAGGCAAAGGCAGCAGCGCTGGCCCGCCGCCAGCGCCGCGTCCGCGGCAAGGTGAGCGGTTCCGCCGAGCGGCCCCGCCTCCGGGTGACAAGGTCCAACGCGCACATCTACGCACAGGTCATCGATGATGACACGGGTCGCACGGTGGCCTCGGCCTCAACGCTTGATGCTGAGCTCAAGGGTGCGCTGAAGTCAGGCTCGAACAGCGATGCTGCGAAGGCCGTCGGCGAGCTCGTTGCTCGCCGCGCGATCGACGCTGGCATCTCGCAGGTTGTGTTCGACCGTGGTGGTCGTCTCTATCACGGCCGCGTCAAGTCCCTCGCCGAGGGCGCCCGTGGCGCCGGCCTGACGTTCTAAGGGAGGATTGCTAATGGCACGCGAACGCGAAGCCGCACCTGTCTCCGATTTGCAGGAGAAGGTCGTCTATATCAACCGCGTCTCCAAGGTCGTCAAGGGTGGTCGGCGTTTCTCGCTGACCGCGCTGGTGGTCGTTGGTGACGGTAAGGGTCGTGTCGGGGTCGGCATGGGCAAGTCCGCCGAAGTCCCGGTTGCGATCAAGAAGGGCGTCGAGGACGCCAAGAAGAACATGTTCAGCTTCCCGCTTGCGGGAACCACCATTCCCCACGCGATTCTCGGGGAGTACGGCGCCGGCAAGGTTCTGCTCAAGCCCGCCGCTCCCGGTACCGGTGTTATCGCCGGCGGTCCGGTGCGCGCGCTGCTCGAGCTCGGTGGCGTGAGCGATGTTCTCTCGAAGTCCCTCGGCACCAACAACGCACTCAACATGGTGAAGGCCGCGGCAAAGGGTCTCCAGGACCTGTCGAGCGCCGAGGATATCGCCAAGCGTCGCGGCAAGACCGTGGCTGAGATCTACGGCAAGGAGGGCTAGGCATCATGGCAAAGGCAGACAAGGCGGCCATGCTGCGGATCACCCAGATCAAGAGCGTTATCGGTACGCCTGCAGACCAGCGCGGAACGATTCGCGCGCTTGGACTCAAGCGCATCAACGATACTGTGGAGCAGGCCGATAACCCGGTCATCCGTGGCATGGTTTTCAAAGTGAAGCATCTCCTCAAGGTCGAGGAGCTCTAAAGAAGGCGCACCGCGCCGAAATGACAGTCTGTCGGCGGCGAGCTGCCGGCACCGGGGTGACCCGGGAGCGACGTAAAGGAGCGTAACCAGCTATGCAGATTCACGACCTCTTCCCGGCACCGGGTTCGCGTAAAGAGCGCAAGCGCGTTGGCCGCGGTCATGGCAGCGGCCACGGCGGCACGTCCGGTCGTGGCGATAAGGGCCAGAACTCCCGCTCCGGCGGCGGCAAGGGCCCCGGCTTCGAGGGTGGGCAGAACCCGCTCGCGATGCGCATGCCGAAGCTTCCGGGATTCAAGAACCGCAACCGCGTCGAGTACGCGATTGTAAACGTCTCTCGGCTTGACGGACTGTACGCCAAGGGCGAGACGGTCAACGTCGACTCACTCTTCGCCAAGGGTGTCATCAAGTCCAAGACCGTGCCGGTCAAGGTACTCGGCGACGGCGAGATCACCAAGGCGCTGACCATCAACGTCGACAAGGTCTCCGCTTCCGCACAGACCAAGATAGAAGCAGCCGGAGGGACGGTCGAGCAGCCGTGATCGAGGCACTCGTCAACGCATTCAGGATTCCGGATCTTCGGAAGAAGATCCTCTTCACGCTTGCCATCATCGCTCTGTACCGCGTCGGCGCGCACATTCCTGTGCCCGGCGTCGACCCGGGATCCGTGAAGGATCTCGTCCAGTCGGGGGCAGCGCTCGGCCTGCTGAACCTGTTCGCGGGTGGCGCGCTCGAGAACTTTGCGATCTTCTCGCTGGGCATTATGCCGTACATCACGTCGTCCATCATCATGCAGCTGCTCCAGGCGGTCATTCCGACGCTCGAGCGCTGGTCGAAGGAGGGCGAGGCTGGTCAGCGTAAGATCACGCAGACCACGCGGTATCTCACGCTTGCAATCGGTCTGGTCGAGTCGATCGGCCTGTTGTCTGTGTTCCAGGCACCCCAGAGCAATGGTGGTCTCGGAATCCAGTTCACGTTCTTCAATCAGATTCTGATCGTGATCAGCCTGCTCGCTGGTACGGCGTTCATCATGTGGATGGGCGAGCTCATCACCCAGCGCGGTGTGGGCAACGGTATGTCGCTCCTGATCTTCGCGAGTATCGTCTCCCGCTTCCCGGTGACGATTATCAACTCCGTCCAGATTCAGGCCTGGTATGCGACGGTCATTCTGCTCGCGATGTCGCTCATCGTGGTTGCTGCAGTCATCTTCATGGAGCGTGGGCAGCGGCGGATTCCGGTGCAGTACGCGAAGCGGGTCGTTGGCCGACGTGTCTACGGTGGCCAGGGGACGTACATTCCGCTGAAGGTCAACGGGGCGAACGTCATCCCGATCATCTTCGCGTCATCGATTCTGCTGTTCCCGGCAACGCTTGCTCAGTTCTTCCCGCGCGTTCCGTGGCTGCAGAGCTTCTCGAACGCGCTGTCGCAGGGTGTCGTGCACATCATCCTGTACGCGCTGTTCATCGTGTTCTTCACGTACTTCTACACGGCTCTTGTCTTCAACCCGATCGACCTTGCGGACAACCTTCGCAAGAACGGCGGGTTCATTCCGGGCGTGCGTCCCGGCAAGCAGACCGTGACCTACATCGAGAACGTTCTCAACCGCATCACGCTGCCCGGAGCACTCTTCCTGGCAGCAATCGCGGTGCTTCCGCAGATTCTCTTCCAGTTCACGGCCACGGACTCTCCGCTGCTACAGGTGTTCGGTGGAACCTCGATCCTCATCATGGTCGGTGTTGCGCTTGAAACCATGACGCAGCTCGAGAGCCAACTGAAGATGCGCCACTACGACGGCTTCTTCAAGTAAGGAGGCACGCGGATGAACATCATGCTTCTCGGCGCTCCTGGTGCCGGAAAAGGAACGCAGGCCGCCAAGCTCATCGAGGCGTTCGGGTTCGCGCACATCTCGACAGGCGACATCCTGCGCAAGGCGGTCGCGAATGAGACGCCGCTCGGGCTTGCCGCCAAGGGCTACATGGACAAAGGCGAGCTTGTTCCCGATATGGTCGTCATCGGGCTCGTGAAGGCTCGCTTGCAGGAGCCGGATGCCGAGAAGGGCTTCATCCTCGATGGCTTCCCTCGCACGGTCATTCAGGCCGATGCACTTGGCAGAGCGCTTGAGGAGCTCGGCACGTCGCTTGACGCCGTCATCAGCATCGAGGTCGAGAAGGGCGCGCTCATCGAGCGGCTTACCGCCCGACGGACCTGCAAGCAGTGCGGCGCGATCGTCAATGTGATCTCCCAGCCGGAGACCGCCAACGGGGTCTGCCCGGCATGTAGCGGCGAGTTGCTGCAGCGTGACGACGACACCGTCGAGACCGTGACCAACAGGCTCGACGTCTACGAGCGCTCGACAGCTCCTCTCATCGCGTACTACGCCGAGAAGGGCATGCTCCGTTCGGTCGATGGCAACCGTGCCGCCGATGACGTCTTCGCCGACGTGCGCGCGATCGTGGAGGGCTAGCACTTCGTGATCCTGCTCAAGTCGCCTGTTGAGATCGAGATGATGCGCGAGGCCGGTCGTGTGACGGCTGTCGCGCTTCGTCTTGTCGGCGAGGCGGTTCGGCCAGGTGTCACTACGAAAGCTCTTGATGTCATCGCCGAGGAGTACATTCGTTCGCAGGGAGCCACGCCGGCGTTTCTCGGCTATCATGGGTTTCCGGCAACGCTGTGTACGTCCGTCAACGAGCAGGTCGTTCACGGGATTCCGGGAAACCGGGCTCTGAAGGAGGGGGATATCCTCTCCGTCGACTGCGGTGCGATCGTTGACGGCTACTTTGGTGACTCGGCCATGACGTTTCCGGTCGGCACCGTAAGCGCCGAGGCACAAGCGCTCATGGATGCGACGCAGCGGTCGCTTGTGGCCGGCATCGCCACCATGCGGCCCAACATGCGACTCTACGATATCGGCTCTGCCGTGCAGCAGGTTGCCGAGGGTGCTGGCTTCTCGGTGGTGCGCGAATACGTCGGGCACGGGATCGGACGCTCCATGCACGAGGAGCCGCAGGTTCCGAACTTCGGGCAGGCTGGCCGAGGAGCCCAGCTCAAGCCGGGCATGGTCTTCGCCGTTGAGCCGATGATCAATGCGGGCGGGTACGAAACGCGCTCGCTTGATGACGGATGGACAGTCGTTACCGCCGATGGATCGCTCTCGGCACATTTTGAGCACACGATCGCGGTTACCGAGGACGGACCGGAGATTCTCACGGTCGAGTAAGGTAGTTGTGGACTAAGTCGCTATCAGTGAGATATACTTCACGTTTGCGGCTTCTCAGTGGTGAAGGATTGGTGTACTTGGGCAAGCGTGATGATGCCATCGAGATGGAGGGGACTGTTACTGAGCCCCTGCCGAACGCTATGTTCCGTGTTGAGTTGGAGAACGGACACAAGATTCTTGCGCACATCTCGGGCAAGATGCGAATGCACTACATCCGCATCCTTCCTGGTGACAAGGTCACCGTAGAGCTTTCCCCGTACGATCTGACCAGGGGGAGAATCACGTACCGGTTCAAGTAGCCGCGTCGTGAACGGTCATGGCGACACCCGGCACCGTGGGTGCGTCCCTGCAAGCTAGAAACAGAACACCTGCGGCTGGGTGTGTAGATAGAGCACGAGCATGATCCGAAAGGACCATATCGATGAAGGTACGACCGTCAGTGAAAAAGATGTGTGAGAAGTGCAAGATCATTCGCCGTCACGGGCGGGTGCTCGTGATTTGTGAGAACCCCCGCCACAAACAGCGCCAGGGTTAGGTAGGAGGGAGCACGTGGCACGTATCGCAGGCGTCGACCTCCCGCGCGAGAAGCGCGTAGAGATCGGATTGACCTACATTTTCGGAATCGGGCTCACGACGAGCCAACTGATCGTCCGGGAGACCGGGATCGACCCGAACACTCGTGTTCGCAACCTCACTGAAGAAGAGGTTGTGAGGCTTCGCGAGTACATCGACCGGAACCTGAAGGTCGAGGGTGACCTCCGCCGTGAGGTCGGGCAGAACATCAAGCGTCTGATGGAGATCGGTTGTTACAGAGGCCTCCGCCACCGCAAGGGTCTGCCGGTCCGTGGCCAGCGCACGCATACCAATGCGCGCACTCGCAAGGGCCCCCGCCGTCAGATCGGTGCGAAGAAGAAGGGCAAGTAGTCCATGGTCGCCAAGAAAAAGAACGTCAAGACGCGTGTGAAGCGCAGCGAGCGCAAGAACATCGCTGTGGGTCAGGCGCACATAAAGAGCACGTTCAATAACACGATCATCACCATCACCGATCCCACGGGCAACGTGATCTCCTGGCAGTCTGCCGGTACGGTAGGCTTCAAGGGTTCGCGCAAGTCCACGCCGTTCGCGGCGCAGCTGGCGGCCGAGAACTGCGCGAAGATGGCGCAGGAGCATGGCCTCCGCAAGGTGTCGGTATTCGTCAAAGGCCCGGGCTCGGGCCGCGAGACCGCAATCCGCTCGCTTCAGGCCGCAGGCCTGGAGATTGCGAGCATCCAGGATTGCACCCCTGTCCCACACAATGGTTGTCGGCCGCGCAAGCGCCGCCGCGTGTAACTTCGGGAGGACCACCCCTATGGCACGCTATTCCGGGGCGGACTGCAGATTGTGCCGCCGAGAAGGTATCAAGCTTTTCCTAAAGGGCGATCGCTGCTACAGCGATAAGTGCGCGATAGAGCGCCGCCCGTACCCGCCAGGTATGGCGGGAAAGAAGCGTCCTCGCGACAGCGAGTATCGCTTGCAGCTTCGTGAGAAGCAGAAGGCAAAGAGGATCTACGGGATCCTCGAGAAGCAGTTCCGCAACTACTACAAGCTGGCGAGCCGGACTACCGGCATCACCGGTGAGAACCTGTTGCGCCTGCTCGAGAGCCGCCTGGACAACGTCGTGTATCGCCTTGGTTTTGCGGCGTCGCGCGACGAGGCCCGCCAGAACGTTCGCCACGGCCACTTCCTGGTCGACGGTCGCCGGGTCGATATCCCGTCGTACCGCGTCAAGCCGGGACAGGTCGTTGCGGTGGCCGATAAGGCCAAGGAGCTGACTGTCGTCAAGGCAGCCATCATCTCTTCCTCCAAGGTTGAGATTCCGGGCTGGCTTGAGGTCGATGTCGAGAAGCTTCACGGCAAGGTACTCTCGCTCCCGTCGCGTGAGCAGATCGACGCGCCGGTTCGCGAGCAGCTCATCGTCGAGCTGTACTCCAAGTAATACGTTCTGATCGAGGCCAAGGAGGCTCTCTACATGACCGAGTTCATGAGGCCAGAGGTTGCAGTCGATGTCATCGACGAGCGTACTGCTCGTTATGTCGTCGAGCCGCTCGAGCGCGGCTACGGCTACACCCTCGGCAACTCGATGCGCCGCGTGCTCCTGAGTTCGCTGCAGGGTGCGGCGGCTACCTCGATCCGTGTCGAAGGCAAGCAGCATGAGTTTTCGAGCATCGAGGGCGTCCGCGAGGATGTCACCGATATCGTGCTCAATGTGAAGGGCCTTGTGTTCCGGGAGACTGGCATCGGCACCGGCGACGGTGTCGCCACGCTGAGCGCTTCCGGCCCCGGTGAGATCACGGGCGCGGACCTCAAGGTCCCCGCCGAGTTTGAGCTCATCTCTCCCGAGCAGGTCATTGCGACCCTCGAGAAGGGTGCGAAGCTCGAGATGAGCATTCGTATCGGGATCGGCCGCGGGTACGTCAACGCGGACCGGAACAAGCGCCCCGAGGATCCGATCGGTGTCATCACCGTCGACTCGCTGTTCAGCCCGGTTATTCGCTGCACGTACGTTGTGCAGAACACCCGTGTTGGCCAGCGTACCGACTACGATCGCCTGGTTCTCGAGGTCGAGACCAACGGTGCTGTCGATCCGAGCGACGCTGTCGCCCGGGCCGGCCTCATCATCAACGAGCACATGGCGCTGTTCGCCGATCAGGCCGTCACGGCTGTCAGCGAAGAGGGCATCTTCACGGCCGCGCTTGACGAGAACGAGGGTGTTCTCGACACGCCGATCGAGGAGCTGGACCTCTCGGTCCGCTCGTACAACTGCCTTAAGCGTCAGGGTGTCAACACGATCGGCCAGCTCACCGAGTGCTCTGAGGCCGACCTGCTCAACATCCGTAACTTCGGCGCCAAGTCCATCGAGGAAGTCAAGGACAAGCTCCAGGCGATGGGCCTGGGCCTGGCTGGGTAGGAGAAGCACGATATGAGACACGCCAAGAAGGGTCGCAAGCTCGGTACGGATGCCAGCCACACCAAGGCTATGCTCCGCAGTCTTGCGCGCGCCCTTTTCCTGAACGAGCGGATCAAGACCACTGAGACCCGTGCCAAGGAGGTCCGCATGCTTGTTGAGCGGATCATCACCTGGGGCAAGCGCGGCGACGTGCATTCGCGTCGGCTTGCGCTCGCGGAGATCAACGATCGCGAGCTCGTGCACAAGATCTTCGCGGACATTGCTCCGCGTTACACCGAGCGCGAGGGCGGCTACACCCGCATCCTCAAGCTTGGCCCGCGTAAAGGCGACGCCGCGCCGATGGTCATCCTGGAATTGGTTGACTAGACCGCACGTTGTCCGGTCACGACCGGGTTCGATCTCACGTCGAGGGCCACGCCGTATGGCGGGCCCTCGTTCGTATTCTGGAGGACTAACGCGCGCATGATCGTAATCGACGGGGTGACATACACGTATCACCAGGCGGGGAGCGCCGCGCTTGATGGCGTCTCGGCGACGATCGCGCCGGGTACGTGGACGGTCATCGTCGGACCGAACGGGTCAGGGAAGTCAACACTCGCGCGCCTCTTGAACGGCCTGCTCGCGCCGTCGTCTGGTCGCGTGACTGTCGACGAGATGGACACCGCCGACGAGAGTCATGCCTGGGATGTGCGTTCGCGGGTGGGGCTTGTGCTGCAGAACCCCGACAACCAGATCGTCGGAACCGTCGTCGAGGAGGACGTCGCCTTCGGTCCGGAGAATCTCGGCGTGCCGAGAGAGGAGCTGCGGCTCCGCGTGGATGCCGCGCTCGCGGCCGTGCGCCTGACCGGGCTCGAGCGCCGGGAACCACACCTGCTCTCGGAGGGCCAGAAGCAGCGGCTCGCTATCGCCGGTGCTCTCGCAATGCGCCCCGCATACCTCGTGCTCGATGAGCCGACGGCGATGCTTGATGCCGAAGGCAGAACCGATGTGCTTGCGGTGCTCAAGGAGTTGCAGACATCGGGGACCGCGATCGTGCTCATCACCCACGATCTTGCCGAGGCGATTCACGCTGAACGCGTGATGGCGCTCAACGCCGGTTCGGTCGTTTACGATGGCGAGCCCCGCGCCTTGCTTGCGGATGATGCGCTCATGCAGTCGCTCGGGCTCGAGGCGCCGCCGTTCGCGCGCTTCGTCTCGGTGCTCGAGCATGTCGGGTTCGATCTTGCCTCGGCACGCACTGCTGATGACGTGGTGGAGGCGCTATGGCCCTCGTAGCGGACGCGCTCTCGTACACGTACGGTGCAGGGACGTCGTTCGCGGCGCCTGCACTGCGAGGGGTGTCGCTCTCGCTTGAGGTGGGCGAGCTCTCGCTCGTGGTGGGAGCGACCGGCTCGGGCAAATCGACGCTGCTCAGATTGCTGGCGGGACTCTATGAGCCCGATGCCGGCGAGGTTCGGGTGGATGGAGAGGCGCCGGGAGAGCCGGGCCGCGTGGGCATCGTCTTCCAGAATCCCGAGACGCAGTTCTTCGCCGAGACGGTCCTCGACGACGTGCTCTTCGGCCCACGTAACCTCAAGTTCCCGGATGCCGAGGAGGCCGCGCGCGAGGCGCTTGAGAGCGTCGCGCTTCCCGCGGCGACGTTCGGCGACCGGTCGCCGTTCACGCTCTCCGGCGGCGAGGCGCGCCGCGCCGCGGTTGCGGGCGTTCTCGCGATGCGACCTTCGTATCTACTGCTCGACGAGCCCACGGCCGGCCTCGACCGGGCGGGGCGCGAGGCGGTTCTTGGCGCGATTGCGGCAGCTCGCACGCGGGCCGGAATCCTAGTTGTCACGCATGACCCTGAGCAGTTCCTGCCTGTGACCACTCGCGTGCTTGCGCTCTCGGCTGGTGCTCCGGTGTTCGACGGAACGGTCGAGGAGCTCCTCGCTAACCCGGAGGCGTATGAAGCCGCCGGCCTCGAGTTGCCAGCCGTCGTGCAAGCGCAGCTGCTCGCTCGGAAGCGCGGGGCGTTCCTGCCCGAGATCGCGCTCGATCCAGCGCTGGCGGCGGCCAATCTCATCGCGGCGAGGGGGCCGGTCCGATGAGAGTCCCCGTCGCATTCGGACAGTACGTGCCGGTCGAGTCGCCCGTGCACTCGCTCGACCCGCGCACGAAGATGGGCCTCGTTGCGGCGTTTACCGTGTCGCTGTTCCTGATGCGCGGTTTCGCCGGGCTTGCGGTTGCGGCTGCTGCCGTGACGTTCGCGGTCCAGGTCTCGCACGTGCCGTGGCGCATCGCGCTTCGCGGCATCAAGGCGGTGCTGCTCATCCTCGTGATCACGCTCGCGGCGCACGCGAGTGGTCACAGGCAGGAACT
>CAKMKD010000162.1 GCA_927439865.1 uncultured Coriobacteriia bacterium | reverse complement strand
GCCGCCCTTCAGGCGAGCAACGGTCTTGCCGCCCTCTTCAAGCGCCTTTGCCACGATGACCGCATTGATTTCTTCCTGCGTCACGTGCTGGGTGAAGCCCTTCTTGCCGACGTAGATGACCTCGGCATCCTCGCGCGCATGCGCAAGGAACCGCGAGTTGGCAAGGTAGTCATAGACGATGACATCGGCTTCTTCGATGCACCTGAGACCCTTGACCGTGATGAGCCCGGGATCGCCGGGACCAGCTCCGATGAGATACACAAGCGGACGACCCATCCGTCCTCCTTCTTTCGCATTCGAGCGGCGCACTGGCCGCGGTTCGTCAGGTGGAAAGCAGTGTGCTCACGCCGCCGTCTCCGGCAGCACGCACGTCGGCAAGGATCGTGTCGGCGCCCATGTCGAGCATGCGGTCGACCATCGCTGCACCAAGCATCCCGGGCTCGGCCATCGTGCCCGTGAGCGTGTGGCGCAGCAGCGTCACGCCGTCGAGCGTGCCGACGAACGCGTCCATCGTGAGGCCGCCATCCCCCGTCGGCGTCGCGTACGCGCCGATCGGCACCTGGCATCCGCCCTCAAGCGAGCGCATGACGACGCGTTCGGCGGACACACATGTGAAGGTGACGACATCGTTGATCGCCGCGCAGACCTCCTGCATGAAAGCGTCATCTTCGCGAATCTCGATGCCGATGGCGCCCTGCCCCACGGCTGGCGTCATCTGCGCGGGGTCGATATAGTGCGTGATGCGGTCCGCCCAACCCATGCGGGTGATGCCCGCACTCGCGAGAATGACGGCATCGACCTCACCGTTCTCGGCTTTGCGCATGCGCGTGTCGAGATTGCCGCGCACGTCCACGATCTCGAGGTCGGGCCGAAGCGCCATGACCTGCGAGCGGCGCCGGAGCGATGATGTGCCGAGGCGAGCGCCCTGCGGGAGCGTGTTGAGGTCGTACCCGGCTCCCGAGACGATCGCGTCGCGCGGGTCGACCCGCGGGGGCATCGCGGCGATGACGAGCCCTTCGGGAAGCTCGGTGGGAACGTCCTTCATGGAGTGCACGCACAAGTCCACCGTGCCGGCCATGAGTTCCACTTCGAGTTCCTTGGTGAACAGGCCCTTGCCGCCGACCTTGGCAAGCGGCACGTCGAGGATCTTGTCACCGGTGGTCTTGATGATGGTGAGGCACACCGGCAGACCGGTGATCTCCTCGACCTGCGCCTTGATGTATTCGGACTGCCAGAGCGCGAGCTTGCTACCCCGCGTTCCGATCGTCAGTCCTGTGCGCTCAGCACCCAAGCGAATCTCCCATCTCGTTCCCTGCGGTCTCAACGACATCCTTCGTGCGCCGGTTCAGCAAGTCGCGCAGCCTGCCATGGCCGCGTCCCTCGCTGTCGTCGAGCCCATACAGGTGCCGGGCCGTCTCGATGTACTCGTAGCCATCTTTGGCCTCGGCGGCCGTCTTGAGCCGCTGTGTGGGCCCGTGGAGCATCTTGTTCACGATCGCGCAGGTGAGCGCGTCAATCGTCTGCAGATCCTTATCCGAGAGGTTCCCGAGACGCTTACACGCCTTCTCGAGCTCTCCCAGGCGAATCACGTCGGCGCGGGCACGGATTGCCGCAACCGTCGGCTGTACTTCGAGCGACTCGCGCCACTTGGCGAACGACGCGAACTCGTCCTCGATGATGACTTCGGCGCGGCGCGCTTCGCGCATGCGCTCCTCGAGATTCGACTCAACCACTGTGGAAAGGTCGTCGATGTCGTAAAGGAAGACGTTGCTGAGGTCGTTCACGGCAGGTTCGATATCGCGCGGTACGGCGATATCGATGAGGAAGAGCGGCCGACCGCCGCGTCCGCGCATCGACTGCGCCACATGTTCCTTGGTGATCACGTAGTGCGTGGCCGCCGTGGAGGAGATCACGATATCGGCGTCGTGCATCCGTTCGTAGAGATCGTCGTAGCGGATCGCTTCGCCGCTGAAACGCTCGGCAAGCTCCTTGGCGCGCTCGAACGTGCGGTTCGCGACGAGCACGCTCTTCACGCCCTGACTCACGAGATGCTTCGCGGTGAGCTCGCTCATCTTGCCCGCGCCGAGCACGAGAATCGTTCGGCCCTCGAGGGTGTCGAACACCTTCTTGGCGAGCTCGATAGCGGCGTAGCTGATCGAAACGGCGTTCTCGCCTATCTCGGTCTCGGTGCGCACGCGCTTGCCCACCTCGAAGCTCTGACGGAAGAGTTTGTTGAAGACTTTGCTGGTCGCGCTGTTGTTGAGCGCGTGATCGTACGCCTCTTTCACCTGGCCGAGGATCTGCGCCTCGCCGATCACCATCGAATCGAGCGATGCGACCACACGGAACAAGTGCCGAACGACGCCCTCGCTGTGGTGGAAGTAGAGCGAGCGCACCAACTCGTGGCGATCGAGCGAATGGTACTCGGCCATGAAGTCGACGACGGCGTCCACGCCCTCGTCGGCGCCGGAGGCGACCGCGTAGATCTCGGTGCGGTTGCACGTGGAGATGATGACCGCCTCGGCGATCACATCGCCCGAGGTAAGAAGCGCCAATGCCTCCGCCTGCTTATGGGCAGGGAAGGTGAGCCGCTCCCGTATCTCTATAGGCGCGGTCTTGTGGCTCAGACCGACGAGGATCAGGTGCATGTGACTCGCTTCATTGCTTCGCGAGCGACGCTCGCGCATCGGGGCATGGGTCGCCCCCGCCGGAGCAGTGCGTTGTTGTTCAGGCAAGCAGGCCCGGCGGGGGCGGTGTAACGAACTATAGAACGCACCATGTGCGCTTGCCTGAACGATTGCATCGTAGCACCTCGGAGGGGGCGCGAACAGCGCGACACCGTCATTTCACGTGTCATCGCGACGCACCATTCCCTTCCTTTTGCACCGCAGCGACATCGCGGTCGAACACGGCGAAGAAGATCTCCGGCCAGAGTCCCTTGAGCCGATACAGCAAACCATTCGCCATGCCGGGCACCACTAAGAACCTGCCCCGCTCAACAGCCGAGAGAAGCGACTCGGCCATCGCAGTGGGCGACGCGGTCTTCGCTCCGCCGTTGATGGCGGCGGTCTCGGCAGGCTCCATACTCAGCTCACGCGCGTAACCGGGTGTGTCGACGTTCGGCGGACACATCACCGTGACGCCGATACCGTGCGGTTTGAGCTCGCTGCGAAGCACCTCGGCCAGGCCCATGACGCCGAACTTGGCCGGGCTGTATGCCGCGTAACCGTAGACACCGATGAAGCCGCCCATCGACGACACCATCGCGATATGGCCTCGACCCCGCTTCATCATGCCGGGCGCGAGAGCCCGCGCCGGGTACGTCACGCCGAGGAGGTTCGTGTCGATATGCGACTGGAACTCGTCGATCGGCAGCTCGGTGAAGCGCATCGGCGTACAGAAGCCGGCGCACGCGGCGAGCAGGTCGACCGGTCCGAGCTCAGACTCGACGCGGCGAACCATCTCGACGACGGCGTCGTACTCCGATACATCGCACGAGACGGCGAGCGCCTTCTGCGAGTCGTCACGGCGCACAGCCGAGACGGCCTCGCGGGCGGCCTCAAGCCGCTCCGGATCGCGGGCGACGAGTGCGACGTGGGCGCCCCGCGCCGCGAGCAGCTCGGCAGTAGCAAGGCCAATGCCGCTCGAGCCGCCAGTGACGATCGCGATCGCGCCATCGAGCTTCATCGGCAGTCGCCCACGAATTCAGCGTAGACGTCCTCGGCGCTCGGCCGAGCACCCGCACGGATGCGGTCGAGCAGGTCCGAGTTCGCGATGCACTCGAAGATCGGCTTGCGCACGGGTTCGCCACCCGGCACACGCTCCATCACGAGCACACGCACCTCGCCGAGCAACGCCATGTATGGTTCCCACTCTTCGCCCAGGTGCTCCTGCACGTGCTTGCGCAAGCGCTTCGCAACCGTAGGCGCGGCACCGCCGGTGGAGATCGCCACCGAGAGGGTTCCTCGGCGAACAATCGACGGCACGATGAACGAACAGAGCTCCGGCACGTCGACGACGTTCACGAGACACCCGCGTTCCTCGGCCTCGGCGTGCACGGCGCGATTCACCTCTTCGGAGGAGGTGGCCGACACGACGATGAACGCACCCTCGAGATCGCCACGAACGTAGCCGCGTCGCTCGAGTTCGATCGCACCCGAAGCAACGAGCGCTTCGATCTCGGGGGTGACTTCAGGCGAGACGACCCGCATGCGGGGGCCGTACTCGAGCAGCGTGACTACCTTGCGCTCGGCGACGCAACCACCGCCGACGATGACGGCGAGGCGTCCCGAGAGGTCCAGGAACACAGGATAGTACGGCTTGGAGTAGTCAGGCACCGGCAGTCCCTACAGCCCGAAGACGTGGAAGCCGGCCGGAACCGTTCGCGCGACGATTGCGAGCACAGCCACGAGAAGCACGCCCACAAGCGCAAGCCACGCCGTGGCACGCGCCGAGGCACGCTGCGTGTAGTGCAGCACGATGTAGGTCCCGAAGACTCCCCACACGAGCCCGGCCAGCATCACACGCGGATCTGCGAACCACCCTGGCGGGTCGGTCTCTATCGCGCGGAACACCCCGAGCAGCAGCCCGGAGGAGTATGCAGGGAAGGCGAATGCGACAGCGCGACGGGTGAGGAGGTCGATGTTAGCGAGCGACGGCAGACGCTTGAAGAGCACGCTCGTACGGTGTCGCTTGAGCTGGTACTCCTGCACCAGATACGCGAAAGCACCGGCACCGGCCACGAAGAACCCGGCGTTGGCGAACACGATGAGCGCCACGTGGATGCCAATCTTCCAGTTCTCCACGAGCGGGGATGCGGCGCCTACCTTCACCGTCAGGAGCTGCGACACAACCATGAGCGCCACAGATACCGGCACGAGCGCGGCGCCGTAGACCTTCACCTTCACCAGGTGTTCCATCACGAAGTACACGAACACGAGCGCCCACGCGAGCAAGATGAGCGTGTTCGGTCCGTTGAGGGCCGTTCCGCCTTCAGCCGAGGACCGCAGTCCGACCGAGGCCGTGTGGCACAGGAACCCGGCGCCGGTGAAGAACGTCGCATACCACGAGTACGCAGCACGCTTGCTCAGGAAGAAATAGAAGTACAGCACCGTCGCCGCCACATACAGGACGGTCGCGAACCAGAACAGTATGACGGCGACTTGTGCCAACGAAGTGCCTCCTCGGCAATGGGACTATGACTTGACGCGTCGCTCAACAGACTCCTCGAGCACCCGGAGCTCCTTCTCGAGACGACCGATGCGGTTGAACACCATGAACACAAAGCCGAGCAAACCGACCCAGATGAGGCCGTAGGCACCAATGATGTACGGCGCCTGCGGGATGACTGCAGCGTAGAGATCCATCATGGCTAATCTCCGATCTCGATCTTGAGCGCCTCGAGGCGCTCGGTGAGCTCTTCTTCACGCAGACGGAGCTGGTAGAACGCGTAGCCGAGCATGAGCATGCCGACCTGGGCGACGATGAACGTGATCAGCATCGACGTCTCAAGGCCGGAACCCTCACCACCAGCGAAGACGACCGGGTGGATCGAGTTCAGCCAGCGAGTGATGAAGAACGATATGGGTGCGTCGATGAAGGCCAAGATACCGAATGCCGAGGCGTACACCGCGCGCTTCTCCTCATCCTCAACCGAGTTGCGCAGCACGAAGTACGCGATGACGAGCAGCGTCAGGATGAAGTACGTGGTAAGGCGCGGCTCCCACAGCCACCACACGCCCCACTCGACTCGCGTCCACAGGATGCCGGTCGCCATCGTGAGGAGCACGAAGAAGAGTGTGACCTCGGTGGCGATGCGGGCCTTGGTGTCGTAGATGCGCTTGCGGGTCATGAGGAACTTGATGCCGTAGTACGCCGTGAAGATGAAGACCAGGAACGAGGCTTCGGCTACCGGCACATGAAAGTAGAAGATCTTCTGCGCGAAGTCGATGCGTCCGTCGGGATACACCGTCCCCGGCGCCCAGAAGAACGCCATGAAGAATGCGGCCGTCGTCAGCAGGCCACCCAGGCCAAGCATGATCTCGGCAAGCGGGTTTCGCTTCACCGTACGCTCCCTCCTTGCTTCTCAGACGCCGATGACGAACTCGTACAGTCCGTAGGCGACGAGCACCATTATGACATCGAAGCCAGCCACCCATGCCATGAATAGCCAGAACGTCTCGACCGTTCCGGGGCCGCCGATCACAGCCGCGAAAGTGGCGCCTACCGCCGCACGAAGCAGCGGGTACATGAGCGGCACGAACAGCACCGCGAGCATGACGTCCTTACCCTTCGTGTTCACCGTCATGGTAGCGAGGAGCGTGCCGACGCCCGAGATTCCCACCGACGCGCCAAAGAGCACCACGCCTATCATCCAGATGGGATTCCCGAAACCTTCTCGGCCCTGAAGGAACAGGAACGAGAAGACGGGCAGCGACAGAACCTCGACCACGAGCAGGAACAGCAGGTTTCCGGCGAACTTCGCGAAGAAGATGACCGGCCGGTCCACCGGCGAGAGCAAAAGCGCGTCGATGCAGCCCTGATCCTTCTCGTGCACGAAGGAGCGGTTGAGACCGAGCATCGACATGAAGATGAACGCCACCCAGATGAGGCCTGGCATGACGAGCCGGACATCGAAACTGTCGCCGGCCTCGGCAAGCGCGATCTGGTAGACGACCATCGTGAGCAGCGCGTAGAGCCCCATCGAGGTGACCATCTCTTTGGTCCGGAGCTCCATGACGAGGTCCTTGCGCAGAATCGCCTTGAACTGACGCCAGCTGTTCGACTTCGCCATCTATGCCACCCCCGAGCCAACTGTGGCGCGGTACGTCTCGCGGAAGGTCGGCACGTCGATCTGGTCGCGGGATTCGAACAGCACGACCTTACCGGCAGCCAGGATGAGCGCGTGCGAGCAGAGCTCGAGGCCCTTGTCGAGGTCGTGGCTGATCATCACGAAGGTGTGATCGCCGCGGATCTGAGCGATGAGGCCGTCGAGGATGTCCATCGCGTGCGGGTCGAGTCCTGAGTACGGCTCATCGAGGAAGAGCACGTCGGGCTTATGCAGCAGCGCCCGGGCGATTGACAGACGCTGGAGCATACCGCGCGAGAACGTGCCGACAACATCAAGGCGCCGGTGATCGAGCTCAACATCTGCGAGGAGCTCGCTGACGCGCTCCTTCGGGTTGTCGAGCGCGTACATCTCGGCGAAGAAGAGCAGGTTCTCCTCGGCGGTCAGATCGGGGTAGAGCAGCGGGTTGTGGCTGATGAGACCGATGCGGTGCCGGAGCTCGACCGCCTCGGTCACCACGTCGAAGCCGAGAATCGTGGCGGTGCCGCTGCTCGGGTTGAGCAGCGTCGTCAGAACCCGGGCAAGCGTCGTCTTGCCGGCGCCGTTCGGGCCGAAGATGCTCAGGAACGCACCTCTCGGCAGCTCGAAGCTGACGTCGTTAAGCGCCTTACGCACGCCGAAGGCCCGGGTGAGTCCCCGGACCTGAACGGCTAGATCGTTTGTGGGAGTGTCCCCCATCAATGCCTACGCGGCTTTCGGCGTACGCTTTGGCCACATGGCCAGACCGCTGCCGACGATGGTGATGATGAAGCCGAACCATACCCACCACTGCATCGGGAAGAACTTGATCGTGAGAACAGCTCGCTCCTGCGAGTCGAGTCCTGCGAAGGAGATGAACACATCCTTCAGTGGCTCCTGGATGAGTGCGACCTTCTGCGTGGACTGCTGCTTTGACTGCAGCTGGATCGGGAACACCAGCCGCGGCTTCGCTTGTCCGATGTCCTTGCCGTTCTTGGTCACGTCGAGCACCGAGGTGTATATCACGTCACCGTTCGTCACATTCTTCTCATCGAGGCTCTTGAGCGTGAAGGTGTACGCGCTGGCTTCGGTCTTCTCGCCGACCTTGAGGTTAACGTCGTACGTCTTCACGTACATGGTCGAGCCGACGAGACCCACGAGGATGATGCCCATGCCCAGGTGGGTGAGGTACCCACCCGACTGAGTGCGTGCCTTGATCAGGATGTTCCCGAGCGCCGAGAAGAAGCTCTCGCCCTTCGCCGCTGCACGCTTGCGAGCACCGTCGACAAACAGGTAGATCGGGAGTGAGATCGCGAGCGATGCGGTGATAAGCCCGATGAGCGCAGTCACGTGGTGGAGCGCCGGCGCGTCTGCCTCAACCGTGTAGTACGGCATCATCGCGAGCGCCCAGATGGCGACGAACGCGGTGCTCAGGATGCCCGCGCCGACAACCGGCCACTTTGCCCGCTGCCAGAACGCCGGCCAGCCAGCCCCACCCCACGAGAGAATCGGGCACACCGCCATAACGAGGATGTAGAAGATGCCGAGCGGGCGAGCAAGTGCATTGAACGTTGCAGCACCGAACGTCATGCCACCGCCGGGCATCCACGACGGGAACGCCTGCGCCATCGTGAGATACGCCATCAGGATCGCAGCGATGAGCATGATCACGTTGTTGAAGTAGTACGAACCTTCCTTGGAGAAGATCCTCTCGAAGGAGTCGTTGCCCTTGAGTTTTTCCCAGCGGAATACGATGCCGATGACGGCGACTGCCAGTGTGCCCACCATCATGGCGAGGAAGAGCCAGAACGATAGCGGATCTTCCTCAAACGAGTGCACCGAGCTCACAACGCCCGAGCGAACGATGAACGTGCCCAGCAACACGAACACGAACGTGACCGCAGCCATGAAGATCGCCCAGGCCCTGAAGCCACCACGCTTGCGGTAGACAGTCATCGAGTGCAACAGGCCAACGCCAGTCAGCCACGGCAACATCGACGCGTTCTCCACCGGATCCCATGCCCAGTAGCCGCCGAAGGCGAGCTCGATGTACGCCCAGACGGCGCCAAGCCCGATACCGATTCCCAGCATGAGCCATGAGAACACCGTGATGCGGTCGGAAAGCTCGACCCACCGCTTGGAGACGTCACCGGTGAACAGCGCCGCCAGCGCGAACGCGAACGGCACAGTGAGTCCGGCATAGCCGATGAACAGGGTGGGCGGATGCGCGATCATCGCCCAGGTCTGCAACAGCGGACTCATCGCCGCCTCGATCAGCAGGTTGCCGTTCGCGTCGATGTACTGCGGCGGCAGGAGGCCGAACGGGTTGTTGAGCGGAATGAACAGCGCCGAGAGGAAGAACATCTGGACGAAGTTCATGATGCCAAGCGCGGCTGTGGCAATGCGCTCGCCCTTGTGCAGGAAGCGGTAAGCGATCCAGCCGGCGAAGGCAGCGATCAGCCACTCCCAGAAGAGGAGCGATCCCTCGCGGCCTGCCCACACGCCGCTCAGGCGATAGAGCCACGCCCACGGACCCACAGTGGTCGGGTGGTTATACGCCACATACTGCAAGGTGAAGTTCTCACCAAGGAAGGCGCTGACGATCAGCAGCACTGCAAGCGAGGTAAATCCAAGCGTGGCGAGCGACAGGTAGTGTCCTGCCTTACGCGCCCCTTCGCTGCCATTCTCAAGTGAGGCGAAAGCGAGCGCCGCAATCGATGAGATTGCCGAGATGCTCGCCATCACGAGAAGGCCGTTTCCGAGAACTTGCAGATCCATACGTGCTCCGTTCGTTGTCGCGGGGCATCGAGACCCGCACAGCTGTCAGAGGGATGCTACTTCTTCTGTGCCTCGTCAAGTGCGAGGTCGGTCGCGTTGAAGATGCCGTTGTCCTCGAGCGAACCCGTAACAACGACCTTCGCTCCGTCCTCCACGCCCTGCGGCAGAGCGCCGTCGAACAGCACGGGGACGCTCTCTCCTCCCGCAGCAAGTGTACCCACCACGAAACGTTCGGCCGAACCGGAGGGTTTGATGCTTCCGTTCACGATGTACCCGGTGATCTTCACAGTTGCCGCGCCAAGCGTGCTACTGAGCAGCGCGTCAACGGTGAGTGCATCGGTCGCCGAGGCATACTTTGACGGGCATTGCGTGATGAGCGTCTTAGCCGTGACGGACATGTCATCGTTCACGATACCCGTGACGATTGCGGTCGTTCCGTCACCGAACGCGCTTGGGACGGGTCGATCCCACAGGATCTCGAGACCCTCGGCGTTCGGGTCGTCCTTATCACCGATCGAGAACACGAACGGCGACGCACCGGGGGTCCAGGATCCCTTGACGACGGGGCCCTCCACCTGCACCTGCTTGCCAACCAGCTCCTTGTCCGAGCGGACGTCGGCGATGGACTTCTTGTACGCACCGCCAGCCCCGGTCATGCTCGAGCCGAAGATGATCGCGCCGATGATGATGACGATGAGTACGGTTACGCCGATGAGGCGCTGCCTTGCTCGTTTGTTCATGAATTCACTCCCTCGCGCGCACAAGCGCACAGAAACCCGGCATCATTTCTTGCGAGTGAGCGCCCGCGGACCGCAACGGTCCGGGCGGAGAGAGACCGCCTGCGTCACCTGCTTACCTGAACACCCGGATAGTACCATCCGGACGGGCACTCCCACAATCAGCGAAAGCCCATCAAAACATGAGCAAACCCTGTGCCGGACTCCCGGACTCGGAGGACTAGCGGTTTCGCTCCCAGATGATGATGAGCCCGCGCAGCGTCAGATCAGGCTCGACGTACTCGATGGTCTCGCAAAGCGGCGCCATGCGCTCGGCCAGGCCGCCTGTTGCCACCACCGAGCACTCGACGCCGATCTCGGCCCATGCCCGGCGGACGAGGCCGTCGACCATCGCCGCACCCCCGAGCATCAGCCCGGCCTGCACTGACTCACGGGTGTTCGTGCCGATAACCTTCGACGGCGGCTCGAGGTCCACCTTCGCAAGTCGTGCCGCGCGTGAGAAGAGCGCCTCGGCACTCGTCTCGACACCCGGTGCGATCGCGCCACCCAGGTACGCACCACTCGCGTCGATGACGTCGAGCGTGGTGGCGGTACCGAAGTCGACCACGATGACGGGTCCGCCGTACGCCTCGAGTGCGGCTACACCGTTGACGATGCGGTCCGCGCCCACCTCATGCGGATTGTCGTAGCGGATCGGCATGCCCGTCTTGAGTCCTGGGCCCACGACCATCGGCGAGATGCCTGTCGCCCGAAACGCCATCTCCTCGTAGTGCCCGGTGAGCGCAGGCACCACCGAGGAGAGCACGAGGCGCTCGATATCGTCCCAACCCAGATCGTCGAGAGCGAGCAGTCCGCTGATCTTCACCCTGAGTTCATCCGCGGTGAGCGTGACGTCGGTCGCAACGCGCCAGTGGCCGTTCAGGTCACTGCCAGTGAACAGGCCGAGCACGGTCTGGGTATTGCCTACGTCAACGGCGAGGATCATCGCCGACTCCCTTCCTGGTCCCGGAGTGCCGGGACGCCGGTGTCAGTCACGCGTCGTGCCGCTGACGGCTGGTCAACGCGGCGCAGAACCGTTCGTAACGCGGTGCTATCATCGCATCGTTCCTTGAATCCCTGTGGCACTGGAGGCGACCGATGACCGCTGCTCGCATCCTCGTCGTGGACGACGAAGACTCGATCCTGCAGTTCGTATCGTACAACCTTCGCAAGGAAGGCTACGAGGTTACGTGTGCGAAGGATGGCGACGAGGCGCTCACATTCGCCGCCTCTGAATCCTTCGACCTGGTCATTCTCGACATCATGCTTCCCGGCACCGACGGCTATGAGGTCTGCCGGAAGCTTCGCGCGATCGGCGACGTGCCGGTGCTGT
>CAKMKD010000161.1 GCA_927439865.1 uncultured Coriobacteriia bacterium | reverse complement strand
CGGCAATCGATGCCGTCCGCGCCCTCAACCGCATGCTGCACGACAAGACGGGCATGCCGCTCACGCTGTCCGAGGCGGGCGTGACCGAAGAACAGCTGCCGATCATCGCCAGTACCGCGATCAACGACGGCGCGATGGCGTTCAACCCGCGAGATGCAGGATACGACGACGTTCTGACGCTGTTGCGCCAGGCATTCTAGGAGACCTACATGGCGACTCGCCTCGGCGCTTACACGGGAACGGTGCTGCAGATCGACCTCACAGCGCAGGCTGTGTCGGAATACCCGTGGACCGACGATGACAGACGCCGTTTCCTTGGCGGAAAGGTCATGGCAGCGCGAATCCTGTACGACCTTCTTGCGCCCGAGACGGATGCGCTCGGTCCGGAGAACACGATCGTCATCGCGACCGGGCCGCTCAACGGCACCGGAGCCCCCTCGACCGCGCGTTTCGACGTGTCTGCGCTCTCACCGCTGACCGGCGTGCTGGGGACGTCCAATTCGGGTGGGTCGTTCGGCACGTACCTCAAGAAGGCGGGGGTGGATGCGCTCGTCATCACGGGGTGCGCCGTTGCACCCATGTGGCTGGAAATCGCCGAGGAAGGCGTGAAGTTCCGCGACGCGACGGATGTGTGGGGCATGCGCACATCGGCGGCGCAGACCGCGTTGCGGGATGCGGTCGGCGAGAAGTGCGGCACGATCGTCGCCGGACCCGCCGGGGAAAACCTCGTGCCGTACGCGGCGCTCGTGAGCGACGAGCGTGTTGCCGGGCGCACGGGCATGGGCGCGGTGTTCGGCTCGAAGAACCTCAAGGGGATCGCGGCTCACGGCGGGCGGCGGGCGGAGCCGGCGCAGGCGGATGCATTCCGCGCACACGTGAAGAAGTGGACAGCGTCGCTCAAGGCGCACCCGGTCGCCGGCGACCGCCTTCCTAAATACGGCACCGCGGGGTTCCTCGGCACGATGAACGAGCTCGGAATCCTTGGAACGCGCAACTTCCGGGAGGGCAGCTTCGAGGCTGCCGAGGCGATCAGCGGTGAGACGCTTGCCGAGACGCGCCTGGTCTCGCAGACGGGCTGCCTCTCCTGCCCGATTCGCTGCGGGCGCATGGTGGAGCTCGACGGAGAGCGCGTGAAGGGACCCGAGCTGGAGACGCTTGTGCTGCTCGGCAGCAACCTCGGCGTGTCAGACCTGGGGCGCATCATCGAGTGGAACCGGGAGCTCGACGAGCTCGGACTCGACACGATGACAACGGGGGTGACGCTCTCCCTTGCGATGGAACTCACGGAACGCGGGCAGTGGGATGCCGGCGTTTCATTCGGCAATGCCGAGGGGCTTTTCGAGCTCTTCAGTGACATAGCGTACAAGCGCGGAGTGGGCGAAATGCTGGCGGCGGGCTCGCGGGCGATCGCTCGCCAGTACGGCGCACTCGATATCGCCATGCAGGCCAAGGGTCTTGAGCTTGCGGCGTACGAGCCGAGAAACGCGATCGGGCACGGTCTGGGGTACGCGGTCTCGAACCGCGGTGCCTGTCACTTGAACGGTGGCTACGGCGTCGCGCTCGAGGGGCTGGCGCTCAAGATGAACGGGCGCAGCCAGCGCGGCAAGCATGCGCTCGTCGCGATGTTCCAGGACCTGATGGAAGCGGTCTCGGCGGCCGGCGGGTGCCTGTTCACGACGCTCGGCGTCCTGCCCGGTCCGCTCGTGACCGGCGCAGGCGGGCCGCTCGGGAAGGTCGCGAACGCTGTACTCGGCTCGGCGAGTGGGGCGCTACGTGCGATGCGGGCTGTTCCTCCCGGCGCGCTCGGCATCCCGATGCCGTTGGTGCCGCACATCCGCGCCGTTGAGCTCGCAACAGGGATGCGGATCGGCTTCGGCGGCTTCTGGGCTATCGGGGAGCGCGGCTATACGCTCGAGCGTCTCATCGGCCTGCGCTTCGGCATCACCGCCGAGGATGACACCCTGCCGGGGCGTCTCACGACTGAGCCCATCGATCCCCGCGATCCGTCGAGCGTCGTTCCGCTTGCGCCCATGAAGCGCCGCTACTACGCGCATCGCGGCTGGGACGTCGACGGGCGCCCGAAGCCGTCGCTTCTCAAGCGGCTGGGACTAGAGAACCTGAGCGACGCCGGCTAGGGAGGGAGGCCACATGCGCGGTCCTGTCACTGTCATCGGTGGGGCGAATACGGACATTCTCGGCTTCGTCGAGCATCCGATCGTGCAGCGCGACTCGAATCCCGGTCACATCCGGACGAGCCCGGGCGGCGTGGGGCGCAACATCGCCGAGAACCTTGCGCGCCTCGGCATCACAACGCGGCTCGTGACCTCGCTCGGCGAGGGCCCGACGGGCGGCGAGGTCGCAGCAAGCTGCACCGAAGTTGGCATCGATCTCCTGACTGTTTCCACCCCGGGGTTCGCCGCGCCGCGGTACCTGGCGATCATGGATGACGCGGGCGACCTTGCACTCGGCATCAACGACATGCGTGCGCTCGAGGCGATCACTCCCGACGCGATTGCGGTTCATGCAGCCGCCATCGACGAGTCCGTGGTCATCGTGCTCGACACGAACCTGCCCGCCGAGACGCTCGAGTACATCGCCGAGCGCTGGGGCGACCGCCCCGTCCTGCTCGACACCGTCTCGGTCGCCAAAGCGCCACGCGCGCGGGGGCTTCTCGGCAAACTGCACACCCTCAAGACGAACGAGCTCGAGGCTGCCGCGCTCGCGGGCACGGTTTCCGGCGCAGTTGACGCTGCGGTCGACGCGCTGCTGATTGCAGGCGCCGCGCGGATCGTCGTGACCGGCGGCATCGCGGGAGCACTCATTGCATCCGGTGTGAGTCGCGTGCGCTTCGTGCCGCCGCCTGCTACGGTCGTGAACGCCACCGGCGCCGGCGATGCGTACATGGCCGGCCTGGTGTACGCCGTTCTCGCCGAGTTCGACACCACGCACACGGCCGCGTTCGCCTCGGCGGTCGCTACCGTTGCGCTCGGCAGCGAGAGGACCGTCAGCGAAGCGCTTGCCGAGCAACCCGCGCTGGATCGTATGGAGGAGATGCTTTCGTGACTCACCAGCTGAAGATAGCCCCCGAGGTCCGGACCGCGCTCGAATCGGGTGCGCCGGTCGTGGCGCTCGAATCCACCATCATCAGCCACGGGTTCCCGTATCCCGCGAACCTCGAATGTGCGCTTGCTGCCGAGGAGAACGCCCGCGACGAGGGCGCCGTCCCGGCCACGATCGCACTCATCGGCGGTGAGATCTGCGTGGGCCTCGACAGCATCGGCCTCGAGCACCTCGCGATCGTTCCGGGGATTGCGAAGGTCAGTCGCCGCGATCTCGCCACGCTCGTCGCGAGCGGGAGCGACGGCGCCACAACCGTGGCCGCCACGATGATGATCGCCGAGATGGCGGGCATCCGCGTCTTCGCAACCGGCGGCATCGGCGGCGTGCACCGCGGCGCCGAGACGAGCTTCGACATCTCGGCAGACCTTGAGGAGCTCGCGCGTACCGACGTCGCGGTCGTGTGCGCCGGCGCGAAATCCGTGCTCGACCTCGGACTCACGCTCGAGTACCTCGAGACGCACGGCGTCCCAGTCCTCGGGTACGGCACGGATGAGTTCCCCGCCTTCTACACGCGCACCAGCGGTTTCGGCGTAGACGCGCGACTCGATTCCGCCGAGGAGATCGCCGCAGTGTTGCGCACGCGCCGCGAGCTTGGCATCTCAGGCGGCGTGGTTGTCGCTAATCCCATCCCGCCCGAGTACGAGCTTGCGCATGCCGAGATCGACGGTGTGATCGAGACGGCGCTCGCCGAGGCTGCCGAGCACGGCGTTCGCGGCAAGGCCGTGACGCCGTTTCTCCTCGGCAGGATCCACGCGCTCACAGGAGGCGCGAGCGAAACGGCGAACAAGGAGCTTGTATACAACAATGTGCGGCTTGCGGCGAGAATCGCGCGGGCGCTCTCGGAAGGAGCTTGATGGGGGAGTTCGCGAGGCTGTCGCGGGAGCGTTTCGGCGAGCATGCCGACGAGTACGTGCGGAGCGCGACGCACGCGGGAGGCCCCGACCTCGACGCAGTCGTGCGGCTCGTCGATGCACAGCCCGAGTGGGTGGCGCTCGATGTTGCGACCGGCGGCGGGCACACGGCGATCGCAATCGCGCCGCGTGTCGCCGGGATGGTCGCGCTCGACCTCACGCCTGAGATGCTCGACGCCGCCGCCCGCCATGCAGCGGAGCGGGGAGTGTCGGGCATCGAGTTTGTCCTCGGCGATGCTGAAGCGCTGCCGTTTCCCGATGCGTCGTTCGATGTGGTGACGTGCCGGATCGCGTCGCACCACTTCGGCGATGTGCAGACCTTCGCCGATGAGGTCGCGCGCGTTCTACGTCCGGGTGGCCGCTTCGTGCTGCAGGACCAGTGCGTGCCGGAAGGTGCTGCTGCCGCTACCTTCGTGAACCTCTTCGACCGGCTCCGCGACCCGAGCCACAACCGCGCGCTCTCCGAAAGCGCGTGGGTCGAAGTCGTGAGCCGTGCCGGACTCACGCTCGGTGAGCTGAGCCACTTCGAGAACCGGCACGTGCTTGAGGAGTGGGCGAGCATGCAGGGTTGCAGCAGTGACACCGTCAAGCGACTGCGCGAGATGCTCGCCGACGCGGGCGAGATCGCTCTCGCGTGGATGGACCCCGAGGGTGAGGGCTCGCTGCAGTCGTTCACCATACGGCAGATCGTGCTTGTGGCCGAGAAGCCGTGAGGCGTACTGCTCGTGTGTGACCGGGAGCACCGTTTCAGTTTAGGGTTCCGCCCCGGCGTGCCGATACAGACAGTGACACTTCCGTTCGCGAACCGGGACAACATGCCCATGCGCGTCGCTCACAGACTCCGTCACCTGGCATCGATGGCGACAGCCGTCCTGGTGCTTGCATCCGTTGTGTTCCTCTCGACCGCAGGAATCGCGAACGCCGCGAGCATCCCGATGTCCATCGATCGCATGTCGCGGGAAGCCCGTACGGTGGTCGTCGCGGATTGCATCTCGACTGTGGCGCGCGTGGTCGACCCGGCGATCGGGCCGCGCTCGGGCATCGTCACCGACTTCACGTTCAGCGTCTCCGACGTCGTCACAGGTGAGCCCGGCAGCACCGTAGTGATCACTCAGCCCGGCGGTGAAGTCGGCGGGCTCGGACTCCTCGTTACCGAGGTCCCTGCGTTCTCGCGTGGTCAACGCTATGTGGTGTTCATCGGCGCGGACGGGTGGGTCGTCGGCGGCGAGCAGGGCGCACTTGCGGTTCGGGGAGACCGTGTGGGTCCGGCACGCGAATCCATCACGTCGCTCAAGCGGCGTGTGCGTGCAGCCGCGGGCGTGCCGATGTCGCTTGCCGAGACGATCGCCGGGACGATCGTCGAGCGCTCGGCCGAGGCCGCCGACGCAGTGATATCTCCGCTGGCCACGCCTGTCATCTCGGCGATGACACCCGGCAATGTGAGCGCCGGCACGGGCGACGTGGTGACGATCACGGGGACCGGCTTCGGCGGGACCGAAGGAAGCGTGGAGTTCTACTACCGCTCCGGCTACGCAGATATTCCTGCGGTGGTGACCTCATGGTCGGATACCTCGATCACATGTCAGGTGCCCAAGGGTGCAGGCAGCGGTGCGGTCAACGTCACGAACAGCACCGGGTTCATGAGCGCTGACTTCCAGTACGATGTCGGTTTCTCGTTCGGCGGCGCGCGGTGGGGATCCGGCGTGCTCAGCGAGACATATAAGATCAATCCGAACTGTGCGGACGCCACCGCTTCAGAGGTGCCGCTCATCGATGCCGCGGCCGCAACATGGAGCGCGGCCTCGAGCTTCAAGTTCGTCAACGGAGGTTCGTGCTCGAGCACAGTCAATCCCTCCGAGTACAACAGCAGCAACGACATCTACTGGGCGAGTACCGGTTTCACGGGTAGCACGCTCGCGTGGAACCGCTACTGGTACTACACCGAGACGCCCTACAACCGCCTGATAGAGAGCGACATCGTCTTCAACGACGCCTACGCGTGGGGAGACGGAACCGGGGGCACGTTCGACATCCAGGCCGTTGCGCTGCACGAGTTTGGCCATTCGCTCAATCTGGGCGATCAGTACGGCACGGCCGAGACAGCCCTCACGCCGGAAGGCGTCAGCCAGACGAAGGTCATGTACGGGATCATCTCCTCGAACTCGCAGCGCAGGACACTCACCAATGACGACATCGCGGGCGTCCGCTGGATCTACGGGACGACGGGCGATGTGACACCACCTGTCATGGGCGCGGTCACGTCATCGACGCACCCCTCGGATACCACCTGGTACCAGAGCAACGACGTCACCTTCTCCTGGAGCGCTTCCGACGCGAACCCGGTCACGTACTCGTACGTACTGGACCATTCGTCGGGGACGGTTCCTGATGCGGTGACCGAGGGTGCGGCAACGACGGTGTCCTACACGGGCCTTGATGATGGCGAGTGGTACCTGCACGTTCGCGCTCGCGATGCCAGCGGGAACTGGAGCACGACGACACAGCAGCGCAGGGTGCGGGTGGATGCCAACCCGCCGAGCGGCACGATGTCGCTCAACCACGGCGCCGTGACCAGCGACAATCGTGCGGTCACTGTGGATTCTGCCGTGAGCGGTGCCGCCGAGATGCGCATCGCTGCCGATGGTGTGACCTACGGATCATGGATGGCGTACGCCGCCGAGAGAAGCATCACGCTGCCGGAAGTGGAGGGCGCCCGGACGGTTCTCGTGCAGTATCGCGACGTCGCGCTCAACACGCTCACGCTCTCAGATTCGATCACATATGATCCGGCGTCGCGCATCTTCACGTGGACCGAGATCGCCGGTAGCGATCGATACGCAACAGCGCTCGCTGTATCGAGAGCCACGTTCGCCGACGGTTCGTGCGACACCGTTATCATCTCGACCGGCACCAACTACCCGGATGCCCTCGGGGCGGGCGGCCTTGCCGGCGCTGCGGAGTGTCCGATCCTGCTCGTCAGGAGTACCGGTGGCCTGAACTCGTACGTTCGCAACGAGATCCTGCGCCTGACACAAGGGCAGGCGACGCGCACCGTGTACATCACGGGCAGCACGGTCGTCGTCTCG
>CAKMKD010000160.1 GCA_927439865.1 uncultured Coriobacteriia bacterium | reverse complement strand
AATTGCGAGGTGCGGGAATCTGGGTCTCCCATGCTGTGCGTCCTCCTCCCGATGCTTTGTTGGTTGTGCCATGTACCTTGCATCACACTCTAGTATGCCACACAAGCTACCGTCAAGAGGTTTCTTTGGGACTACCGCGAGATGCGGTCGAAAGCGGCGCGGTACGCCGGGCGAAGGTGCTCCGCCGTAAAGGGCTCCGCCAGCGCGCGAGCGACGCCGGGAGCTGGTCGCTCCAGGATGAGAGAGCGAAGGAGCGCAACCAGTCCTTTGGGACTGCTGTACCGGTACGGCGCGGGATAGAGCTCGGGATACGCGAGGCGATCGGGCACAACTGGCGTGCACCCCGCATAGCACGCCTCGAGCATCGCCAGGCCGAAGAACTCGTTCGCAGCCGTCGATACCGCGATGTCACAACTGCCGAGCAGCGCAGCGTACGCTCCCCTCCCCTCCGGCTCGCCGAGGTGCACCAGCCGCTCGCCAAGCGCCCGCGCGGCCTGCTCGACGTGCTCGCGCGTCTCACGAAACGCCTGGCCGGCCACCGCTACCTCGAAGTCGAGTCCCTCGGCAGCAAGGGTGTGCATCGCCGAGAAGAACGCCTCGGGATCCTTGTCGTGCTCCCACCGGTGCGGCCAGATGATGCGCGGCCGGGCACCACGCATGGGCGCCGCCGAGAACGGCGTCGGGTCGAATGGCGGGGCAAGTACCGATGACATGGCAGCGATGCGCTCGGCCACACCCTGCGGATGATGGTCGGGAAACTGCCGAAGGAATCCGGGGATGGCGCCGATGAACGCGTCGAGGTTCCACTGCGTGTTGAAGAGGCAGGCGTCGGCTGCTAGCGCGCTCGTGATGTTCGTGAGCGGAAACTGGAGGTCCCACTCGGCCTCATGGCGCACGGGATAGACGAGCTGGTTCTCGTGGAAGTACACGATCGCAGGAACGCCAGCGACGGCGTCGCCGGCCAGGCCCTTGAACTCGGCGAGGTTGAGGAAGGTGCTTGCGAAGATGAGGTCCCATCGGGCGCCGCTCTCATAGAGGCGGCGCGCCTCGGCCGACATGGTGATCGCGGCGCCGCGCATGCGCCACTTCCACTTGCGTGGCGGGAGCGTGAGCAGGTCGATTTCCCAGCCGGGCATTGGGAAGAGCGCGTCGAGCACTGCGCGATGCGAACCGCCGTAGTACGGCTCGAGGATGAGTATGCGTCGCGAGGCTTCCGGCACGCGCTACTACACTCCACCGGGCATGGGCGCGGACGCGGGCGCCGGAGCTGATGCCGCCGCGAGCAGTCTACGCTCGAGCTCGACGATGCGCGTCTTCAGCAGCGCCTTGAACGCAGCGCCCCAGACACCGGACATCGGGTCCATCTCCCCCGTGTAGATTCCCGGGAGAAACGCAAACCCGGCCGTCCACGCCTCGATGTGCACAACGCCGTCGGCGGGCTCGGCCTTCATGAACTGAGGTACGCCGAGAGCGCCGGTGCCCTTGCGCCAGACCTGCTCGCCCCGCTCGTCGCGATATTCGAATCCCTCGGACTGGAGGTACGCGGTGATGACAGCCCATGCCTCATCGCGCGAGATCGCCGTGCCGAGATCCTTCACGTACCTGGACATCGAATCCCCCTTCTCCGTACCCGCGGCTATGCGAGCCGCTGTGGGTAGAGCGTATCACTCCGGTGCCGGGGTTTGGGAGGACGGTGTACGACAAACGAGCGCAGTCACATGACCGGCGGAAGGCGCATGGGCACTCGATGCGTGCTGGCTAACGCAGTAACACCCAAGCAAAGTAGGCAAGCAGCCCCAGACTGGAGCACAGGATGATGATCCTATCGGAGACGCGCATCGTTCGTTCGATCGTCTCGCGCTCGGCGGCCTCGATACGGATCCATTCCTTGCGACCAAGGAAGAAGACCACCACGCAGAGGACGGCGCCAACGCCGCCTAGTCGAAGCGCCACCCTCGAGTTGGCAGTGGTGATCGAAACGACTGCAAATCCGATCGACAGAATGGCCATGGGCAATACGCCGAGAACGACCGCTGCAATCGTTGCTCGTATCGTCGTCGTCCATCTGCGGCGAACCAGCCCCATGATCACGAACCCAACCGCAAGCACCCCGCACGGCACTATCAGACCGTAGAGGAGTAACGGACTTTCAACACGAAAGAGACCTACTGAAGACGGACCCATTAGCTGCCCCTTACCAATTCAACGCACCTGACTGCGCATCATACGCCAAACTCGGCACACCCCAGGCGTAGCTCGTGCCCGTGCCAACCCTAAGCGCGGTGTCGGCGGACACCCCTTGAGCACACAGGTAGTCGCTTGCTGAGTTCGCGTAGTAGGACTTTCCCATTGTCAGTGCCCCGAACGCCATGTCACGAGCCATGTCTCCGTCGCCGTATCTGCTGGCGTCCACAGAGCGCCGATATCCGGCCGCAACGATTGTCGCTCCTCCAACCATGTAGCCTCCATAGGTCGACAAACCAGCCACAATAACTGGCGTCGCAGTCCCTGCGGAAGCAACCCAAACGCCAGCCACGAACACAGCGAGGCCGGCCACGGCGATGGCCTTCTGAGTCGCCTCTGCCTCAATGGCTTCCCCCGAGAGTCCGTAGTCCGGATCGCCCTGAAGTTCCGCCACCCAATCGGCTAGCGCGGCTTGCAGCGCCCGCTGAGCCGCTAACCGAGCGCGATTCGCTGCCGCCTCGCGGTCGACCCGGCTTCCCCTGGCAGCTCGCGCCGCGCTGATTCCGGTCCGGAAGGAGTGATTGGCGGCAAGCGCGGCGGCTCGTGCCTTGCTGCTGCGCCACCCCTCGAACTTCTTGTAGTAATGACTCCAGGCCTCGGCCTCCATGTCGCTGATAGCTCCGCTCGGATCGCTCGCGCCGATGGGGTCGTCTTGGCAGTACACGTACGGGTTGAGGCTCGCGGGGTTGCCAGCCGACGGCGCCGCGGGATCCGGTGACAGGAACCGGCACGCCTGCGGGTCGTAGTACCGGGCGGGCAGGTAGTAGAGGCCGGTCTCGGCATCGAGCGTGTAGCCCCTGTAGCGGAAGGGCTGGCGGGCGGCGACGGCGGCGTCGAGCGCGGATGC
>CAKMKD010000159.1 GCA_927439865.1 uncultured Coriobacteriia bacterium | reverse complement strand
ATGTTCACGCTTCGGACATGGAGCGGCTCACTGCAACGTACAACGTTCACCCCGCCGGCACGCGAGACGGTCAGCGCACCCGTTTCTACCTCACGCAACGCATCGCCGGCGCCGCGTTGATTCCGAAGATTCCGAGGGAGTTGGCGTTCGGGGCTCCGGCGGATCCGCGCCGAGGACTCTGGCGACGTCAGATCTTCAGCCGCCGCAGCGCCTGGCCCGAGGAGTACCGATGAGCACGGGGGCGCGCCCCCTCGTCTCGATCCTCACCCCGTCGTTCAACCAGGCGCGGTGGCTCCCGGACAACCTTAGGTCCGTCGCCGTCCAGACGTATCCGCACATCGAACACATCGTGATGGATGGTGGTAGCACCGACGGCAGCGTCGGGACACTGGAGGCCGCCGGTGATTCGATCGTCTGGCGCAGCGAAGACGATGCCGGCCAGGCAGATGCCCTCAACAAGGCGTTCGCGCTCTCCTCGGGAGAGATCATCGGCTGGATCAACTCGGACGACGCGTACTTCGATGAACGGGTCGTGGAGGATGTGGTGGCGTTCTTCGAGCGGCACCCCACCGTGGATGTCGCGTTCGGCCACGCAGCGCAAGTCGACGAGACCGGCCGGATCATCTGGATGATCTGGGTCCCACCGTTCGTTGGCCGGGTGCTCCGGATCGTCAACTTCATCGGGCAGCCAGTCGCGTTCATCCGGCGTCGAGCGCTCTCGGAGCCGATGCTCGATGCGACATACCACTTCACCATGGATTACGAGCTCTGGTTGCGGCTACAGCGCCAGGGCAGCGTCTTCCGACGGATCAGCCGCATCGTCGCCGTCGACCGGCACCAGCCGGACCGCAAGTCCGAGACGATAGCCGACGTGCTCCACTCGGACCTCAACCGGCTCGCCGAGACCCACGGGCGCGGCTACCCTCCCGGAAAGCGGCTGCTCTCTTGGATGTTCTACACGTGGCGGCGCGCGATGGGCGCCACGTTGATCGGGGCGATTCCCAAGCGTCTCGCATTCACGGACGTACGAACGCCGCGACGCGAACTCCTCCGCCGCCAACTCTTCTCCTGGAACCGGGCCTGGCCGCGCGACTACCGGCCGCCGACATCCTAGTCGAGGTCGTCCGGCAACGCGATGTGCCCCGCCACCGCTGTAGCGGCCGCGACAGCCGGCGAGCTCAGGTACACCTCGCTCGTCGGATCGCCCATCCTTCCGACGAAGTTGCGGTTGGTGGTGGCAACAGCGCGCTCCCCCGCCGCGAGGATTCCCATGTGCCCGCCGAGGCACGGACCGCACGTCGGCGTCGAGACGGCAGCGTTCGCATCGAGGAAGATGTCGAAGAGCCCCTCGTGCATGGCGTCACGGTAGATCTGCTGTGTGGCCGGCAGGATGATGAGCCGGACGTTCTCGTGCACCTTGCGACCTTTGAGAATCTCGGCGGCAACGCGCAGGTCTTCGAGCCGGCCGTTCGTGCAGGAGCCGATGATGACCTGGTCGACCCAGATATCACGCGCGTCTTCGGCAGCGCGGGTGTTGCTCGGCAGATGCGGGAACGAGACGGTCGGCTTGATGCTTGACGCGTCGATCTCGTAAACGTGAGCGTACTCGGCATCCGCATCCGAGAAGTACTCGGTCCACGGACGCTCGGTACGGCCCTCCATGTACGCGCGGGTGATGCCGTCGACCGCGATGATGCCCGACTTTCCGCCGGCCTCGATCGCCATGTTGCAGATCGTCATGCGACCCTCGATGCTGAGCGCATCGATCGTGTCGCCGGTGAACTCCATCGCCTGATAGAGCGCCCCGTCGACGCCGATCATGCCGATGATGTGCAGGATGATGTCCTTTGCGCTCACCCAGGGACCGAGTTCGCCCGTGATGTTGAACCTAAGGCTCGACGGGACCTTGAACCATGCCTCGCCTGTGGCCATCCCCACGGCCGCATCGGTCGAGCCGACGCCTGTCGCGAACGCACCGAGTGCGCCGTACGTGCAGGTGTGGCTATCGGCCCCGATGATCAGGTCACCGGCACCCACAACGCCCTGTTCCGGCAGGAGCGCATGCTCCACACCCATGCAGCCGATCTCGTAGTAGTGGCTGATGCCCTGCGCACGTACGAAGTCGCGCATGACCTTCGCCTGCTCGGCGCTCTTGATGTCCTTGTTCGGCGTGTAATGGTCCGGCACGAGAGCGATCTTCTCGGCATCCCACACCCGCTCAACGCCGATCCGTCCGAACTCCCTGATTGCGATGGGAGCTGTCACGTCATTGGCGAGCACGAGATCGAGTCCGCAGTTGATCAGCTGACCCGGCTCAACCTCATCAAGCCCGGCGTGCGCGGCGAGGATCTTCTCGGTGATGGTCATTTGACGTGGCATGGGATGCGTTCCTTCCTAGCAGTACGTTTGCTGTCTATGGTAGCGGAAGCACGCTCGCTGCCGTCAGAATGGCCGATCGTGACGTGTCGCCTCCGGCAAGCGCCCGCACTTCGGCGTGCTGCCGGTCATACTGTGCGGCCACGCGTGCTGTCTCCGCCGCCTCGCCGAGAAGCGCCTGGTCTCCCGCGTAGACGCCAACGTTTGCCTGCAGCGCCGCGAGCCACGCCCGCGCCGGATAATCCGCAGGGCTGCGCTCAAGCACCCGATCGAACTCCACCCGTGCCTCGGCGTACAATGCCCGCACGTCTTCGGGGGAACTCCCCTGCGCCATGGCGGTCTCGACCACACGGGCACGTGCCTGTGCGACTCCCCGCGAGTACTTGACCGAGAGCGGGTTGAGCGTGGCAGCTTCCTTCGCGAGGGCGATCGGATCCGCGTCGGTGAGCCCGTGGTACGCCAGCCGAGACGCGAGGTACGAGGCATCAGCGCGCAGAGCGGAGACCGCCCCGAACGCCACGAGAACCGTGAGCGCTGCCGCAACTGCGACTGCCGGGATGCGGACTCCCCCGGCAACATCGATGTCGCGGGCAGCTGGTGCCATGATTACGCCGAGCATGACGAAGAGCGGCAGGGTCACCCCGAGCACGCCCACGTTGAATATGAAGTGCACACACGCGCCGATGCACCCGACCCAGATCGCGGCCATGAGTGCGCTGCCTGGCGACGCGGATGATTCGCCCGCCGCCGCGGACCTCGGCCTACCCCTGACGAGACCCAGCCCGAGGGCTGCGGCAAGCAGCAGGGCGCCCGGTATCCCGAGTGCCACCATGTACTGCAGGAGCCACGAGTGCGCGTTGTTCATGGTGGCGGTCTCGCCGAAGGTATCGGCGTACTCGGTCGTTCGATGCTCCCGGAATGCAGGCAGGAAGGAGTCGGGGCCATAGCCGAGCACGGGACGCTCACCAACAGCATCGAAGGCCACGTCAGCGATAAGCACCCTCTCGGCGGTGCTGTCGTTCCTCACGAACGCCGAGGAGATACGCTCGGCTACATTGATCTCACCGCTTGAGGCGAGCGACACACCCACGATAGCGAGCGTCACAACAATGCCGGCAATGAGCGTCATGCGCGCCGCAGACGTGAGCCGGATTCCCCGCCACCGGTGTCGCAGCAGATACGCGACGACCACCGCCTGGACGCCTACCGCAAGCCATGCGCCGCGCGTGAATGTGGCGAACAGCGCACCTGCGATCACGAAGGCGCCAGCGGTCCATGCCACTCGCCGCCAACCGCTTTGCCCGCAAGCCAGCGCAGCAGTGACAGGCAACGCAAGCACCAGAAGTCCGGCCAGGAAGTTCGGATTGCCGGTCGTGGCAAAGGCGCGCCGCAGATCGAACCCGAATGCTTCATGGCTATAGCCAGTGGGGTCGAGTCCTGCGAACTGCACCAGACCATAGACCGAGAGCACCACCGCTGCTGTCGCGAGCGCCGCCGCAAGCACGCGTGCATCTCGGACACGGCGAACCACCTGCAGCGTGATGCCGTAGACGAGCGCGTAGAGCGCCACGGTCACAGCGCCTTCAAGCCGCTCGGACTGCCCGAGCACGCCGAGCGGGGCGTGTGGCGAGGCTGCGGCAGAAACGGCTGCCCACGCGGCAAGCGCCATCAGCACGCCGAGCACGGCGTCGAAGCGCATCGTGAATCGGCCCGGCTCCCGCGAGAGCGCCCACGTGAGCCACGCGAGGCACGTCAACACCGCTGCAACCGCCAGACGCGGCAGCGCCATCGGGTCATAGAGCAGCGACGCAGATCCGATGCCGAGACCGCTTAGGTTGCCGGTCACGGTCGCGACGAGCGCGATCATGCACGCAACGGCGATCAGCGGCACACGACCCAGCGCGGTCATCAGATCTCTTCGCCGAGCGTTGGCGCCTGCGAAACGAGCAGTCGGTTGAGCGCGTTCGTATACGCCTTCGCCGACGCGACGATGATGTCAGAATGTGCGCCGCGGCCGGTGAAGATGCGTCCGTCGGCGCTCTTGATGCGGATGGTGACCTCGCCGAGGGCGTCGATGCCGCGCGTCACGGCCTCGACCCGGAACTCGGTGAGGTCGTTCTCCACCTCGACGATGCGGTTGATCGCCTTGTACACGGCGTCGACCGGACCCGTGCCGTGGCTCGAGTCGATGAGGTGCTCCCCCTCTTGCGTGACGAGCTCGACAGTCGCGGTCGGGATTCCCGGCTCGCCGCTCGTGAAGTGAATCTGCGCGAGGTGGTAGACCTCGTTCACGGTCCGCTCGCTTTCGCCCACGAGCGCCTCGAGGTCCTCGTCGTACACTTCCTTCTTCTTATCGGCCAGCTCGAGAAACGCCGAGTAGACCCGATCGAACTCAGCGTCCTGCAGCTCGTGGCCGAGCTCACCCAGACGGTGCTTGAGCGCGTGTCGGCCGCTGCGTGCGGTCAGTACGATGCTTGAGCCGCCAACACCCACATCGGCCGGATCGATGATCTCGTAGGTGCTGCGCTCCTTGAGCACGCCGTCCTGGTGGATGCCCGAGGAGTGCGCGA
>CAKMKD010000158.1 GCA_927439865.1 uncultured Coriobacteriia bacterium | reverse complement strand
CGCGGCCTCCATCTCTTCCATGTACGGCGCCCACTGCTCCATGATGCCCTGGTGCCACCGCTTGAACGCCACGAGTACGATCCGCGGGCCAACCGGCAGATCGTCGGGAAGCATGTAGTCCGTGCCATCAAGGTCGCGCGCCTTGATCATCGGGAACATCGTCATCGCAGCATCCTTAGCGCAGGTGCCAGCGGATTAACTGGTACGTGTCTGCCGAGACGGCCGGCGTTCCGCCGTACACCGTGGCCGACGTCGCCGACGCCTGATGCCCGATGAGCGCGATCCGCGTTGGCACCGGCAGCGCGGTCGGCCGCGTCAGCAGCAGCACGCCGCCCTGAGCCCCCGCCTCGGTGGCGCCGGTGAGGCCGTCAGGATAGGCGATTCCGGTGGCGATGCCAATGTGCGCGTACGTCGTCCAGCCCCTGCCGAGCGCCCCGGCCGCCACCTGACTCGCCGTGCTGTAGCGATCGGCACCTTGCCAGCGCGTCGCCGGCAGCCCGAGAGCGTTCACGACACTCGCCGAGACGGCCGTCGTCGAGCCGAGCACGGTCACCTCGGTCGCGCTGATTGCAGTGGCAGCCGACTTGGTTGCAGGCGGCAGCGACGTCGGCCGCGTCAGCAGCACGGGCCCGTGACCCGCGTACGCGAGCGGGGCGGCCGCAAGCGCGTCGGGGAACTGGTCACCGCGCGCCAGGAACACGTTGCCTGAGAACGCCGGACCCTCGATCTGCGCGACCCGTCGGGCGACGTTCCCGGCGGTTGCGTAGCGGTCAGCCCCGTCGATCCGCGTCACCGAGTAACCTGCGGTAGCAAGCCCGCTCGCCACGCCAGAGCTGACAGCGGGCGTTCCACCCACGATGTAGACGTCCGTCACGCCCATCGCCTCGAGCGTGTCGAGCAGCCGCTGCTCCAGGCGTGCCGATGGCGTCAGGAGCAGTGGACCGTTGACGGCTCCGGCAAGTGCCGACGATGAGAGCGCGTCGGGGAAGAGCTCACCCGTGGCGACGACGGCAGTGGTCGCCCCCGACGGGAAGACGTCGCGCGCCACGGCGATAGCGGTAGCATAGCGGTCAGCGCCCTGGAGCCGCCGCAGGCTCGTCTCGGGCGGAACAGTCCCGTCGCGAAGCTCATAGATCGTGCTGTCGAGGTACTCACTTAGGTAGATCTCGCCGGCTTCATCCTCGCCGAACGTCGTGAAGAGCATCGACGTATCGAGTCCGACCGTCGCCGTGTTGCTCAGGTCCATCGCGAAGATCTTGCCCCACTCGAAATCGGCGAAGAAGTAGAGCCCCTGCCAACTCGGAATCGCTGACCCGCGGTACACGTAGCCGCCTGTGACGCTGTGCCCTCCGGTGATGTGGTTGTACTCGTATACCGGGAACGTGAGACCCACGCTCGACCTGGGGTTGCTGCCGATCGGGTACGCATGGTTACCCTCGTACCAGTTCCAACCGTAGTTGCGCCCGCCGGCAAATCCCGGCGGCTCAACGTTGATCTCCTCCCACGCATTCTGGCCGACGTCGGCGATGTAGAGTCCGCCGGTGGCGCTGTCAAACGAGAACCGCCAGGGGTTGCGCAGCCCGAGCGCCCATATCTCGGCGCGATATCCCGCCACGCCAACGAACGGGTTGCTCGGCGGAATGCCGTACGGTGTCGTCGCTCCCTCGGTGTCGATTCGCAGCATCTTACCGAGCAGCACGTTCTTCTTCTGCCCGTTGCCGAGCGGATCGCCGGAGCCTCCGCCGTCACCCATGCCGATGTAAAGATAGCCGTCAGGGCCGAAGGCGATGTCGCCACCGTTGTGGTTGGCATACGGCTGGTCGATCCTGAGGATCGTCTGAGCGCCAGCGGTCGTCGCCACATCCGGGTTGGCGGTCATGTGGTACCTGGCGATGACGGTATCGCCGAGCGTGTCGGTGTAGTTCACGTAGAAGTACTGCTTGGCCGCGTATCCGGGAGGAAATGCGATGCCGAGCAACCCCTGCTCGGCGCCTTTGCTCACTCTCGAGGAGAGATCGAGCATCGGCGTGGCCAGCAGCTGGCCTCCCTTGATGACGCGAATCCTGCCGTCCTTCTCGAGCACGAAGAGCCGGCCCGAGCCATCCCCGGCATTGGCGATCGTTATCGCCTCCGGAACACGCCACCGTGCAAGCAGTCTGACCGAGACCAACGGCGCCGCGCTCGCGCTAGCGGGCAGCAGTGTCGCAATGACAAGCAGGCAGATGAGCAGAAGGATGTGCCGCTTCACGGGAACCTCCGAAGCCGAATCGCATGACCGGAGTATTCCCGCATCGCCGAACAAGGAAGCGGGCTCTAGGAAGCCGTCTCTCTGCACTCGACGAAGAGAGCGACGATTGCCGGGTCGAACTGCGTGCCCGAGCAGTCAAGCAGTTCTCGGCACGCAGCCTCAGCACTGATGGCGGCACGATACGGACGATCCGTGGTCATCGCGTCGTAGGCGTCGGCAACGGCGAGCACTCGCGCCAGGTACGGGATCTCCTCCCCGGCAAGCCCCCGCGGGTACCCGGTGCCATCCCAGCACTCGTGGTGATGGCGCACCACGGTCACGACATCGTCAAGGAACGGAATCGTCTCCAGGATGCGTGCTCCGGCCTCGGAATGCTCGCGGATGAGCTCGAACTCCTCCTCGGTCAGTCGATCCGGCTTGAGCAGCACAGATTCGGGAACGCCGATCTTGCCCAAGTCATGGAGCAACCCCGCGCGCTCAAGCGTCGCCTGCTCCGCCTGAGACAGACCCGCAGCAACACCGATGACGTGCGCCCAGTTCGTGACCCCGAGCGAGTGCCGGGCAGTGTAGGAGTCCTTTTCGTCGACGGCAGCAGAGAGTGCCTGCAGCGTCCCGAGCGCCTGACCCTCGAGGCTCAGCATCGAGTCATGCAGGCGCGAACTCAGGGAGTCTACCTCCTGCTCGTGCTCTTGCGCCTCGGCTGATGCCCGTTCGAGCACCCACGAGAGGCCGGCAAACGTCACGAGCGCGCCCACCACGATTGGAATCCATACGATGAGAGCCGCACGCCGGGCAGATGGGGCGACATGCGAGTACGGCTTGTACGTCTCAACAACGCCGATGATCTCGGAGGTGCCGGGCATCTGCAGTGGTGTCAGGACTTCGATCGCTCGCTCATCGTTGATGTTGGACAGTGCCGAGTTGCCTGCCGTGTCCACAATGCCGATGTACGTTTCGCCAGCGATGGCGTCGTCGAACTCATCCTCTTCAGGTGTGGCGCCGATCTCCTCGGCCATGGTGGAGAAGACCACGCGACCGTCGCTATCCATGACCCGGAAGAGCATCGAGTTGTCATCGGAGTTTCGTGCAGTCACCAGCTCCGAGAGACGCTGCACGCACTCGGATGTGAAGGGCTCCCCGGAGGTGTGGTCGAGACTGCTTTGCACGAGCGTGGTGGATCCTGAAGCGACGACCGAACCGGCGCCGCGTACGACGACCAGCTGTACCTCGCGACCAACGATTACCGCGACTGCTATCGCGATAAGCATGATCGTGATGAAGGCTCCAATGCGGATTTTCCGCATAACGCCCTTGGTCTGATCCACGCTTGCTACCCTCTCAGAGAACGCGCGCCGCAGCAGCGAATCGCTCCACGTCTCCCTCGGCGGTATCCCACGAGGTCACCCAACGCACCTCGCCGGAATCCTCATCCCATACATAGAAATCGGACACCTCCTGCAGCGGCTTGATGAGTTCCCGACGAACGCGCGCAAAAACTTCGTTCGCTTCCACGCGCTGGGTCAACACAACACCCGGGATCTCCTCCATCGCGGAAGCCAGCAATCGCGCCATTGCGTTGGCATGTGCCGCGTTCCGAAGCCAGAGGTCTCCTCCATAGAGCGCCTCGAACTGTGCCGAGACGAACCGCATCTTTGAAGCAAGTTGCGCGCCATTCTTGCGGACGAACTTGAAGCCCGCTGCCAGCGCGGGGTCGAGAAACACGACTGCCTCGCCGAAGAGCATGCCGTTCTTCGTCCCGCCCATCGAGAGGATATCCACGCCCGTCTCGGTGATCATCTCAGCCAGCGATATGCCGAGAAACGCCGCCGCGTTGCTGATGCGCGCACCGTCGACATGCAGCAGGAGCCCGCGCGCGTGAGCCACCGAGGCGATCGCCGCGATCTCGTCCGGGCGGTAGGTCGTGCCGTACTCGG
>CAKMKD010000157.1 GCA_927439865.1 uncultured Coriobacteriia bacterium | reverse complement strand
CTGAGGCCATCGCGTATGAGGAGCGCACGGGAATCAAGGCTCCTCGCATCATCGCGTGGGAGATCACCCGCAGCTGCAACCTGTCTTGTGTCCACTGCCGCGCGGCGGCTGAGTTCGGCCACTACCACGGCGAGCTCTCGCTCGAGCAGATCAAGAGCACCATCGACGACATCGTGACCATCACGAACCCGATCATCATCCTCACGGGTGGCGAGCCGCTGATGCGGCCCGACATCTGGGAGATCGTCGATTACGCGCACGAGAAGGGCGCCATGCCGGTCATCGGCACGAACGCCACGCTTATCACCGATGAGATCGCGGCGAAGATGGCCGAGCACCGCATTCCGCGCATCTCGGTGAGCGTCGACTTCCCGAATGCGGCCGAGCACGACTCGTTCCGCGGTGAGCCCGGTTGCTTCGACCAGACCATCGAGGGTATCAAGATCGCCAAGCGTCACGGTGTAGGCGTGCAGATAAACATGACCGTCACGACGATGAACGCTGACCGCATGGAAGAGATGCACACGCTCGCCGAGTCGCTCGGCGTGGACGCGTTCCACATCTTCATGCTCGTGCCCACGGGCCGAGGCGAGGAGTTGCTCGACAAGGAGCTGCCGCCCGAGGAGTACGAGAAGGTGCTCGAGTGGGCGTACGAGCGTCAGAAGACGTCGCCGCTGCACTTCAAGCCGACCGACGCGCCGCACTACTACCGCATCATTCGCCAGAAGGCGAAGGCCGAGGGCAAGAAGGTCACGCGCGAGGAGTACGGCCTCGACGCGATGACGCGCGGGTGCCTCGGCGGCATCACCTTCTGCTTCATCAGCCACGTGGGCGACCTTCAGCCGTGCGGGTACTTCGACATGCAGCTCGGCAACGTGAAAGAGCAGCCGTTCAGCCAGATCTGGACGGAGTCGAAGGTCTTTAACGAGCTCCGCGACTACTCGCTCCTCAAGGGCAAGTGCGGTGCATGCGAATACAAGGCCGTTTGTGGCGGGTGCCGCGCTCGGGCACTCTCCGTGACCGGCGATTACCTTGCCGAGGAACCGTACTGCGTGTACGTGCCTGCCTCCATGCGGCCAGAGTGCGAGGAGTAGCAGTGACGCTTGCTGAACTCACGGACCTCGATCGTCTGGTGCTTGACCGCATTCAGACGTCGTTTCCTGTCACATCCCGACCGTTCGCAGCGCTGGCGAAGGACTTCGGTGTCGCCGAGGCCGACGTGCTCGCGAGCGTCCGCAGCCTGAAGACCTCCGGCGTGATCCGCCGCATCGGCGCGATCTTCGACTCGCACCGCCTCGGCTACAAGAGCACGCTCTGTGCGATCGCCGTGCCCGAGGAGCGCATCGAGGAAGTCGCAGCGCTCATCTCGGAGTATCCGAACGTCACGCACAACTACGAGCGCGAGGACCGCTACAACGTCTGGTTCACGCTGATCGCGCATTCGCCAGCGCGCGTGCAGGCGATCCTCGACGAAATCGCAGAGCGGACCGGCATCGAAGACATCCTTGACCTGCCCGCGATCCGCCTCTTCAAGATCAAAGTCGATTTCGACTTTACCGGCGAGCGCGCCGAGCGCACCGAGGCGCCGCCCACAACGAAGCCAGCCGAGACCGTAGCGGTTGAGCTCTCCCGCGAGGAGAAGGCGCTCGCGCGTCTCCTGCAGGCCGACCTGCACGTCGTCGAGCGGCCGTTCCTCGAGCTCGCAACGACGCTCGGCGAATGCGGCTACGACGTCGATGAGGCGTGGGTGCTCGAGCGGACCCGCGAATGGGTCGAGACGCGCGTCATCCGGCGCTTCGGCGCCGCGATCCGGCATCACCGCACGGGTTTCTCGGCGAACGCTATGGGCGTTTGGCATGCACATGAGGAACGCGTCGAAGACGTCGGACGCATCATGGCGTCGTTCCCGGAGGCAAGTCACGTGTATCAGCGGCCGAGCGCCCCAACGTGGCCGGCGAACCTCTACACGATGATCCACGGCCGTAGCCGCGAGGATGTCGAGGCTGTGGCCGGCCGGATACAAGAAGCCACTGGTCTTGAGATGCCCCGCCTGCTGTACTCTGTACGGGAGTTCAAGAAGACCTCGATGAAGTACTTTGCCGAAGGCGACAGCTAGGATCTGCCTCTCGATGCGGGGCGACAGAGGAGTTCATGCGATGAAGCTGACAGAGGGCCAGCGCAAGCTGCTCATCCCGCTTGCGCTGATCGGCGTGCTGCTGATCGCGTTCGCGATTCGCGCGTATCGGGCGGGCGATCCCCTCGGCGGGTACCATGCCTTCAACGAGGGCTTCTACACGAATATCGCCTCGGCTGACCTTCATCGAGGCGCGTTCGACTGGTTCCTCGCGCCGCTTGATCACCTGAACCCACCGATGTACTCGCTTGTGGTCACGGTGTTCTTTCTCATCTTCGGGGAGGGTATTGCGGTTGCGCGCATGGTCTCCATCCTGGCGGGCGTTGCGATCGTCTACTACACGTTTCTGCTTGGCCGTACGCTCTACACCGAGCGGATCGGGCTGCTCGCTGCGGCGATTCTTGCTGTCACGCCCGGCTTTGCGCTCGTGAATCACAACATTCAGGTCGACTCGCTCATGCTGTTCTTCATGATCGCGGGCACGTACCACTACGTGCACTCGATTCCGGGCGACGATCGCAAAGAAGCGCTGCTCGGCGGTGTGTTCATGGGACTTGCGCTTGCCACGAAGATGCCTGCCGTTGTGGCGCCGGTCGTGCTGGCGCTCTGGGAGATCTGGCGCACCCGCGGCGTGAAGTGGGTTCGCGGCAAGCGGGTGCTCCCGTTCATTGGAGGCATGTTCGCGCTCGGGCTGCCGTGGTACGTCACCCGGCTCATCGTTGAAGGCCCCGGGTATCTCACGGCGCAAGCGGCACTCTCGGATAACGCGGCTGCGGTCGAGAACTGGATTACGTTCCGGTACAAGGTGCTCAACGAGATGCTCTGGGCGCTCTCTCCCGCACTCACAGTGCTCGCCGTGCTCGCGCTCGGCTACCTCATCTGGAAGCGCACCTCGGGTGACCGGCTCGTGCTGCTCTCGGCGGGTGCGTACATCGGCTTCTACATGATCTACAACTTCCATTCGTACTACATCATCCCGCTCGCGCCGTTCGTGGCGATCGCTGTGGCACGCGCCACATACGCCATCGCGCGCCGAGTGCCGAAGGTCGTGTGGGTGCACGCGCTCGTGCTGCCGCTGCTGTTGGTGACCACGATGCTCATGCTTGCTGGCAACAAGTACGGCCTGTGGTCGCCCTCGCAGGTCAGAGCGACGCTGACGGTCCCTGCCGAGCAGGCCACGGTGTACGTCTCCAACGAGATCGCGGGCTCGTACCGGCCGGCGATCGAGTACGCGCTTGCGCCCGCGAAGGTCATCGAGCTACCGGATGGATTCAGCGTGAACAGCGATCTGATCGTTGCCGAGAAGGGCGAGACGTATCTGTTGACCTCGCTTGTAGCGGAGAGTCAGGACGGTGCTACGCTCGACTATGTGGCGAAGTACCCCGAGCAGCTGACGGGCATCGTGGTGTTCGGCTACGAGCTTCGGGAGGTGCCGCCCAACCGTCACTTCTTCGGAAGCGGGAAGTGGTCGGTACGGTGGCGGGGAGCCCCGTACTTCGGGGTGGTCGAGCGCTCCTCGGACACGTACATCCGGCTCTACACGGCGCAAGCCGTTCGCGACTTCGTGCGACCGTAGCCCTGGTATACTCGGCGGATGCACGCACTGCGGCGCAGCGCGCCCGAAAGGAGCTCTTCGGCCATGCAACACACCAACTCATCACGACTGTTCGCCGAGGCCGGACGTCTCATCCCCGGCGGCGTGAACTCTCCCGTCCGCGCCTTCAAGAGCGTGGGTCTCGACCCGATCTTCTACGACCGCGCAAAGGGCTCCCGCGTCTGGGACGCCGACGGTAACGAGTACATCGACTTCGTCGGTTCCTGGGGCCCGATGATCCTCGGGCACGCGCCCGAGGACGTTCTTGCGGCGGTGCGTGAGCAGCTTGCGCGCGGCACCAGCTACGGCGCCCCGACCGAGGTCGAGGTGCGCATGGCCGAGGCGGTCGTGAACGCGGTCCCCTCGGTGGAGATGGTGCGGATGGTCTCCTCGGGCACAGAAGCGACGATGAGCGCCATCCGGCTCGCCCGTGGCTACACCGGGCGCGAGAAGTTCATCAAGTTCGACGGCAACTACCACGGCCACTCTGACGCGCTGCTCTGCGCGGCCGGCAGCGGGCTCGTCACCCTCGGCATTCCCGGCACGCCCGGCGTCACCGCCGGTGCGACCGCCGACACGATCGTGCTGCCCTACAACGACCTCGAGGCCGTCTCGGCAGCGCTTGCCGAGGTGGGCGAGCAGGTGGCGGCCATCATCCTGGAGCCGATCGCCGGCAACATGGGTGTCGTCCCGCCCGCCGAGGGGTATCTCGCCGGGCTCCGCGCGCTCTGCGACGAGTACGGCGTCGTGCTGATCTTCGACGAAGTCATCTCGGGCTTCCGCGTGGCGCTTGGCGGCGCGCAGGAGCTCTACGGCGTGACGCCCGACCTCACCACGCTCGGTAAGATCATCGGCGGCGGCTTCCCGGTTGGAGCGTTCGGCGGCAAACGGGAGATCATGGAGTACCTCGCGCCCGTCGGCCCCGTCTATCAGGCGGGAACGCTTTCCGGCAACCCGATCGCGATGGTGGCGGGCCTTGCGCTCGTCGACGCGCTCAGCCAGCCGGGCGTGTACGCGGAGCTTGAGCGCAAGGGCGCGCTGCTGGAGTCAGGGCTTCGCTCGGCAGTGGCCGAGGCGGGCATCGATGCCTTCCTCACGCGCGTTGGCTCGATGGCGTGCATGTTCTTCACCGCCGAGACGGTCCGCGACTGGAGCACGGCATCCACCTGTGACACCGAGCGCTACGCGCGCTACTTCAAGGGCATGCTCGACCGGGGCATCACGCTCGCGCCGAGCCAGTTCGAGGCGACGTTCGTGGGACTTGCGCACAGCGACGCTGACATCATCGCGATGACCGATGCAGCCGCCGAGGTGCTTAAGACGCTCTAGTCTCCGTTTGAGCACACTGCCGAGTAGGGCATTTAAGCGCAATAAACGCATCAGAGTGGTACAGTGTACCCATGAACACGTTGCTGACACCTCGCGAGGTGGCCGAACGCCTCGCTGTCTCGCCGAGGACCGTCTACCTCTGGATCGAACAAGGCCGGCTGCCGTCTGTCCGTCTTTCCGAGCGCGTGACGCGTATATCCGAAGACGCGCTCGATGCTTTCGTCGCCTCTGCCACTGGTGGGGCTGACCTTGCCGCTGAGGCAGGCGCGGTCTATAGTCCACCCGCCCCAACACGACAGCTTCGCGAGTTGCTCAGCGCGCACCGCACCGAGATCTTGGCGATTGCGGACCGACGTCGGGCGGAGAATCTCCGGGTATTCGGGTCGGTTGCCCGCGGCGAGAGCAGCGACGGGAGCGACATCGACATTCTCGTCGACTTGAAGTCGGATGCTTCGGTCTACGACGTGAGTGGACTGGCCGTTGAGTTGGAGCAACTACTGGGTGTGGCCGTCGATGTCGTTCCGGCGCGCAGTCTCAAGCCCGGGATCCGTGAACGCGTCTTGTCCGAAGCGGTGCCGCTATGATCGCCAGGCGCGCGTCTTCGGCACGACTTCGTGACATCCAGGAAGCTGTCGGCAAGATCGAAGAACGTGCCGGCGTCGGTCGCGAAGCCTTCATGCACGACGAGATGCTCCAGGTCTGGATCGTCCATCACCTTGAGGTTATCGGCGAGGCCGCGACGCACGTGTCTGCCCGCATCAAGGCGGACAACCCGGACGTCGACTGGATCGCGATCACAGCAACACGCAATCATTTCGCCCACGGCTACTTTGACGTGGATCTCGAGATGGTCTGGGAAACGGTGAGACGCGATATCCCGGTACTCAGGCGGCACATCGCACGAATACTTGGAGACCTCTCCGAGGACGGGTAGCCGAGTTTGTTCTTCGTTGAGGGTGCGGGTCGAGCCGCAGTGTACTAGCATAGGAGAGTACGCCGTCACTCGACGGAGCTGTTCGTAAACAGGAAGGTCGTCGCGCGAGATGAAAGCCATCATTCCGGCCGCTGGTCTGGGTACGCGTTTTCTTCCGGCAACGAAAGCACAGCCGAAGGAGATGCTGCCCGTCGTTGGCAAGCCGGTTATCCAGTACGTCGTTGAAGAGGCCGTTGCGGCGGGCGTCGATGACGTGCTCCTCATCACTGGCCGAGGCAAGCGCGCGATCGAGGACCACTTCGACCGCTCGCTTGAACTCGAGGACCTGCTCGAGCGCTCTGGCGCCGTCGACAAGCTGCGGCAGGTGCGGGCCATCACCGACCTTGCCGAGGTGTTCTACGTGCGCCAGAAGCGGCCGCGGGGCCTGGGTCACGCGGTGCTCTGCGGCGCGAGGCACACTGGCAATGAGCCGTTCTTCGTGCTCCTCGGCGATGTGATTGTGCCGAAGAACGACTGCCTCGGCCGGCTCATTGATGTCCACGAGAAGTACGGCGCATCGGTTATCGCCGTCACGCCGGTGGAGCAGCACCTTGTGAGCCGCTACGGCGTGATCGCGGGTCACGAGGTGGAGCCCGGCGTCTGGAAGCTGACGGACCTCGTGGAGAAGCCGCCGGTGAACGATGCGCCGAGCAACCTGGCCATCTTTGGTCGGTACCTGCTAACGCCGCTCATCATGAAGCTCCTGCCGAAGATCGAGCCGGGCCGTGGTGACGAGATCCAGCTCACCGACGCGCTCAAAGAGCTGCTCAAGCACGAGGACATCTACGCGATAACCATGGACTGCAGCGGCTACGACACGGGCAACGTGCTGTCGTGGCTTGAGGCGAACGTTGAGCTCGCACTCGAGACCGAAGAGTACGGTCCGGCATTGCGGGACGGGCTCAAAAGGATCCTGGGATAGGGACCGGACTGCGCGCTCGCGACTCAGTGTGATGACGACAGAGGTGGAGGCCGCATGAAAGTCGTGATTCTTGCAGGTGGGCTCGGAACGCGTATTTCCGAGGAGTCGGTGCTGCGGCCAAAGCCCATGGCGGAAATCGGCGACAAGCCCATTCTCTGGCACATCATGAAGATGTACAGCCACTACGGATTCAACGAGTTCGTGATCTGCGCGGGGTACAAGGGTTACCAGATCAAGGAGTACTTTCACAATTACTGGCTCCACAACGCCGACGTGACTTTCGACATGCGCTCGCACGAGTGTGAGGTGCATGCGGACACGAACGAGCCGTGGCGCGTGACGGTCGTCGACACCGGGGCTGAAACGATGACAGGCGGCCGCGTAAAGCGCATACAGCCGTATGTCGATGGTGAGACGTTCATGCTCACGTACGGCGATGGTGTCGCCGATGTCGACATCGCGGCACTGCTGGCTGCCCACCGCGCATCGGGACTGGCGGCAACACTGACGGCAGTACAGCCGCTCGGCCGGTTTGGGGCCCTTGAGCTTGGGGAGGGCGATCGAGTCGACTGTTTCCACGAGAAGCCCCTCGGTGACGGGGACTGGATCAACGGTGGATTCTTCGTCATCGGGCCATCGGTGCTCGACCGGATCGAGGGTGACGACACCATGCTTGAGCGCGTGCCACTGGAGTCGCTCGCTGCGGACGCGCAACTTGGCGCGTACAAGCATCGCGGGTTCTGGCAGCCGATGGATACACTCCGAGATAAGAACCATCTCGAGAACCTCTGGCACTCGGGGTCGGCGCCGTGGAAGGTCTGGTGACCGTGCGAACCTCGTTCGTTGGAGCCTTTTCCGGCAAGCGGGTTCTGCTTACGGGGCACACTGGCTTCAAGGGCGCCTGGCTCAGTCGCTGGCTGCTCGATCTCGGGGCCCAGGTCACTGGCTATGCGCTGGAACCGGACACGACGCCGTCGCTCTTCTCGGACCTCCATCTCCGCTCTTTGATGGACAGCCGCATCGGTGACATTCGCGATGCCGACCGTCTGTCCGCCGTGTTGACCGAGGTTCGGCCGGAAGTCGTATTCCATCTGGCCGCGCAGCCGCTCGTCCGACGTAGTTACGCGGAGCCCAAGTACACCTTTGAGACCAACGTGCTGGGCACGGTCAATCTCCTTGAGGCCGTGCGGGCATGTGCCGACTGCCGGGTTGTGGTCAACGTGACCACAGACAAGGTCTACGCGAACCCGGAGACCGGCGATGCATTCGATGAAGCGTGCCCTCTAGGCGGTTTCGATCCGTACAGCGCAAGCAAGGCGGCTTCGGAGCTTGTGACCGCCGCGTACCGCGACTCGTTCTTCTCGGGGTCGGATACGGCCGCACTCGCCACCGCCCGGGCGGGGAACGTGATTGGCGGCGGCGACTGGGCGGTCGACCGGCTCGTGCCCGACTGCACCAGGGCGCTGCTTGCGGGCGATCCGGTAGTCGTCCGAAACCCCGGATCGACGCGTCCGTGGCAGCACGTTCTCGACCCGCTCTCCGGATACCTGCGGCTGGCGTCCGTGCTTCTCGGTGATGAATCACTTGCGGGGGCCTTCAACTTCGGGCCCGACCCTGCTGCAGTACGGACTGTCGGCGAGTTGGCTGAGGAGTTCGTGTCTGTATGGGGATCCGGCTCCTGGAGCGCGCCTGATACGGGCGCGCACCCACATGAGGCTGCGCAACTGAGGCTCGCTATTGAAAAGGCCGGTCGAGAGTTGCAGTGGAGTCCTCTGTGGGACTTCGACACGGCAGTCAAACGCACTGCGGTCTGGTATCGCGCCTACTGCGCCGGAGAGTCTGCGCCTGACCTTATAGAGGCCGATCTTGCCGCCTACGAAGTCGCCGCGCGAGTGGAAGGTGCGGCATGGGCATGATGGGAGCGTGTACGTGACCGACCTGAATCGTGTCGAACAGCTCAGGCAGCAGATACTCGCGCTCACACGCGAGTATCACGCGGCGCAAGCATCAGATCGACTTCCGTTTGAGCCCGGCGTCTCGAAGGTGTCATACGCGGGCAGGGTGTTCGACGAGTCGGAACTGGTGAACCTCGTGGACTCGTCGCTCGACTTCTGGCTCACGCACGGGCGTTACTCTCGAGAGTTTGAGGCCGGGCTCGCGAGCTACCTGGGCACGACCCACGCGCTTCTCGTGAACTCGGGTTCCAGCGCTAACCTGCTCGCATTCGCGGCCCTCACAAGCGAGCGACTTGGAGCGCGCCGTATCCGACCAGGCGACGAAGTCATCACGGTGGCCGCCGGTTTCCCGACCACGGTTGCGCCAATCATCCAGCTCGGTGCGGCTCCCGTGTTCGTGGACGTTGAGCTGGAGACGTACAACATTGATGTCAGCCGGCTAGAAGCTGCTTATTCGCCGAGGGTCAAGGCCGTGATGCTCGCTCACACGCTGGGTAACCCGTTCGACATAGATGCGGTGCGCGCGTTCTGCAACCGTCACGGCCTGTGGTTCATCGAGGACAACTGCGATGCGCTCGGCAGCGAGTACAACGGGCGCAAGACCGGCACATTCGGTGATATCGGCACGTCCAGCTTCTACCCGCCACACCACATGACGATGGGCGAGGGCGGCGCCGTCTACACCGACAACGACGAGCTCGCGGCAATCATGCTGTCGATGCGCGACTGGGGTAGGGACTGTGTCTGCCCTTCCGGGCGAGACAACGTGTGCGGCCGGCGGTTCGAGCAGCAGTTCGGGACGCTCCCGGTGGGCTACGACCATAAGTACGTCTACTCGGAGTTCGGCTTCAACCTCAAGGCCACTGACATGCAGGCCGCGATTGGAGTCGCACAACTTGCGAAACTAGACGAGTTCACCGCGCGCCGACGTGAGAACTTCGCCTACTTGCGCCAAGCGTTGCGAACACTCGAGGACGTGCTCGTCATGCCCGAGGCCACCGATGGGGCCAAACCCTCATGGTTCGGCTACCTGATGACCGTTCGTGAGGGTGCGCCGGTCGGTAGGGACGAGATCGTTCAGGCACTCGAGTCAGCTGGCGTGCAGACCCGGATGCTCTTTGCGGGCAACATGACCCGGCAGCCGGTCTTCGACGGCATGCGCGAGCGCGGCGAGTGGTACCGCGTAGTGGGCGACCTCGTGAACACCGACCGCATCATGAACGATGCGTTCTGGATCGGCGTGTACCCTGGAATGACCGAGGAAATGCTCGCGCATATGGCGAATGTGATTCTCGGGTCGGTGCGCCCGTGATGTCAAATGGAGGCGTTCGTCCAAACCCTCTTGTCGCCGATCTCGATCACATCGTTTCGACTTCGGTCGATGCCTGGAGCGCGCTGCGCGGCGCTCGGCTCTTCGTCACGGGAGGGACGGGTTTCGTTGGCACCTGGCTGATGGAGTCGTTTGCGTGGGCGAACCGCGTGCTCTCGCTTGGGGCGACTGCGGTCGTGCTGACGCGTGATCCGGAGCGATTCGCCGCGAAGGCGCCCCACCTTGCTTCAGATTCGTCGATCTCGCTGCTGCGCGGTGATGTTGTCGACTTCGATCCTCCCGCTGGTCCGTTCACCCACGTCGTTCACGCCGCAGCTGAGTCAAGCACACAGCAGAATGCGGCCGACCCGTTTCGCATGATTGAGACTGTCGTTCAGGGTACGCGAAACGTGCTGGAGGCCGCCCGCGTGTGGGGTGTTCGCAGCGTCGTCTTCACTAGTTCCGGGGCGGTATACGGGGCTCAGCCGAAGGAACTCGCGCTTGTGCCCGAGGAGTACTTCGGCGGCCCTGATCAGCTCGCGTCGGCATCGGCGTACGCGGAAGCGAAGAGACTGGCAGAGACTCTATGTGCGACGTACGGCGCACAGCACGGGTTGCCAGTCAGCGTGGCCCGCTGTTTCGCATTTGTCGGGCCCTACCTGCCGATTGATGCGCACTTCGCGGTAGGCAACTTCATCCGGGATGGACTCGCTGGGGGACCAATCGTGGTTCGTGGCGACGGCACGCCTGTCCGATCCTATATGTACGCTGCGGATCTTACATCGTGGCTCTGGACGATTCTTGTTCGTGGCGAACCTGGCCGCGCGTACAACGTGGGGTCCGAAAACGGCCTCACAATGATCGAGCTGGCGACGGCTGTTGCAGGCGCCTTCAAATCGGGGCCTGAAATCTCGATTGTTGGAGACCCAAGCGTGACGAGCGGCGGTGGTGGAAGCCGCTATGTGCCTTCAACGCGTCGAGCCCGAGAGGAGCTCCGGTTGCGCGAGACCATAGCCACACATGAAGCAATCCGTCGGACAGTCGCATGGCATCGGAACGGGAGTAATGCATGATCGCCCAAGAGCGTCCACGGATCGCTAGACAGTGCGTGTGCTGTGAGAGCAGGGATCTAAGCAAGCGGCCTGCTGTCCTTATGCCGTTTGTCGCCAGTCGAGTATTCGGTTGGGAGCCAGTCGAGATCACCGATGATTGGCATATGCGAGATCTTAAATGCGGCATGGCCTACTCGGTCTGCAACACTCTGAAGTGCAACCACTGCGGCCTGATATTCCTCGATGTCCGGTTCGACGATTCCGAGATGTCAGCGCTCTACACCGGCTATCGCGACGCTGAGTACACCGCACTGCGCGTTAGGTTCGAACCCGACTACCAGATGCGAAACGACGATCTTCTCGGGGGCTACGCATACATCCCCCATGTCGAGGAGTTCCTGCGCGCAAGGATCGGAGATGTCGAGAGTGTCCTCGACTGGGGCGGGGACACTGGAGTGAACACTCCTTTTCGGCATCAGGCGGCCGTTCACCACGTGTACGATATCTCGGGCAAACCTGTGATTGCGGGAGTTCAGAGCGTTGAGGTTGCCGAGGCCATGGCCAGCGAGTACGATCTTGTGGTCTTGAGCCAGGTGCTTGAGCACGTACCCTTCCCGCGCGAAGTCGTTGCCGACGTGGCTGCGGCGTTGGGACCCAATGCTGTCCTTTGGGTTGAGGTTCCGCATGAGGCTGTTATTCGTGAGGCCGTCGACCCCGAGAACGCGTATTTGGACAAGCGCCATTGGCACGAGCACGTGAACTTCTTCACTGATGACTCGCTCGTCAGATTGCTCGAGTCAGCTGGACTGGAGGTGATGGAGCGGACTACCTTCACGGTGACCGTAAGCGGCAAGTCCGCGGACGTTATGGGTGCCATCTGCCGGCGTCAGGAGGCACTCCCTAGCCTCTGAAACACGGTAGTCGGGTGGGGGCCCTGTGGTAGTATACGTCGCATGAATACAATCAAAGTCGGCCCCAAGATCGTTGGACCAGACAACCCCTGCTTCATCATTGGCGAGATTGGCATCAACCATATCGGCGACATCGAAATCGCCAAGCGACTCATCCAAATCGCTGCTGCTGCCGGTTGCGACGCCGTTAAATTCCAGAAACGTACGCCGAGTGTTTGCGTACCTATGGCGCAACGTGACCTCATGCGCGAGACCCCTTGGGGCTATATCTCGTACATGGACTATCGTGAGCGCGTGGAGTTCGGCGTCGAGGACTACGCGGAGATTGACGCGCACTGCCGCGCCCACGGAGTCCAGTGGTTCGCGTCGTGTTGGGACGAACCCTCAGTGGAGTTCATCGAACAGTTCGACGTCCCCTGCTTCAAGATCGCATCTGCGAGTCTGACCGACGAGGCGCTCCTGAAGCGTACGCGTGCCACTGGAAGGCCCGTCTTGCTGTCGACCGGCATGAGCACGCTCAAGCAGATTGACCGCGCAGTTGAGATACTCGGCAAGGAAGACCTCATTCTGCTTCACGCTGTGAGCACCTATCCCGCGCGCTATGACGAGCTTAACCTCCGCGTCATGGCGACACTAGGTGATCGCTACGACGTTCCTGTCGGCTACTCGGGCCACGAAACCGGGTTGGCGTCGACGGTGGCTGCGGTTGCGCTGGGTGCCTGCGTTGTCGAACGACACATCACGCTCGACCGTTCGATGTGGGGTTCCGACCAAGCTGCGTCGCTTGAGCCGAGTGGCCTCACGAAGCTGGTTCGAGATATCCGCTTGGTCGAAATGAGTTTGGGCAGCCCAGAGAAGAAGGTACTTGAGCGTGAAGTCCCCATCGTTGCTCGCCTGCGGCTCCAGGCCTGAAGTGTTCCGCCAGATAAAGGCGGTGGCCATGGATGTCGACGGCGTCCTTACTGACGGTACCTTTCTGTGGGGCGCAGATGGGGCGGAGCTGAAGCGCTTCTCTGTCGCCGACGCGACCGGGATCGCACTCGCTCGAGATGCTGGTCTTGTGATCGCGCTGGTCTCAGGAGAATCAAGTCAGAGTGGCGTGGCGCTGGTTCATCGGTATGCGGCGAAGCTCAAAATCGAGCAAGTCTTCGCCGGGTGTCATGACAAGGCCGCAGCTGTGCGGGACTTTGCCAGTGCCCACGGTATTGAACTTGCCGAGGTTTGCTTCATCGGCGATGACGTGATCGATCTCGCGGCGATGGCAATCGTCGGTGTGGCGGTCGCCCCCGTCAACGCGCATCCGAGCGCGCTCGCGCACGCCGACTACGTGACTTCAGCTGAAGGCGGCAATGGTGCGGTCCGAGAGCTTCTTGACCTTGTCGTCGCTCAGTCTGAACTGAAGGCGGAACAGTGACGATGAAGGTTAAGGTTTCGGACTACGTTGCACAGTTCCTGGTCGACCGAGGCGTGAGGCACGTCTTCATGCTGGTTGGCGGTGCTGCGATGCACCTGAACGACTCCATCGGTGGTCGCGACGAGATCACCTTCGTCTCTCACCTTCACGAGCAAGCGTGTGCAATCGCCGCCGAGGCATACGCCAAGTACGATAATCGTCTTGCTGTCGCTGTTGTGACGGCCGGTCCAGGGGGCACGAACACCCTCACTGGCGTCGCAGGCGCGTGGCTCGACTCTACTCCAGTTCTGGTCATCTCGGGTCAGGTCAAACGCGCCGACCTTAAGCGCGACTCGGGAGTGCGCAACAGGGGCCCTCAGGAGTTGGACCTGCCGACGATCGTCTCATCGATCACGAAGTACGCGGTCACGGTCATGGAACCCGAGTCAGTCAGATACCATCTCGAGAAGGCAGTGTCGCTCGCTACATCTGGACGGCCAGGCCCGGTCTGGCTGGAGATTCCATTGGATGTGCAGACAGCGGAGGTGGACCCTGAAGGGCTCGAGGCGTACGTGCAGCCGGGGACCGTTGGGATTACGCGTGGGAACGATCTGAAGACGCGTGTCTCCGCGACGCTCGACTTGCTTCAAGCTGCGGAGCGGCCGTTCATACTGCTCGGTAATGGTGTTCGCCTCTCTGGAGCTGGGGATGCCGCGCGCCGGCTTGTGGAGGCAGCAGGGGTTCCCTTCGGATTGACATGGCCGGCGATGGACTTGGTGCCCGACGATCACGCACTTCTGGTCGGGCGGCCTGGTTCCATGGCTCCGCGTGCACCCAACTTCGCGCTGCAGAACTCGGACTTCCTTCTCACGATTGGGGCGCGGCTTGACCTTGTCTGCACGGCGTTCGCACCTGAGTGGCTCGCGCGCGAGGCACGTAAGGTTATGGTCGACATAGACGGTGCCGAAATTGGGAAGCTCGAGCCCTACCTCGAACTTGGCGTACAGGCCGACGCCGGAGAGTTCATCGAGGAGCTTCTTGCGCAGCTCGGAAGCAGGCAACTTCGCTCCGTTGATACGTGGGTGGAGAGGTGCGCCGCATGGAAGACCGCCTACCCCCTCGTGGACCGAGAGCTGCCAACAACCGGGCCGGTCAGTATGTACACCTTCACCAAAGCGCTATGCAGGATTCTGCCCGAAGACGCGCTAGTGGTGCCCGCGAGCTCAGGCAACTCGGTTGAGATGTTCCTGTTGTCTTATGCCGCGAAGGTTGGTCAGAGGGTTTTCTTGACCACTGGGCTTGGCGCGATGGGGTTTGGTCTGCCGGCAGCCACCGGGGCTTGCTTGGCGCACGGCGGCCGCCAGACCGTTTGCGTCGAAGGTGATGGCGGTTTCCAGATGAACTCTCACGAGCTCGAGGTAGTGGCTCGGCTGCAGTTGCCAATCAAAGTCTTCGTGATTGACAACGGCGGCTACGGTTCCATCGTCAGCTCGCAATCCTCCTATTTCCAGCGCCTAGTTGGAGCGCATCCGGGCAGCGGCCTGACTCTTCCGAGCACGCTCGCCCTCGCGTCAGCGTACGGACTTCCGACGGATGAGATCGTCGATCAGGCTGATGTAGAAGCTGGAATTCTTCGCGTCCTAGGAGCGCCGGGTCCGTGCATCTGCCGGGTTGCGGCAATCCAAGAGGAGCCGCGACAGCCTCGCGTTGCCTCATATCAGAAACCCGACGGATCTATGGCGTCACGTCCGCTCGAGGACCTGTTTCCATTCCTACCGCGAGACGAGTTCCTCGCGAATATGATCGTTCCTCCGATCCCGGAGTAGACAAATGCGCATCCTTATCGTCGGGCTTGGCGCCGCCGGACAACGGCACGCTCGAAATCTCCGAGAGCTTCTGGGTGACTCGGTGGAACTCCTCGCGGTCCGTCGGATCGGCGGCGGCGAGGCTCTGTCGGACGAACTCAGACCGAGCGCGGGGGTCCTTCCGGAGGAGGCTCTGGGCATCAGGGTGTTCGATGACCTGGAGCGCGCGCTTGAGCAGCGACCCGATGGTGTGGTCATAGCGAATCCGACGAGCATGCACCTTGCAACGGCTTCCGCCGCCATGCAGGCTGGGTGCGGTCTGCTTATTGAGAAGCCTCTGAGTCACTCGTGGGAGGGCGTGCCTGAGTTCCTCAACGCGCTGGCATCGAGTGGTGAGCCTGCACTCGTCGGTTTCCAGCTGCGCTTTCACCCACTTTTGGACCGCGTGAGAGTGCTTATCCAGGACGCAACGTTCGGTCCGGTCCTCTCGGCCTCACACACGTATGGTGAGTACCTGCCTGACTGGCACCCCTATGAGGACTACAGAACCAGCTACGCCGCCCGCCGGGAGCTCGGCGGGGGAGTGCTCCTAACGCAGATTCACGATATCGACTGCTTGGGCTGGATGCTTGGCTGGCCCCTGAGTGTCTACTCGGTCGGGGGTCGTCTGAGCAGCCTCGAAGTTGACGTGGATGACACGTCTGCCTCGCTGTGGTCGTGCATGATCGATGGTCGCAGTGTTCCGGTCCAACTTCAGCAGAGTTACGCTCGCCGCTCGCCAGTGCGCAAGACGGAGATTGTCATGGAGCGGGGCGCGCTGCATCTCGATCTCCTGAACTCGCATCTTCGTGCCTGGGATTCAGACGCTCAGTGCGTTGTCGACGAGCACCTGACAGACTACGATCGTAACCAACTATTCCTAGCCGAGATGAGCCACTTCCTGGAATGCCTGCACGGCCGGGAGGCGCCGCGCATATCGGCAGCTGAGGCTGCGAAGAGTCTCGCAGTAGCACTCGCGGCACTACGCTCACAATCGTCGTGTCGAGTGGAAGAGGTTATCTATCCGAAGCACGACTCAGAGACTCCAGCGCGACACTAGACGAGAATCTGACAAGGAGACGCCGCGATGTACGATGTCGAGTTCTACATGAAGTCATATGACCTGCTCCAAGACGTTCGCGCCCGGCGGCTCACTGATCCGGCGGCGACACTCGAGACACTCGAAGGTCTGCGGAGTCCCGATCCGGTCGTCTACAACATCGAAACCACGAACGCCTGCAACATGCGCTGTGCCATGTGCCCGCGCACGACGATGATGACGCGCAAGATAGAGACCATGGAGCCGGAGTTGTTCGAGAGGATTGTCGAGCAGCTGAAGCCGTTTCCGGCCGACACCTGGAGCCGCTGGGAGCGCTTCGTCGCCGAAACCTATGGAGTCTACGACGGAGATATGAGCGAAAATCACTTCTTCTTGCGCATCATCCCGCGTGTGATCCAGCTCCACGGGTACGGCGATCCACTGCTCGACAAGAATCTGGCGCAGTACGTGAAACTGCTGTCCGATGCCGGGCTGGAGTCCTACTTCAGCTGCAATCCCGCCAACATCGACATGGAGCGTACGATCGAGATGTTCGAGAACGGCCTCGGGCATATCAAGTACTCGATCGAGAGCGTCGACGACCATCGGCACAAGGAAATCCGCGGAGAGGCGTCCAACTTCTCGAAGAGCTACTCGGAGATTCTCCGTTTGCTCAAGCTCAAGAAGGAGCGCGGCTACGTTACTAAGATCGTCATCACGATGCTGGATCTGAACCGAGAGACGCAGCAAGAAGACTACCGCAAGCTCAGAGAGGCGTTTGAGGGATGCGACGTCTACCTCTACCTCAAGAGCGAAGACCAGCAGTGGTACCGCAAGGACTTCCATGGCACACAGTCAGTGCATTGGAGCGAATGCTGCAAACACCCGTGGATGTCGATGACCATCAAGTCAAATGGCGAGGCCTGCATGTGCATGGAGGACTTCGATAACGAGATTGTACTAGGTGACACGCGCACTCAGAGTCTTGCTGAGATTTGGGACGGCGATGCCTATCGCGCCTTCCGTCAAGACCATGTCGATCTCACGCGCGGCCTGAAGTGCACCGAGCGGTGCGACATGATGATGGTCGGTGAGGCCTTCTTGCAGGGTCCCACTCCATGAGTGAAAGAGCCCGCGATTACTTCGGCGCGCTGACCCCGGGTGTGTCGCTTGAACTGTCGGCGGTACTTGACAGCGATGTGCTAGAGCTACGCGCCGACCTTGACGAGCGTTACGGCATCCTCGACGACGTTCTCGCAGGGCGCCGGTCTGCAGTGATCTACCCAGCTGCAGGCATGGGGCGACGAGCCGCCGCTGGGCTCAAGTCTATCGGGGCGGATGTCGTCGCGTTTGGTGACAGCGATGTGGGTATGCAGGGCAAGTCGATTGACGGACTACCAGTGCTATCGCCCGCCGAGATTGCCAGTGCGCATGCCGACGACGCAATTCTCGTGGCTAGCACCATGTTCGACTCCGCCATTTGCGAGGACCTGCGCATGCGCGGCTGCAGGGCGGTTGTGCCCGTGGGTTACCTGAACCTGCGGCTACCGGAGATCTTCCGAACGCGCGAGTACGAGGGCTCCCACGGGGCAGTCACGGACCAGTCGAACCGAGCGGCTATTACGCGCGCGTATTCACTTCTCGCTGACGACATTTCGCGCGAGACGTTCACTCGCAAGCTCGCCTTCTATCTCAGTCTCGAGAAGGGCCACCTGAACGCAGTCCGTTCAGGCGCGACGATATACTTCGGAGAGAGTGTGCTCAGTCTTGGCGTCGACGAAGTTGTGGTTGATGGGGGCGCGTACGTGGGTGACACGCTTGAATCGTTCCTGCACCATTCCTCGGGGAGATTCGGGTCCTACTATGCCTTTGAGCCGGATAGCGCGAGCTATGCGCGCTTGTCTGAGCTCGCGGCGATGGATTCCGCGCGCATCATCGCTGTGAGAGCAGGTCTCGGATGCCACGCGAGCAGGGCGCGACTTCTCCGCACTTCCGGAACGGACTCACGCGTGCTTGGTGATGACGAGCCGGGCGGTGAGATCATTCCAATCGTTGGTCTGGACGAGTACTTTCAGGGCCGGCCAGCGCCTTCGCTCATCAAGATGGACATCGAGGGGTCTGAGGCTGATGCGCTTCGAGGCGCTGCGCGGATATTAGAGGCCGGCCCGAAGCTGGCTGTGTCCGCGTATCACTTCCCAGCGGACCTCTGGACGATTCCGTTGCTCATCAATGAACTGACACCAGGCAGTAGGCTGTTCCTCAGACACTACAGCCGTGAGATCGACGACACCGTGTGTTACGCGGTCCACTAGCGCTGATCACGATTCAAGCGTCAGGTGCCACCGGGTGACCATTCAGCGCACGGGGTTTTGTCGCTAGGGCTGGTGCTGATTCGATTCGGGGGTCGCAGCGACTATGCGAAAATGGTGTGCCCATCAAGTTCCGGCATGATGACGGAGGGAGTGGTTCCAGTAGAGCAGTCGCGCCTAGTCGTGTTCGATGTCGACATCCCGCCCTTCATGGAGAACAGGGCATTTGACGCTGAACTCATGCGGCAGTATCCAGGCGGGTCCGCAACGGCCGCGCTCGCCGCTCGTCTCCGACTCAACGGCGTGCGGATGCAGACCGTGGACGTGTTTCTGCGCAACCCCACGGGCCATGACAAGGTAGTAGTACACACAAATGACACCACGAGGTTCACTCGCACTCTGATACACGAACTACACATACCAGGAGCGCTGTGTTCCAGCGCAGAATCCCCGATTGTCGCGCGTCGGTTCTACTCGGATCTGCCGGAGATCTCGAAGTGGTACAAGAACGTGTGCTTGTACCCGGGTGCCCAATCTCGTGTGGCGCCGAGTTCGCACTTTGAGCCGTTCTACTGGCCCTATCCCGACCTTACGCCGACGGATTCCCCTGATTGGGGTACTCGGCGGTTCCTGACGCTCATCAACAGCAACAAACGGGCATTCGGATGGCCAGCACCCATATTCGATGTGCGTCATCCACGCTTCTCGGCGTATCAACTGCTGGCGTCGTGGGAAGCGAACCGGGCGCGGCGCAAGGACAGCTGGATGAAGACGGAGTTGTACGTGGATCGACTCGAGGCGATTCGCCATTTCGGATCGTCTGATGCTCTTGATCTCTATGGGCGGGGATGGGATGGGTCGACGTCAGGCGCGGACGAAGCAACGCGGGTGGCGATTCAGCAATCGTATCGCGGCGAGATCCCTGCGCTTGAGAAACTCCAGGTACTCGAGCAGTACAAGTACTGCCTTTGCTTTGAGAACTGTTCTTTCCCCGGGTACATCACCGAGAAGATATTCGACTGTCTCGTGTCCGGAACCATCCCCGTCTACCTAGGTGCCCCCGACGTTTCCGATGCGATTCCCGCCGGCACCTTCATCGACTTCCGGGACTTCACCGGGTACCCCGAACTCGATGCCTTTCTCCGGGGCATCACTACCGCCGAGGCCGACGGATACCGACAAGCAGCGCGGACATTTCTCGCATCGGCAGACGCTCGGAAGTTCACGGAGGAGCATATCGTGACCGAGATGACGCGCATGCTCCTGGATTCCTTCGAGGATCAGTAGTGTGAACAAGCTCACGGTTGTCATTCCAACGTACGAGCGTCCGGAGTTCTTGGCGGAATGCCTGGCGACTATTGAGGCGCAGACGCGCAAGGACTTCGACCTTGTCGTCATCGATAACGCGAGCACGAGGGACTACACGCGGGTGCTCGCGCGCTTCTCTCACCTCGGCATCGAGTACCTACGTAACGAAACCAACATCGGCTCGGGTTCCAATCAGGTCAAGGCCCGCGAGATCTGCGCGCGCTCCGACTACGGTATGGTCTTTCACGACGACGATCTGATGCATCCGCGGTTGATCGAATGGGAACTCGGAGTTCTTGAGACACACCCCCAGGTCGTCTGGGTTGCCACAGAGTGCATGACGTTCATCGATGGTACGCGGCCCCCGTTCGAAGTCTGGGAGAACCTCTCGGGCAGCACCGACGTCTACGCAGACAGGGCATCGTTACTGAGGCGTATTCTGGACGAGTCGCCGTTGCACTTCGGCTCTACGATGTTCCGGACCGCTGCCCTGGCGGCAGTGGGGCTGCAGTCTGAGAAGTACCAACGGCTCCATATCGTCGCCGACCGCGCCTACTTGCTCGATGTCGCCGACGCAGGCCACACCGCTCTCATCCGAGAGCCTGCGGTCTTGTACCGCCTCCACTCTGCTCAGGACACCTATGACCCTGACTTCACCGAGGATCAGGCGATCGAACTCATGCAGTGCTACCGAGACGCACTGCCGGGGAACCTCAGTCCTGAGGATGAGCGTCTCTTCATGCGGCACTCCACGAACTATTTGCTGCACGTTCATGCGTTCACGAGACCGCAGAACCATGGCTCTTTCTGGGGTTCGGTGAAACGTGAGCGCGCTGCTGACTTGTTCCGCTGGCGCTCGGTCAACGGGCAAGGAATCGCCGCTTTGGCGGGCATGGTGGGACTCGGCCGTCTGTTCGGGGCCGTGAGACCTGCCTTGGGCGCCGTGAAGCGCGCCATCCGGTCGAGAAGCTGAGCAGTTGCGCGGCGTGGAGCAGCCACCCGCCGATGCTATAGTTGATGCACCGATAGTCGCGCTGCGCGACGCATCCGGGCAGATACCGTTCGTATCAGGGAGCCATCGATTGAACGTTCTTTCGCACGGGAGAAGATAGTGGGCATCGCGCGAAAATCGATTCTGGGCTTTGGCGGCCAGGTGTACATGTTGGCCATCGGCATAGTGTCCACGATTATCGTCGCCCGTCTCTTGGGCGCCGAGGGCAAAGGTGTGCTCGCAGTGGTCGCGGCGATTCCTTCGCTTGCCGTTGGCGTGGCTTCGTTCGGCCTTGGGCCCTCGTTGGCGTACATGGCGGGCAAGGACAAGTTCCCTGCGAAAGACCTGGTCTCATCGGCGATTGCTTGGTCCCTCGTTCTTGGGTCGACTTTGGGCATGGTGGTCTGGCTGCTTCGAGACCTGCTGCTCTCGTCGATACTGAGGGGGCTATCGCCGGAGGACCTGGCCGTGGCATTGCTGGCGCTGCCCGCCGTCTACATCAGCACCTTCCTGGGCGCGTTGTTCATCGGACACGATCGTGCCGTAGCCTTCGCTGGTCTCCAGGCAGTCGTCGCCACCCTCAACTTCGTGGCAGTGGTCGCCGCGAGTCTGCTATTTCCAAGAGACTCCTCGGCAATTGTGGTTGCCCTGAGCATCGCAAACTGGCTCGGCGCGGTGTGGTCACTGGCGGTGTATCGAGCGGGGCTGACCCTTTCGCCTACACGGCTGATCCGCGTCACGCGGACCGCAACCCCGTACGCGGCCAAGTCGTACGTTGGCCAGGCCACGTCGATGTTCTTCCTCAGGGCGGACGTGTTCTTCCTTAACTACTACGCGGGTCCGGCAGCGGTCGGTGTGTACAGCGTTGCCACCAGCCTTGCTGAGAAGCTCTGGCTCCTCAGCAACCCCGTATCAAGCGCAGTATACAGCCGGATCACGGGGGCGGAGCGCCACGATGCCGTGCGTCTCACGACGCTCACGTCTCGATCGTTGCTCGTCCTGAACGGCATCGCCGCCGTGGCACTCTTCCTCATCGCGATTCCGCTCATCCCGCTTGTTTACGGTACGCAGTTCTCCAATGCGATCTGGTATCTCGGTTTGCTCTTGCCGGGCGTGGTGGTCTACGCAGTCTGCCAGCCGTACAGCCAGTTCTTCGTCGGGCAGCTGGGCCGACCGGGTATCACCTCGAGCCTGTCGGCCGTCATGATGGTGCTCAGCGCCGTTCTGTACGTTGTCCTCATTCCAGTATTCGGCCCGAGTGGCGCGGCGCTCGGCTCCACACTCTCGTACAGCTCGGCGCTCATCGGCTACGCGTGGCTGATGCCGAAAGCCTCGAGCGCGACGCTTCGTGAGATGCTGGTGCCGACACGTGCGGACATCGCGATATATAAGTCGCTGGCGGTCTCAGCGATTCAGCGCATCAAGAGGACCCCGAGCGGGTCGGTAGAGTAGGGACTCCAGTGCAGATCCTGAGATTCATCAATCGCATCACGCCGCCCGTGCTCTGGGACCTTGGCAAGCGTCTCGTGAAGTCCGAAGGGGACGATTCCGTTGCGCCGTTCGTCGATGATGTCGCTGGTTCCTTTAGCCAGTACGGCGAGGACCTGGTAATCGACGCGATGCTGGGGAGCCCGGCTCACGGCGTCTTCGTGGATGTCGGGGCTAATGACCCCAGCGAGCTTAGTAACACACGGCGTTTCTACGATCGTGGTTGGCGAGGCATCAACATCGAACCAGACACCGAGCAGTTCGCCGCGTTTGAGCGACTGCGGCCCTGTGACGTCAATCTGAACATCGGAATCGCAGAGTCGGCGGGAGAAATGACCTTCTACCGAATGGACCCCTCGACGCTCTCCACGTTCGATCTCGAGGCGTCGATCGACAACCTAGCGCATCCGGGTTCACGTTTGGCTGCCGAAGTGCCAGTTCCGGTTCGGCCGCTTGCGGCTGTTCTCGATGAGTACCTGGATGGCAGGCCGATCGACCTACTATCAGTTGACACTGAGGGACTGGATCTAACGGTGCTGCAGAGCAACGACTGGCAGCGCTACAGGCCGAGGGTGGTGCTCGTTGAGATCGCGTGGCGGGGGAAACTGATCGCCGAGTACCTCAGCGCGCAGCGGTACTTGTTCATCTGGTCGAACGGCGTGAATGGGGTGTTCGTCGATGCCGACCGGCCGCTACGAGGTGGCCGAACGGCCCCTACATTCTCCTGAACACGCAGTCGACTTGATTGAGTCGCCACGGGGTTTCCGGCCCGCCCTGTTCCACATCGAACAGGTAGCTCGGCGCGAAACCAAGGTCATGCATCGTCTGGAAGAGGCGGAGGTGGGCGCCCTCGGCGCGCTCGTGGCGTACGAAGGAGATCTCGAGAATCACGACATCCACTTTGTCCAGAAACGTCTCACGTCCACCGAGCAGAACCTCGTTCTCAACGCCCTCGACATCAATCTTCACCAGATCGACGTGCTTGATGCCTTCGTCGCGAACGAAATCGTCCATTCGTATCAGTGAGATTTGCTCCGTGGCGCTGATGCCGATTCCGGGATTGGCGGCGTGATACGCGTCGCCAATCCCCATGAGCGAGTTCGCGCCGTGCTGGGATGCCAGGTTCAACTCCGCTTGTGACTCTTTGTCGAAGAAGCCGATCTGGTGCGCGCGGAACCGATCGGAGAATCCCGCTGAGTCGATGCGCGCGCTCATCTCGGCGAACATCTCTGTCGCGGGCTCGAAGCCGTAGACGGTGGCCTTCGGGAACCACCGCAAGAACGCGAGCGAAAGATTCCCGACGTTCGCGCCGACGTCGAAGATTGTCTCGATGTTCTCATCGAGCGAAAGCATAGCCCCGTACAGCCCGTGGTCGTCTCGGTGGCGAACCTCTCGCACCTTCCGTTTCAACTTGTGGGGGAGTGCGTCCTTCATCCTTTGCGCGAAGCTCATAGCGACTCGCTTTCGGTTACTCGGTGTCCATTGGATTCATCCGAAGGTCGATCGTAGCGTCACGAGCTCGTTGTCAGCACCCGGTCGTACATGTCCCTGTGCTGTGCGAGCATGCGGTCTTCCGTGAAGAACTCCTCGAATCGTTCTCGGCCTGCTGCGCCCATTGATATCCGCAAGGCAGCATCTGCCGCTAGGTCAAGCATTCGCTGAGCCAGGACGTCGATTTGCCGGGGCGCGACGAGGTACCCCGAGACTCCATCAACGACGGCATCGCTGATGCCACCGACATTCGAGGCGATGACTGGTTTGCCGAGCGCCATCGCCTCTAGGATCGTCAGGTTAGTAGTGTCAGTCACTGATGAAGCGACGTAGATGTCCATGGCTGCGATTTCTGTCAGCGGCTCATCCGACCAGCCGACGAACGCGAAACGATCGCCTAGGTCCAGCTCGTCGGCCTGTTGTTCGAGCGAGCGTCGAAGGCGACCGTCACCCACCAGCCGAAACCGCTGGTTGTCTGCCTTGCGAAGCGCCACTGATGCAGCCGAGACGAAGTACTGATATCCCTTGAGGGGTTCCAGTCGTCCCGCTGACCCAATCACAATCCGTGCAGCATCATGTACTGGCGGTTCAGGAAGTCGAAGCATCGGGTCAGGGATTCCGTTTGCAATGACGGTGAGCTCCGCCGGGTCGAGACCGAGTTCGATGAGTTCATCACGCGCTGCGTTCACCACGCACACGAAGGTGCCCACCGAGCGTGCGACGCGTCGGTACAGAAGCGCACGGAGCCAGAACTCAGCTTTACCGGCGACGCCGGGCCTGAGTTCCAGGGGAGCGCTTGGCATGTTGTGAACAGTTGCGTAGACGCCGATTACGCCGGAAGCTCGGGCGGCGGGGCATGCGGTCAGAGTCGCGTGAAATCCATGCGCATGTACCAGGTCTGGGGAGAGAGTCCTGAACAGCCGAGTTAGCCTGCGACGGGATCCAAGGTAGCGGCTTCCGATCCGAAGTGGCCATACCTCGAATCCCTCCGCGCGCGCCTGTTCCTCCAGGCCGGACGCCTGCGCGCATACGATACCCACGCGGTATCCCCACTCACGGCACCCGCGAGCAATTCGGAGCAGATGCTGTTCACCGCCGCCGATGTTCGCAAGGGGGTAATCGTCGACGAAGAGGATGTGGGGCGTCGTCACCAAGTTACTCGCCGACCCGTGGACGATGAATGCCGCGAAGCCGGTTGATCAGGCGCGTGGACGCGCTCTGTCCGAGCAAGAACCCAAGTACCCTGCGGATAGCGATATTGAGACGGAGTCGCCGGATGACCTGCCGGGCTCTTCTTACTTCGTGGTGCGTGAGGAGACCGGTTCCAAGCACCTCCTTTATCGCTCGGAAGTCAGCGAGTCGCACTCGCAACGCGTCGGCCGATTTCTGGGCGGAGTTGCGCCGGTGGACCGCAAGCGGTCGATCAAGGAAGCAGTGAGTGAAGCCGTGAGCCATCGCTAGGAGCCAGAAGATGTAGTCCTCGGCGTAGATGTCCTCATTGAAACCGTCGAGCTTATCGAACACCTCTCGGCGGAACACCGCGCCGATGCCGAAGAAGCAGGCGGCTAGTAGGTCCTCGAGCGTACATTCGGCGGGGTTTGACCAGCGTTCGTGCAGCGTGGACAGTTCTCGTGCGCCGTCGTCGTACTCGTACCAGCCGCCCGAGGTGAAGATGGATGCGTCGGGATGCTCGTCGATGAACGCATCAAATGCCGCAAGGTGCTCCGGCATGAGCAGGTCGTCGGCGGAGAGCATGACAATGAGGTCTGCACGTGCGTTGCGTACTGCGGTGTTGTAGGCACCGCCCGAACCGCGGTTCTCCTGGGTGATGAGGCGAATGCGTGAATCGTCCGCGGCGACCCGTTCGGTGATTGCCCGGGTGCTGTCGGTCGAGCCGTCGTCCACGACCACGATCTCGAAGTCGCTGAATGTCTGGCCCTGGACGGACGCGAGGGTCTCGACCAGGGTGGCCTCGGCGTTGTAAGCCGGAATCGTTACGGAGAATCGGGGAGACTCAGTCATCGAGTACGCTCCGGTACACGGCAAGTAGTTGGTCGGCGATCACGTCGGGTGCGAAGCGAACGCCGGCGTAGGCGTGAAGCACGTCCGGATCGAAATCGTCGAAGTTATCGAGCATCCAGTCTAGCCCTTCTGCCAGGGCATCTGCTTCAGTGCCGTCAATCAGGTGTCCGACCTCGGAGGTTACGAACTCCTCGGGGCCACCGCACCGGGTTGAGAGGACTGGACGCCCAGCCATGAGCGATTCTGCTGCGGCCACCGAGAACGTCTCGTGGGTGCTGCTCACGACGGTGAATGAGGATTCCGCCAGAAGCGCGGGTATCGCGTCGGCGTTCCGTCGTCCGAGGAATCGTACGGTGTCGCCAAGCCCCAGGTTGTCGGCTGTCCGCTCTAGGTCACCGCGGCACTCTCCATCGCCCACGAGTTGCAACACGAAGTCGGTGCGGGTATGGCGCAGGGAGTCGACCGCACGCAGGAGTGCATCGAGGTTCTTTGCGGGTCCCATCACCGAGACGTGCGTGATGAGGTGCGGGCCGCTCGTTGAGAGCGACGTCGCGGGGTTGTCGGGCACCACATTGGGGATAACGATCGGGTCGCTCGCCAGACGGAGCGATTGCAGGCGATCTGCGAGAAAGCGACTGACCGCGATGATTCGAGATGCCGAGTGCGCCAACGGCCGCAGCACGAGCGGCAGCATGCCCGGTGTGCGTGCGAGGCGCCGCGCGCTCTGGGCCAGGTACTCCTCGGAATGCTCGGTGACGACGTAGGGGATTCCGAACCGTCGCTTGATGTCGCGGGCTATAAGAGCCGCAGGCCAGAGTGCTTGTACGTGGACGATATCGGGCATCCCCCAACGCTCGCGAATCGCGCCAATCGCTGCACGGCCCGCGCGGCGGTAGCCGAAGTATCGCGAGAACAGGTTGCTCGCAACGATTCCCGAGCGGACCACGGTGACGCCGTCTTCTTCGGTAACGGTCGGTCCGAACGACGTCTTGCCCGGCTCGACGTGCAGTACTGCGACCTCAGTGGCGGATGCCAGCGCGTTCACTTGTTGCTTGATGAAGACACCGGCGGTCGGCGCGTCTGGGCTTGGATACCAACTTGGGATAACGAGCACTCGCATGTGCGGTGTGCTCCTAGCCGCGCTCGAGGGAGTGTGCCGCCAGCGCCTCGAGCATCTCGTCCCAGCTCGGCGGCGTCCAGCCCGTCCTGGCCCGGAATCGCGTGCTGTCGAGTGAGCGGTCGATCACCAGCTCCTCCGACGGCGTGAGCACAACATCCCACTCCAGGTACCCCGCCAGCTTCGAGAGCAACGCGTGCTTGTCGATCGGCTCGGCCGAGACATGCCACAGCCCCGACATGTCCGCGTCCGGCAGTACGACGTCGCGGATCGTCTCGGTCAGGGCTTGCGTCGTCAGCCCGCTGAAGACCGCCTTCGTGAACCCCTGCAGCGCCTCACTGCGGTGCGCCGCGAACCAGCCGACGAGCCCGGTTGGCTCGCCAAGCTGCCACCCGATGATCGACGTGCGAAGCGTCACGGCGTTCTCGCGATCGGTGACCTCGCCAAGGAGCTTGGAGCGACCGTACAGATCGAACGCATCGGGGACATCGTCCTCGCGGTAGCCACCGCGCGAGCCGCTGAAGACGCAGTCGGTGCTCACGTGCACCATGCGCGCGTCAGCGCGCGCGCATGCATCAGCGAGCACGTGCGGCCAGAGGCTGTTCACTTCGATCGACGGGATCGCGGCCCTGGCATCAGCTCGCTGCTTCACTATGCCGAGAGCGTTGATCACGACGTCGGGCTGCACCATGTCGAGCAGCTCGTACGCATCACCCGGGTTCGTGGCATCGAGCCCGCCCAGAAGGCGGTCCGAAGGAATGCCGAGATCCGGCAGCGTCTCAGGATTGCGGCACGCTCCCCAGACTTCGAAGTCGGGAGCGAGCACGCGGATGGCCTCGTGCCCGAGCATGCCGCTCGCGCCGACGACCAGGATGCGGCTCGTGCTCACGCGATTCCCAGAACGATGCGCGCCACGATATCGGAAACGTTGCTCGCGAGGTACTCGGCGGGCGGCGTCCAAGTGCCTGCTGAGCGCACCGCGACGTCGATAGCAGGCAGTATCCTCTCGGCCTCAACGCCGGCGAGGATGTTGCTGCCGCACTCGATCGTCTCCGGGCGCTCGGTCACGTCGCGCATCGTCACCGTCGGAACGCCGAAGATGCAGCACTCCTCCTGCACCGTGCCGCTGTCCGAGAGCACACAGAACGCCTCCTTCTCGAGGCGCACGAAGTCGAAGAGACCCATCGGCGGGACGAACCTCACAGCACCCTCAGAAACGCCGAATTGCTTCATCTTGTCGGCGGTACGCGGGTGGAGCGACGCGAGTGCCGGCATGCCGTACTTCTCGACAGCGCCGTTGAGCGCTGCCACGAGTGAGGCCAGCCGCGCGGGGTCGTCGGTCGTCTCGGCGCGATGCGCAGTGACGAGGAAGTACGTGCCGGACTCAACCCCGAACTCGGTGAACGGGTCGACCGCGTCGATCTGGGGCGCATAGAAGTCCAGCACTTCTTTGATGGGGTTCCCGGTCACGAAGATGCGCTGGCGCTCGATGCCCTCACGCACGAGGTTCTCGGCGCTGCGGTACGTATACGGCATGAGCACGCTGCTGGAGTGGTCAATGACGCGCCGATTGACCTCTTCGGGCACGCGGTCGTCGTAGCACCGGTTGCCGGCCTCCATGTGACAGACGCGAATGCCCATGCGCTTGGCGACGAACGCCGCGATGCCGGTGTTCGTGTCGCCCAGGATGAGGACGGTGTCGGGCTTCTCGGCGGCAAAGAGCTCCTCGGCACGGGTGAGCATCTGCCCGATCTGGTCGGCGAAGCTTGCGCCCCGCACGCCCATGTAGACGTCGGGCTCGCGAACACCCATCTCGCGGAAGAACATGCCCGAGAGGCGATCGTCGTAGTTCTGACCGGTGTGCACGAGCAGGTGCTCGCACGTCTCGTCGAGGACGCTGATGACCCGCGAAAGCCGGATGATCTCAGGTCGCGTGCCGAGCAGGGTGATGACTTTCGGCATCTACGCCTCCAGGTAGCTTTCGCCGACGACGTCCGGGATCTTCTCGGCAAGGAACGTCGCGAGCGCTTCGGGGGTCATGAGCGCGCCGGCAGAGCTGTAGTCGCCCACAAGCGCAGGCTCTGCGACGGGGCCTGCAAGCTCCGGCAGCATGGGCCGCAGCGCGAAGTAGCCCTCGTGGCCTGCGATGGTGCGCGTGGCCTCTTCCTCGGAGAGCAGGATCTCGTGGATCTTCTCGCCGGGGCGGATGCCGGTGATGACCATCTCAACATCCTTGTCGCCGATGAGGAACTGCGCAAGATCGGTCATCTTGGCGCTGGGGCACTTCGGGATGTACGTCTCACCCGGTGATGCCGAGCGAACCGCTGCGAAGATGGTGTCGACGGCATCCTCGAGGGTGAGCAGGAAGCGCGTCATGTCCGCGGTTGTGATGGTCACCGGGCCACCGGCTGCGATCTGGTCGAGGAAGAGCGGCACGACCGAGCCGCGCGAGGCAAGGACGTTGCCGTAGCGCGCCGCGATGAAGCGGGTGTTCGGCGCACGCAGGTTGCCCTCGATATACACGCGCTCCTGGATCGCCTTCGTCATGCCCATGACGTTCACCGGCTTGCACGCTTTGTCAGTGGAGATGCCGACGACCGTCTCGACCGGCAGCGCGTGCTCGGCGATCGCGCGCACGAGGTTCTCAGCGCCGGAGATGTTGGTGCGCACGGCCTCCCAGGGGAAGTACTCGCAGCTGGGGACTTGCTTGAGCGCGGCAGCGGCGAACACGATATCGGCCCCGCTCGCCGCCCGGACGACGCTCGCGTAGTCGCGCACATCGCCGATGAGGAACCTGAGCGCCTGCCGCGAGTTCTCGAAGATGATCTCGTCGGTAGCGGTGCAACGCTGCATGAAGTCGAGCCGCATGTAGTGCTGCTTGGCCTCATCGCGCGAGAAGACGGTGACACTCTCGGGCACACCCTCGGAGCCTGAGAGTAGTCTTCGGGTAAGAACCTGGCCGAGCGAGCCGGTGCCACCCGTGACCAGAATGCGCTTGCCTTCGTAGAGTCCGGACATTGAGCCTCCAGGTGGCCGAAAGTACCGACGTTAGTATATCCGTACTGGGGGTAATCACACACGACGCAGCCAAGAGGAACTCCCGTGGTCATGCATGATACTGTTGCTCAGGTCCGCCCATGTCGACGGTTCCTGTGTGCTGCCGTGCCGAGGAAGGTCGTCGGATCAACGTGACCCCGCTTCGCAACACCACGTTCCTCTTCGTCACCAGTCGCTCTGCCGAGACCCTCGGGCGCGTCGAGCGCCGGTGGCTGCGCGTAATGGCCGCGCTGCTCAAGCGCGGCGCGAGCGTGCTGCTCATGTCGACGCCGTCGTCGAACAGGTCCGCGATCCCATGCACCGCCGAGGCGACGATAGGCTTGCCAAGCGCGGC
>CAKMKD010000156.1 GCA_927439865.1 uncultured Coriobacteriia bacterium | reverse complement strand
GTCGGTACGGCATACCATACGTGGTAACCGAGCATTCCGAGGAGTACCTCGCCCAGAGCGAGCGACGCCTTGTGCGCACGCCCGGCATGCTCCCGCTACTCCTGCGACCGCTTGCGATGGGCGCGGAACGCACGATCGCAGTCAGCCGATTCCTCGGCAATCGGCTTGTCGAACTTGGTCTCGCGCGTGATCCCATCATCATCCCGAATGTCGTGGCCGTGAGCGTTCCGGCCGAGATGCCAGTCGGTTCACCGCACGTCATCGCGCACGTGTCCGTGATGGGACCTGCGAAGAACCTCCCGATGCTTCTGAATGCAATCGACCTGCTTCGTGGGCGTCGCAGCGACTTCGTCCTTCGCCTTGCCGGCGAAGGTGAGCGACGCGTAGAAGCCGAGTCGCTCGCGTCTTCACTCAACCTCGGCGCGCATATCGAGTTCATCGGTCCCAAGACCGCCGAGGAGGTCCGCACGCTCTTCGCGCAGTCGGCCTTCACCGTGATCAGCAGCACGCACGAAACCTTCTCGGTCGTAGCTGCCGAGTCGCTCATGTGTGGTCGTCCCGTGCTATCGACCCGATGCGGCGGGCCCGAGGAGTTCGTGACGCCGGAAGTTGGGCGTCTCGTCGAGAACGACACCGTCGAAGCTTTCGCGGACGGACTCGAATGGATGCTCGACCACCATGCCGACTTCGACCCGCAGGTTCTTCATGGGTATGCTCGGGAGCGATTCGCGCCCGATGTGGTCGCGGCGCAGATTCTTGACGTCTATCGGAGCGTGCTCGATGCCTGACGCCCCCCGCTTCTCGGTAACCATACCCGCGTACAACGCCGCAGCCACCGTGGCGGAGACTGTTCGCTCGGTGCAGGCGCAGACGCTTACGGACTGGGAACTCGTGATCGTCGACGACGGGTCGACCGACGACACACTGCGCCTCGCCGAGGAACTCGCGGCGGCCGATGCGCGCATCCGCGTGATCTCGCAAGAGAATCGCGGCTCGGGTGGCGCCTACAACACTGCCGTGCGCGAGGCGCGGTCCGATCTGCTCGTGATGCTCTCGGCGGACGACCTGCTGATGCCGGAGCACCTCGAATCGCTGGCCACGCTCATCGCCGAGCATCCCGATGCCGCCATCTTCACGGTGGGCGGCTGGTACGAGTACGAGGACGGCACGCGGGAGATTCAGACGCTGCACGCATCGTGGGCGGATCCCGGGGGTGCCTCGATGAGCGAGCTGCTCTCGGCATGCTTCTTCGGCATCGGCGCGGTATACCGGCGCGAGGTATTCGATGCGGTGGGCGGGTTCCGCGAGGACATCTACGCCGAAGACTACCTCTTCTGGATGCTGGTAATGGCGCATGGGTACCGGCACCGCTATCTCGACCGCCCCTTGGCCGTACACCGTCGCAATGAAGCGCAGAAGTCAGCCGATGCCATCAGGATGCGCGAGGCGGATAGTCGTGCGGTGCGTGAAGTGGTGTCGACCGGGCTGCTGTCCGAAAGCGAAGCCGAATCGGCCATGCGGGTGATTCGGAACCTCGGAAGGAACATCGCAATCCGACGTGCTCTCGGGGGTCTTCTCGGCTCGTCACTCTCGGCACGTTTGCTGGATCGCGCTGGCGCTCTGCGCCGAGGGAGCGTGCGCCGATGAGTTCGCCGCACATCCTGTTCGTGGACGATTACCCCCAGCGCACGATCGGTGGGGGAGAGCACCATCTGCTGCGGGTGGCGGGCGACTGCCTTTCGAGGGGCTTCAGGGTCGGCGTCGTGTGCGTTTCGGGGTCCGGCCTCGAAGCGCAGGCTCGCCATGCGGGCCTCGAGGTGTGGCCGATGCCCGGCAGTAGGGGTCCCGGTGCCGAGCGCGACCTCTTGAAGCTCATCGCTGATGTCGCTCCCGATATCGTCCACGTACACGGTTTCTATGCCATGACCGTCGCGTGTCCCGCGGCCCGAAAAGCGGGCGTTCCGCACGTGCTCACCACGGTCCACAGCATGCCGGGCGCGGCGCGCCAGCTGCGGCCGGGCATCGCAGGACGGCTCGAGTTCGCGTTGCGGGCGCATCTGTACAGGCGTGCGGGCCACAGCATCGACCGTTTCGTGTGCGTGGTGAGTGCCGCGCGTGATGAGTTGCTCGGCATCGGCATTCCTGTCGCCAAACTCACGGTGATACCGAATGGGATTCCCGATCCGCGGCTCGGCCGAGTCACGCCCGAGCGCCTGGAAGGCGCGTCGGTGCTTGTCGGCTCAGTCGGGCGACTCGTGCCGCCGAAGGGCTACCCGGATCTCATCG
>CAKMKD010000155.1 GCA_927439865.1 uncultured Coriobacteriia bacterium | reverse complement strand
GTCATGCGCAGGCGGCGTGCGTTCGAGGACGATCCAACGGGATTCGCGCGCCGTTGGGGCGCTGACGGCAAGGCGCTACTCCGGCTTATCGAGAAGGCGCAGCGACTGCTGCCAGACGTTGAGCTCGACGACGATCTGCTCTTCCTGATCGCGTCGGTTTGCTCATCGATGGGTGTCGACGGCCATCGTGCTGACCTGGTCATGGCGCGGGCTGCAGCCGCATACGCGCTGCTTGACGGGCGCCGAGAAGTGACGCCCGCGCACGTCCGGGCGGTCGCCCCGATGGTGCTGGCTCACCGCATGCGCCGCACCCCGTTCGATGACGAGTCGTTCTCGAGCGATCGCCTCCAGAACGCGCTTGCCGCCGCGGGCGCGGGCGCCGAGGAGGGGGAGACCGACCAGGCGGAGACGCCAGGTGGTGCTGGCGCCGAGGGCGACGCAGCGGTTCTCGGCGTGCGGATGGCTGTGGACCCCACCGGAGCGGCAAACGCTCCTGAGGATGCCCCTACGCGCCTCTCGCTGGAGATCGACCGGGTGCGGAGGTCCTATGGCGGAAAGCGTCAGGAGACGACCTCGAACGACAGATCCGGTCGCTATGTCCGCGCTGAGCCGTTGCGACCGGGCGCCCAGCCGGATATCGCGTTCGACGCGACCATCCGCGCCGCGGCGCCGTTCCAGTCCTCGCGAGCGAGCGACATGGCGATCGCGCTCGAACCCTCGGATCTGCGGAACAAGGTTCGTCGGCGGCGCGTCGGCGCTTCAATCGTGTTCTGCGTGGATGCCAGTGGATCGATGGGCGCCGCTAATCGCATGGAAGCTGCCAAGTCCGCCGTTCTTGAGCTGCTGGTAGACGCATACCAGCGCCGTGACCGTGTGGGTCTCGTCGCGTTTCGTGGTGAGGCTGCCGAGGTGGTCCTCGCGCCGACCACGAGCGTTGAGCTTGCTCAACTCAAGCTGCGCTCGCTTCCCACTGGTGGGGCTACGCCGCTCGCACACGGGCTTGTCTCGGCGCTACAGCTGCTTGAGACCGAAACTCGGCGCAATGACGACGTCATTCCGTGGCTGGTGCTCGTCACCGATGGCCGAGGGAATGTCGGCATCAACGGGGGTCTCGGCAGCGAAGACGCCATCACCGCTGCTTCACGTATCCGCGAGGCGCGGATCAACACGATCGTGATCGACACGACCGGCGTGCCCGGCGGGGGATCCGCTGCACGAGACATAGCGCGAACAGCAGGCGGGGAGTACGTACGGCTTGCGGCGCTTGATGCCTCGACGCTCACACACACAGTCAGAGAACGCGTGTGCAGCGCGTGAAGCGGTGGAGTGGGTCTGTAAGCCGGATTCTGTAGTAGACGACCATCTATCTGGGACCGCCGTCACCGGCGGCCTCACGCGGGCATACCCGAGCGCCGGCCGGGCCAGCCTTAACCGCTCCTATTTGCCCTTGCTCCGGGTGGGGTTTGCCAAGCCGCCACGTTACCGTGACGCTGGTGCGCTCTTACCGCACCGTTTCAGCTTTTCTCCCGTCCGAAGACGGGGGAGTTTCCTTTTCTGTGGCACTTTCCGTCGCGTCGCCGCGCCCTGCCGTTAGCAGGCACCCTGCCCATCGGAGTCCGGACTTTCCTCACGCCCTTGCGGGCGCGCGGCCGTCCGACCCACTCCACCGCGCATTAGTCTAACAGGTCGTCGGCCCCCAGATGAATTGCCGCTCAGGACGTGGCCTGTGCCTGCACCTTGGCCCAGGTGTCCTTGAGCGTGAGCGTCCTGTTGAACACAGGCGCTCCGGAAGCCGAGTCGGGGTCGGCGCAGAAGTAGCCGAGTCGCTCAAACTGGACCGTCACTCCTACCACCGGGTTCTCTAGCGCCGGTTCGACAAAGCACTCGCTGAGCACCGACTCTGAGTCGGGGTTGAGGTCGTCGAACAAGTCACGACCGTCAGACCCGGGGAACGGACTCGCAAACAGGTGGTCGTAGAGCCTGATCTCGGCAGGCACCGCATGCGCGGCAGACAGCCAGTGCAGCGTGCCTTTCGGACGGCGCTCATCGGGTGCGCTGCCGCCCCGAGTAGCGGGATCGTACGTGCATCTCAGTTCGACGATCTCGCCGCTCCCGTCCTTCACGACCTCGGTACAGGTGACGAAGTACGCAGAACGCAGGCGGACTTCGCGACCGGGTGCAAGTCGGAAGAACTTCTTGGGAGCATCCTCCATGAAGTCCTCACGCTCGATCCACAGCTCACGTGAGAATGGCACCTTCCGGGTCCCCGATGAGGGGTCCTCGGGATTGTTCATGACGTCCATCTCTTCGACCTGTCCCTCAGGGAAGTTCTCGATGACGACCTTGAGCGGGTTCAGAACCGCGAACCGGCGCGATGCCGTGCGGTTGAGGACGTCGCGAACGGCATGCTCGAGCATACCGACCTCGACGACGCTATCAGCACGCGCGACACCGATCATATCGGCGAAGTCCCGGATTCCCTCGGCAGGGAAGCCCCGGCGTCGGATGCCTGAAAGGGTAGGCATGCGAGGGTCATCCCAGCCATGCACGTAGCCGTCGTTCACAAGCCGCAGAAGCACGCGCTTAGAGAGAACGGTGTGTGTGAGGTTGAGGCGCGCGAACTCGTACTGATGCGGCGTGGAGGGAACCGGCAGGTTGTCGATGAACCAGTCGTAGAGCGGCCGGTGATCCTGGAACTCGAGCGTACAGATCGAGTGCGTGATGCCCTCGATCGCATCCGACTGGCCATGCGCGAAGTCGTACGACGGGTAGATGCACCACGCATCACCAGTGCGCGGATGAGCAACATGCAGGATGCGGTAGATCACGGGATCACGGAAGTTGATGTTGCCGGAGGCCATGTCGATCTTTGCGCGAAGCACTCGCGAGCCGTCCGAGAACTCACCGGTACGCATCCGCGCGAAGAGGTCGAGGTTCTCCTCGGCAGACCGATTGCGCCAGGGACTCTCGACACCCGGCTCGGTGAGCGTGCCGCGGTGTTCGCGGATCTCATCGGCAGAGAGATCATCGACGTATGCCTTACCCTGACCGATGAGGTAGACGGCCCAGTCGTAGAGCTGCTCAAAGTAGTCAGACGCGTAGTAGAGGTGCTCGCCCCAGTCGAAACCGAGCCAGTGCACGTCGGCCTTGATGGCGTCGAGGTACTCCTGCTCTTCTTTGACCGGATTGGTGTCGTCGAACCTCAAGTTACAGCGTCCCGAGTACTCCGACGCTATGCCGAAGTTCAGGCAGATCGACTTCGCGTGACCGATGTGGAGATAGCCGTTTGGCTCCGGTGGAAAGCGGGTCATGACCCCGCCGACACGACCGTCGCGCAGGTCGGCTGCAACGATGTCCCGGATGAAATCGCTCTTCTCAGATGTGGGTGCGGTATGTGTGTCCATGGTCGCCGAGGATAGCACAAAGCGCCCCCCATCTGGGACGGGGGGCGCTGCAGAATTTGGTAGCCCGTACGGGATTCGAACCCGTGATCTCCGCCTTGAGAGGGCGGTGTCCTAACCGCTAGACGAACGGGCCGTGCTTGGCTGGGGTGCTAGGGCTCGAACCTAGACTCTTCGGAACCAGAATCCGACGTGTTGCCAGTTACACCACACCCCAGTATGCGCATGCGCTGCCTGGGCGCGAATCGGTATGCTACCTGCGGCACAAGGCAGTGTCAACCCGAACCCGACTACTCAACCGCAAAGGGCCGTGCCGCATCGATGCGTGCCAGACTCCGCTCACGGCCGAGGAGCTCAAGCAACTCGAAGAGCGGGGGACTCACCGCTGATCCGCTCACCGCAACGCGAACGGCCTGGAAAGCGACCTTCGGCTTCACGCCTACTCGCTCGGGTACCTCCCGCAACGCGGCCTCGATCGACTCGGTGTCGAAACCGGCAAGGCTCGCCAGTGCATCGCGGCAGGCGTCAAGCGCACGACCCGCGCCTTCCTTCTCGAGGACCTTGGTGCGAGCCGATTCCTCGATCTCGACAGTGTCCGAGAAAAGGAATGCGACCATCGGAACGAGCTCATCCAGTCGCTTCAACCGCTCGGAGACGAGCGGCCCGAGCTTCATGAGCCACTCACGACGCGCGGCGGCGTCCTCCGAAGTCAGGAGTCCTGCCGAGACCAGGAGCGGCACCATGCGGTCGACGAGTTCCCCGGCAGACATCTCACGAATATAGACGCCGTTGAGCCATTCGAGCTTCTCATCATCGAATATGGCAGGATTACGCGACACACGATCAAGCGAGAAGCTCTCCGACAGGGTGTCACGGCTGAAGACGGTCGTCTCACCGTCGAGCGACCACCCGAGCAGCGCGAGGTAGTTGGTGACCGCTTCCGGCAGATACCCCATGTCGCGATACGCCTCAACTGACGTGGCCCCGTGGCGCTTGGAGAGGCGCTTGCCATCGGCGCCAAGAATCATGGAGAGATGCGCGAACACGGGCACTACCTCGCCGAGAGCTTCGTAGATGAGAATCTGTTTCGGCGTGTTCGACAGATGGTCATCGCCTCTGATGACGTGCGTGATGGCCATCGTGGTGTCGTCGACGGTGACGGCGAAGTTGTACGTCGCGGTCCCGTCGGTTCGAACCAAGACCAGATCGTCCACTGCTTCGACGGGAAACGTCACATCGCCACGTACAGCGTCAGCGAACATGATCTCGCCTCGGTCGTCCGGGACCTTCAGGCGCCAGACATGCGGCTCGCCCGCGGCAACGCGCGTGGCGGCGGACTCGAGGTCGATGCCACGGCATGCACGGTCGTAGCCGGCGAAACCACCCTTCGCGCGCGCAGCCTCGCGTCTCACTTCCTTACGTGGGCGGGTCGATGGACCCGCATACCGTCACAGACCCGGTGGGCAAACAAAAAGCCCCTTGCCGGTTCGAGACAAGGGACAAAGGGCGCTCAGCGCCGTTCTTCCCTCATCTGCCAGGCACGATCGCCTGTCGCAAT
>CAKMKD010000154.1 GCA_927439865.1 uncultured Coriobacteriia bacterium | reverse complement strand
AGGCCGCCGAGGTCATCATGGCCGAGAAGCTCAAGACCTACATCCCGCAGGCGTGCCACATCTGCGGAACCGACGAGGATCATGCGCCGATCATGCCGGTGCGCACCAAAGGGACGAGCACCTGGGTGTGCACGCGGTGCTTGCCTTCTTTGATTCACGGGTAGGGGTGAAGAGCCGGGCCCGAGGAACAGGTCCCCGGCTCAGACAGTCCTTGCCGGGGGCCCTCGGCGGCTCGAACGCTTCGCGTTCTCACCACCTCCCCGGCTGCGGAACTCGCCGGAGACCTGCACCTCGGGCCCGACGGCCAGCAAGAGAAGACACACACGTCCCATCCAGGTAGAAGGAGAAGAAACTATGTTTTGTAATCAGTGTGAGCAGGCGGCTAAGGGTGTTGGATGTACTACTGTTGGGGTGTGCGGGAAGACCGGTGACGTGGCGGCGCTGCAGGATCTGATTCTGCACCAGCTGAAGGGGATCGCTGCGATCGCGGTGGCTGGCGCGAAGGTCGGCGTTGTCGACCATGACGCCGATGTGTACACCACGCAGGCGCTCTTCACGACGGTCACAAACGTCGACTTCGATGCCGAGCATCTCTCGGGCATCATCCACGAAGGTGCGGACGTGAAAGCGGCGCTACTGGCGAAGGTCGTAGCCGCAGGTGGCGTTGTGGATGCGACCGATGCGGTCGCGTTCGGTCCCGCTGCCGACCTTGCGGGACTCGTGGCTCAGGGCGAAGCGGTCGGGCTCTTCTCGGACCGCAACCGTGACGAGAACGTGCAGGCGCTTCAGCAAACCGCCGTCTACGGGCTCAAGGGCATCGCGGCGTATGCGGACCACGCTCGCGTTCTCGGCCACGAAAACCCGGCCATCTACGCGTTCATGCACGAGCTGCTCGCCGCGCTTTCGGACACGAGCCTCGACCTGAACGCCTGGGTCGCCCTCGCGCTCAAGACGGGCGAGGTCAACCTCTGGGTCATGGAGTTGCTCGACGCCGCGAACACCGGCGCGTACGGGCACCCGGTTCCCACGTCCGTTCCGCTCGGCCATCGCCCGAACAAGGCGATCGTCGTCTCGGGACACGACCTTAAGGACCTGAAGGAGCTGCTGGAGCAGACCGAGGGCCTCGGCATCGACATCTACACGCACGGTGAGATGCTGCCGGCGCACGGCTACCCGGAGCTCAAGAAGTACCCGCACTTCTACGGACATTACGGCACCGCGTGGCAGAACCAGCGCAAGGAGTTCGACGAGTTCCCCGGCGCGATCCTCATGACCACGAACTGCATCATGAATCCGCGTGAGACGTACGCGGTCAACATCTTCGCGACCGGCCGAGTAGCGCACCCGAACGCGATCCACGTCGACAACGGCAGCTTCCAGGCCGTCATCGACCGCGCGCTTGCGATGCCCGGCTTCGTCGGCGAGTTCGATGGCGGCTCCGTGATGGTCGGCTTCGGTCGCAACGCGGTCCTCGCGGTCGCTCCCACGGTCATCGAGGCCGTGAAGTCCGGCGCGATCAAGCACTTCTTCCTCGTCGGCGGTTGCGACGGCGCCAAGCCGGGCCGCAGCTACTACACCGAGTTCGTGGAGCAGGCTCCGGACGATACGATCATCCTCACGCTCGCGTGCGGGAAGTTCCGCTTCTTCGACAAGCAGCTCGGCGACATTGGCGGCATTCCGCGCCTGCTCGACGTTGGTCAGTGCAACGACGCCTACTCGGCGATCAAGATCGCTGTGGCGCTTGCCGATGCGTTCGAGGTCGGCGTGAATGAGCTGCCGCTCTCGATGATCCTCTCCTGGTACGAGCAGAAGGCCGTCGCGATCCTGCTGACGCTCCTCCACCTCGGCATCACCGACATACGCCTTGGGCCCACCCTGCCGGCGTTCATCACGCCTGCGGTGCTGCAGGTGCTCGTGGACACGTTCGACATCAAGCCGATCGGTGCCACTGCTACCGAGGACCTCGAGACAATCCTCGGTGTGGCGTGAGCGAGGGCGAGACCATAGCGACACCGGAAACGGCGGCCCCTTCTCGGGGCCGCCGGATCCTCGGTCGGGTGCTGTGGGGCGTCTTCTGGACGGTCGCTGTGCTTGTGACG
>CAKMKD010000153.1 GCA_927439865.1 uncultured Coriobacteriia bacterium | reverse complement strand
CGCCGAGGAGTTGCACGAGAGAGCGATCTGCATCGTCCTTTCGGGCACTGGTCACGATGGCACCCTTGGCGTGCGCGCCGTGAAGGGTGAGGGCGGCATGGCGATGGCGCAAGAGGCCGAGTCGGCCGAATACGACGGAATGCCTCGCTCGGCCATCGCGACCGGGCTCGTGGACTACGTGCTTCGGCCGGCCGATATGCCTGAGCAACTCATCGCATACGCCGGCCGCGTGCTGCCGAGAGACGGCTCGGGCACCATCGAGAACTCCCCGGGTTCTGAGGAAGCGCTCAAGCGCGTGCTCGTCGTGCTGCGTTCGCGAACCGGGCATGACTTCTCGGGATACAAAGCGACCACGCTTAACCGTCGAGTCCAGCGCAGGATGGCCGTGTGTCGGATCGATTCACTGGAAGACTACGCCCTCCACATCCGACGGGACGATGACGAGGCCGAGGCGCTGTTCAGGGATCTACTCATCGGCGTCACAAGCTTCTTCAGGGATCCCGCGGTGTTCTCGGCGCTCGAAGAGAAGGTCATTCCGACCCTCGTTGACGGACGTTCGGCGGATTCCACCTTGCGTGTCTGGATACCCGGCTGCTCCACAGGTGAAGAGGCGTATTCCATAGCCATGCTGATCCAGGAGCGGCTGGAGTCGCAGAAACGCTTCGTGCCGGTTCAGATCTTCGCGACAGACATCGATGCCCGGTCGATCGCGCTGGCCCGTTCGGGTGCGTATCCCGCAAGCATCGCCTCCGATGTGTCTGACGAGCGGCTCGTGCGCTTCTTCTCGCACGGACCAGGCGGCACCTACCGTGTGCAGAAGATGATCAGAGATATGATCGTCTTCTCTGAACAGGACATGATCAAGGACCCACCGTTTTCGCGAGTTGACCTGATCACCTGCCGAAACGTCCTCATCTATATGGGCCCGGAGCTGCAGCGCAAGCTCCTGCCGCTCTTTCACTACTCGCTCTGTCCGGATGGCTTCCTCTTGCTTGGAACATCCGAGTCGGTTGGTGACCTGACAGATCTCTTCAAGTCCGTTGACCGAGCCGCGAAGCTGTACAGGCGAATGGATCCGGGGTACCGACCGCCGATGGCGAGGGTCCCGGTCGTCCAAGTCGATCGCCTTGCCAGGCACAAACCGCCTCAGAAGCCGATCGAGCCCACACCCGCGGACCTGCGCGAGATCACCGAGCAGACGATGCTCCGCGGGCACGGTACGGCCGCAGCGCTCGTGAACGAGCGGGGGGACATCCTCTACTTGCACGGGCGAACCGGCAACTACCTTGAGCCAGCACCGGGTGACGCGAGTATGAACGTTCTCAAGATGGCCCGGGACGGACTGCGCCGGGACCTCACGGCGGCGCTACGCAAGGCGGCTGTGGGCAACACCCCGGTTAGCCGCCCCTCTCTCAGGGTGAAGACGAACGGCGATTTCACGCTCGTGGATCTCACGGTCAGCCCCGCTACGGGAGCCGGCGATGCACAGGCCGAGACTCGCCTGTTCGTCATTATGCTGGAGGCATCCCGAGCCACCCCAACAAAGGGCGCCGTGAGCGAGGTGTCTGGCGACACCAGGGCGACTGAAGCCGAGAGCTGCGCGATTGACGAGCTCAGGCAGGAGCTTGCGGCCAAGGAGGAGTACCTGCAGGCCACCCTCGAGGAGATGGAGAGCTCGAACGAGGAGCTCAAGTCGACGAACGAGGAAATGCAGTCGGTGAACGAGGAGTTGCAGTCGACCAACGAGGAGCTCGAGACGTCGAAAGAGGAGCTCCAGTCGGTGAACGAAGAACTCGCGACCGTGAACGCTGAGCTCCAGAACAGGATCAACGAGCTCACACAGAGCAACAACGACATGAACAACCTTCTGGCGGGGACCGGCATCGGCACGATCTTCGTGGACACCGACATGAAGATCCAGCGCTTCACTCCCACAGTCACCCGCCTAATGAATCTCATCGACACCGACGTGGGCAGACCCGTGGGGCACCTCGCGTCGAATCTCGAGGGGTACACCACGCTCGCAGCGGACACGAAGCATGTGCTTGAGACGCTCGAGTCGCGCGAGGCCGAGGTACGCACCGAGCGGGGCGACTGGTATCTCCTGCGTATCCGCCCGTACAGGACGCTCGAGAACGTGATCGAGGGGGCGTCTATCACCTTCACGGAGATCACGGAGCTCAAGCGCGCGCAGGCCGCGATGCAGGTTGCCGACGCCGAGCGGCGGCTCGCCGTTGTCGTCAGGGATGCGCGCGATGCGATCACAGTCCGAGACATGAACGGCATGCTCATCGCCTGGAATGAGGGCGCTACCACGCTCTACGGCTGGACGGAGGACGAGGCACTTACGATGAACGCGCAGGAACTCGTGCCACCCGCCGAACAGAAGGAGGCGCTTGAGACCGTACGCCGCCTGAGTGCTGCCGAGGTGCTTGAGCCGCATCGAGCATGCCGGGTCACCAAAGACGGTCGCGCCATCGAGGTGTGGCTCACAGCGACCGCCCTTGCCCATTCCGACGGCGAGATTTACGCCATCGCCACGACAGAGAGAGAGGTGAGCTCGAGTGCCAAAGGGACCGACAGATGACGAGCGCCTCGAGGCTCTGCGCGAGCGAGCAGAGGCGATTGCGAGGGTGACCGAGAGTGCCTCGAGGGAGGATCTCTCGGAGGCGCTTACGATCATGCACGAGCTTCGGGTGCATCAGATAGAACTCGAGATGCAGAACGAAGAACTCCGTCATATGCAGGGTGAGCTCGAGAAGGTGAAGGAGCGGTACTTCGATCTGTACGAGCACGCACCCTCGGCGTACCTCACCATCAACGATCGCGGCCTGATCCTTGATGCGAAT
>CAKMKD010000152.1 GCA_927439865.1 uncultured Coriobacteriia bacterium | reverse complement strand
GCAGACAACGGCCGCTACGGCGTCGTCCAGTACATGCGCGACTACACGTACCCCTCGGTTGCTGTCTGGGACAGCACGACCGGCGAGACGCGCAGCCTCGATGGTTACCGCCTCTTGTTCGTCGAGCCCGCCGCTGCGGTGGTGTGGCTTGAGCCCGTCACCGATGCGGAAGCCGAGATGGGCGAGTCCTTCGACGGATTTGGCGACGTGCTCGATCACGCGCCCGGACGGCTCCTGGCGTGGAATCTCGACGACGGTTCGAATCCCACCGACGACGTGCCCTCGAAGTGGCACGCGTGGCCGGGTCCGGGAGACTCCGTGGCGTATCTCGAGCTCAACCCGCTCAAGGGCGCGGGTCCCTCGGCGATGCTCTTCAACAACAAGGCCTCAAGCGGCGAGGGCGTGAAGGCCGCCGTCCCCACTGTGATGAGCACATTCGTGCCGGTCGGGTGGTCGCCATCCGGGCGCTACTTCGCGGTGGAGGGGCTCGTTGATGAGACTCTGGACGGAGAATCCGAGACAGAACAAGTCCGCAAGCTCGTCGTCTTCGATGCCGAGACCGGCGAGGCCTCAGGCATCCACGATATCGGCGGCAACGCTGACTGGCGTGCGCCGCTCGCGGTCTGGGACGGCACGGCCGACACCATCTACTGGGCGCGGATCATCATGTCCGAGGAGTCGAGCGACGGCGACATCGAGCTGCGCTCGGCCACGGCAACAGGTGTCGCCTCGGCAGATGCGTTCAAGGAGAACGGGTGGGACACGCCCCCGGAGTTCCGCGAGGCGTACGACCTCGGTCTGCTCGGCTGGGATCCGGAAGGACCGCTCTACTCCGTTGGCGGCCGAATCTGGCAGATCACGACCGAGGGACTCAAGGATCGCGGCTACTCGGACTCGATGTTTGGCGGCGGAGCGTGGCATCCGCAGTCCGGGATGCTCGGCATCGAGTATGGCTACAATGACGGCCCCGTGACGCAGGAGTGGGTTGAGCTGGTGCGCACAGACATCCACGGTGGGAACCGGGAGTCGCTCTGGGAAGGCCCGAAGACAGACATCAGCGACCTGGGCTTCTAGCCGTCGCAGATCAGCCGGAAGGGAACGCATGCGAGAGAAGATCATAGTCGCGCTCGACCTGCCCGATGGAGCCGCAGCGCTCGCAATGGCGCGCTCGCTCAAGGGCCAGGCCACCTGGGTGAAGGTGGGGATGACGCTCTTCTACGCCGAGGGGCCGCAGATCGTCCGTGACCTGCGCGCGCTCGGTTTCAAGGTGTTCGTCGACCTCAAGCTCAACGACATCCCGCATCAGGTGCGCGGCGCGTGCAGGATGCTCGTGCGGCTCGGTGCCGACATGATCACCGTGCACGCAACCGGTGGGCGCGCGATGCTCACTGCCGCTGCCGAGGAAGTCGCGTCCGCTGCCGAGCGGTTCCAGGTGAAGAAGCCGGCGCTCGTCGCCGTGACGGTGCTCACGAGCCTCGATGACGCGGCGCTCGCCGAGATCGGCTGCTCCTCAACGGCGGCCGAGCAGGTCGCCGCGCTTGCGGCACTCGCCCGCGACTGCGGGTGCGACGGCGTCGTGTGCTCGCCTGAAGAGGCCGCGGCGATGCGGGTACTCCTCGGCGAGGATGCGTACATCGTGACGCCCGGCGTGCGCCCCGCGTGGGCCGAGGCGGGCGATCAGGCTCGCGTTGCCACACCTGCCGAGGCGATCGAAGCCGGTGCGTCGCACCTGGTCATCGGACGTCCGATCACGGGTGCCGCGGATCCCGCAGCCGCGCTGTCGCGCATTCTGGAAGGGGAGTAGCGCATGGGGGCCATGACCGAGGTCGAAGTACTCGATGCGCTCAAAGAAGCACGCGCGATCCTGTCGGGACATTTCCAGCTGACGAGCGGCCGGCACTCCGATACCTACGTGCAGTGCGCCCGGGTTCTCGAGGATCCGGCGCTCACCACGCGTCTCGCGAAGGCGATGGTGGAACGAGTCGGTGAACGGCGCATCGATCTTGTCGCGGCACCTGCTGTGGGCGGTATCATCATCGGATTCGCTGTTGCCCAAGCACTCGGCGTGAAGTTCATCTTCACGGAACGCCAGGGTGGAGCCATGGTGCTGCGTCGGGGGTTCGAGATTCCCGACGGCGCCCAGGTGCTCGTGGTAGAAGACGTGGTCACAACGGGTGGATCGGTGGCCGAGGTGGTCGAGCTCGTTCGCGCTGCAGGCGGCGAACCTGTTGCGGTGACCTCGCTCATCGACCGCGGAGGGCCGAAGGCGTTCGACCTCGAACTCGTGGCTCTGCTTCAACTTGAGGTCGAGTCTTGGACGCCCGAATCCTGTGGCCTGTGCGCCTCCGGCGTGCCGCTCTATTCGCCCGGAAGCCGCAGACTTTCCAGCTGAGGGTTGGCATACACGCAGGTCAAGGGTAGTATCAACGGTGCTGTCACGTGTAGGTAACACATGCCGAAGGGTATGTGAGTGCGAGGACTTCACACACAAGCAACACCACCGGGCGTGGAGAACGAGGAGGAATCATGGCTCTGCCGAACCTTTCCGATGCTGACCGCAAGGCTGCCCTGAAGAAGGCGGCTGAAGCGCGGCAGAAGCGCGCGGAACTGCGCCAGGAGATCAAGAGCGGCAAGATCGACTTCGCTGCCGTGATGAAGAAGGCCGACGATCCCATCGTCGCCCGCATGAAGGTCTCCTCGCTGCTCGAGAGCCTGCCCGGCTTCGGCAAGGCGAAGGCCGCCAAGATCATGGACGAGCTTGAGATCTCCGAGAGCCGCCGCGTTCAGGGTCTGGGCGCACGGCAGCTTGAGATGCTCAACAAGCGTCTTGGCTGAGCGCTCCGGACGGATGCGCCGCGGCAATCTGATCATCATCTCCGGGCCTTCGGGCGCGGGTAAGGGGACTCTGGTCGAGCGACTCGTAGCCAGGGTCCCTGGTGTTTGGGTCTCCGTCTCGGCCACCACACGCTCACCGCGTCCCGGCGAGACCGACGGCGACGACTACGTCTTCCTCTCGGAGACTGAGTTCGTACGCAGGATTGAAGCGGGCGAGTTCCTCGAGTGGGCGACTGTCCACAACAACCGGTACGGGACGCTACGCAGCACAGTTGAGAGCATGATCGCCGAGGGTCGGCAGGTCATTCTCGAGATCGACCCGCAAGGCGCCGCGCAGGTCAAAGCGCTCATGCCCGAGGCGGTGCTCGTCTTCATTCTGGCGCCGTCGATGGAGGAGCTGGAGAAGCGAATCCGTCGCCGGGGCGCGGAGACAGACGAGCAGGTTGCGGTACGTCTCGCCACTGCCGTACGCGAGCTCGAACTTGTGGGTACGTACGATTATGTGGTAGAAAACGACGACGTACTCCGCGCAACGGACGAACTCGCGGAGATTCTCGAATCCCTCGGCGGTAAGGACATCCCTGATGGTCATCAAGCCTGATATCGACCTGTTGCTCTCGAAGGTCGACTCGAAGTACACGCTCTGCATCGTAGCGGCTCGTCGTTCGCGCCAGATCAACGACATGGTACACGGCGTCCGCGACCAGGCGCTGCTCACCATGGCTGCGTCGCAGATCGCGCAGATCACCAGCACGAAGCCGCTCACCCTTGCTCTCGACGAGATCGCAGGTGGCGACATCGGCTACGAGCGGACCACGGAATCGTACAAGTAGCGCAGCCGACTGGCAGCGCGTGACGTGCCCCGCAGCCGCTTCCGGCGCGGGGCACACGCATCTTCTGGGGGTGTGAGCGCATGTTCGAACGAGCGGTGCTCGTCCACTACCACGAGATCGCGCTCAAGGGTCGGAATCGTGGGCGCTTCGAGCGGCAGCTGCAGGAGAACCTTGCCGCCGCTGTGGGAACGCTCTCGGCGGTCGGCGTCGAGCGCGTTGCGAGCCGCCTTGTCATCCCGGTAGACCCCTCGCTTGCGGCCGAGATGCTTGAGAGCGTCGCAGCTGTGCCCGGCGTCAGCTCGGCGTCGCTCGCCTTCGTGACCTCGCGTGATGAAGCCGAGATGGAGCAGGCTGCGGTGCTCGCTGTGCGCGAGGCGGATCCCAAAGCGCGCACGTTCGCGATCGCGGCGCGCCGCTCGGCGACCGATCACGCCGAGCGCAGTCTGGCGATGAACCGCCGCCTCGGCGCCGCGGTGCAGGCCGAGACAGGCCTCGCGGTGAACCTGGACGACCCCGACGTGCTCTGCCGCGTCGAGGTGGTGCAAGGCGAGGTGTACACCTACGCGAAGCGCGTGGCGGGGCCGGGTGGACTGCCGGTCGGCACCTCCGGCAAGGTGATCGCGCTTCTCTCGGCGGGCATCGACTCGCCGGTGGCCACCTGGCGCATCATCCGACGCGGCGCGGTCGCCGTGGGCGTCCACTTCTCGGGCAGACCGCAGACCGACGACCTCTCGGAGCGCGTGACCGAGGAGATCGCAGGCGTCCTCGCGCGGACCGGCGGCCTGGCGCGCCTCTACGTGGTGCCCTTCGGCGATCTGCAGCGCGAGATCTCGCTCCTGGCGCCGCCCGACCTCCGCATCCTGCTCTACCGACGTCTCATGATTCGCGTGGCCGAGGCGATTGCTGCCGAGGAACGCGCCGGTGCGCTCGTGACAGGGGAGAGCCTCGGACAGGTTGCGTCGCAGACGCTCGAGAACATCGCGGCTGTTGACGCCGCGGCAACGCTACCCGTGCTGCGTCCACTTGCCGGTCACGACAAGCAGGAGATCATCGCCGAGGCCCGCCGTATCGGCACGTTCGAGCTCTCCACGCAGCAGCACACCGATTGCTGCACGCTCTTCATGCCGAGAACCCCAGAGACGCACGCGCGGGTGTCGCAGGTGGAGAAGGGTGAGGCAGACCTCGATCTGCCGAGGATGGTCGCCGACGCGCTGGCATCGCTCGCATGGGTCGACTACCCGTGCGTCGCGTACCGCGCGCCAAAGCGGTGGGCGGCACGCTAGGCCGTGGGCGCTTCGGGCACCACGCCCGATGCACGCGTTAGGCCGCCCGCGCTATGACTTCGCCGACCTGCTTGCGTGAAGCACCCAGGGTCAGAAGCGACTTCACCAACAGATCAACTGACACCGAGAGGTCCGCCGCTTCCATCTTCGCTACGCGGGACTGACTCGAGCCGAGGAGGCTCGCAACGTGCGTCTGGGTCCAGCCGTGCTGCACTCGGATGTCGCGAAGGTA
>CAKMKD010000151.1 GCA_927439865.1 uncultured Coriobacteriia bacterium | reverse complement strand
CCGTTCTTGATGAGGATGCCGTTCTCGGCGCCCTTGCCGGTACCGACCATGATCGCGGTCGGTGTGGCGAGACCGAGCGCACACGGGCAGGCCACGACCACGACGGCCGTACCTGCGAGAAGCGCTTTCACGAACGGCGTCGCGTTCGCGTAGAACGATGCGTCGACGAAGTTCGGCACCGCGAACAGCCACACGAGGAACGTGATGACTGCGGTGGCGATGACCGCCGGCACGAACACGGCGCTGATGCGGTCAGCGAAGCGCTGTACCGGCGCCTTCGATCCCTGCGCGTCTTCAACGAGCTTCACGATCTGTGCAAGTGCGGTGTCCGAGCCAACTTTCGTTGCACGGAACTTGAACGACCCGAGCTTGTTCATGGTGGCACCGATGACGGTGTCGCCGGTGTTCTTCTCAACCGGTATCGATTCGCCGGTGAGCATTGACTCGTCCACGGCTGAACGTCCGTCGATCAGGACTCCGTCGACCGGGACCTTATCGCCGGGGCGAACCACGACGACGTCTCCGACGACGACCTGCTCGACCGGAACGTCGATCTCTTCGCCACCACGGACGACCCGCGCGGTCTTGGCCGCGAGTCCCATGAGCTTCTTGATGGCATCGGACGTCTTACCCTTGGCGCGTGCCTCAAGCAGTTTGCCGAGGATGACGAACGTGATGAGCAGCGCGGCCGTCTCGAAGAAGATCGGCTCGGCAGAGAGCGACGGTACGAACGTCGACGCGATGGAGTAGAAGTACGCCGCGCTCGTGCCGATGGCGATGAGCGTATCCATGTTGCCGGTACGCCGCTTGAGTGCGTGGAAGAAGCCCTTGTAGAACTGCGCGCCGGCGATGAACTGCACCGGCGTGGCGAGCAGGAAGCTGATGTACTTGAGAACCATCGCCGGGTCCCACGCGCCACCAAAGGAGTTGGCGAGCCACGTGGCCACAGCAAGCGGAACCGTATCCATAACGCTCGGGATCATGAGCGCCAGGAGCGGGAGCGAGAGCAACAGCGACATCACGAACAGCTGCTGCTCGCGGCGCGTGTGCTTCTGCTGCGCGATGCGCTGCACATCTTCGACAGGAGCCTCTCCGGCAGCAGCCTCAACCTTGAGAACCGCGTCGTAGCCGGCGTTCTTGACGGCGCCGATAAGGTCGTCCACGCCGACGATGGCCGGGTCGAACGTGACCGTTCCGGTCTCGGCGGCGAGGTTCACGCTGGCAGTGACGACGCCCGGCACTTTCGCCAGCGTCTTCTCGATAACCGTCGAGCACGACGAAAACGTCATGCCGAGGAGCCCGAGGGTGACCGAGCCGGCAATCGCCGGAGCTGCCGTCGCTGCAAGCGGAATGGCGTGGTAGCCGGCGTTCTCGACCGCGCTGACGATAGCGTCAGGCGTGAGCACAGCCGGATCATGTACGACGATGAGCTTCTCGGTGGCAAGGTTCACGTTCGCCGAGACGACCCCGGCCATGCGGCCTACGGTCTTCTCGATAACGGCCACGCATGACGCGCACGTCATGCCGGTAACCGCGAACGCCGACTCGACTGTTGCAGCGTGCGGCGCCACAGGGGCAACCGGCGCTGCGGCGTCATCGTCGGGGACGATGGGGCATTCGCTTGTGGCGCACTCCGGGACCGCTTCAACCGCGGGCGCACCGACTCCGGCGGAGGGGACGAAGCCCGCCGCTATGATCGCGCCGACGACATCATCTGTGTTGATGACCACAGGGTCCGCCTCGATCGTCACTGTGCCGGCCTTTGCATCGGCTGCTACCGAGATCACACCTGGCAGCGCCGAGATACCATCGCTCAGGAGCACCTCGCATGAGTGGCAGTGCATGCCCTCAACGTCGATGTGAAGCGTCTTGATGGTTGTGGAAGTCATGTGTCTCACCTACTTGACTGTGATGGATCCGAAGACCATTTGCATGCCGCAGCTGAAGGTGTAGTCCCCAGCCTCGAGCGCCGGCAGCAGGATGGTCGTGTCGCCGGCCGTGAGGTCAGCGCTGATGCCCAGCTCTGGGAACACGACCTGCGCAAGGCACCCTCCGGACTGCGTGAACGTGATCTCGGTCGGGACACCGGCCTTCAGCGTGATCACGTTAGGGTTGTACGAACCGGCCGTGGTGTCGACGGTCAGCTTCTGCACGTCGCCCTCAACGGTCGACGCGCCTTCGATCGGCTCGCTGGAGCCGCCGGTGCCGCAACACGCGCATGACGACGAGCCGGCGGCAGCGACAGCGCCTACGGGTGTGGCCGCCTGGCCGGATTCAGCGAGCGACGTGGTGGTACGGCTCGAGCGCGCCACGGCAAGCGAATACGAGCCGAGGAACGCTGCTATCACGATGCCGGCAACGAGCACGTAGCGCATTGTCATCGGTCTCGGCTGTGTAGCGGGTTGTGTGGTGTTCTCAGACATTGTTGTCTCCTTATTGAAAGCCTTGTAGTTTTTGTATTCCTCAGCTGTTGAACATGCCACCAATGGCAAGTCCGGCGATTATCGCAGCGGCAACTGCAACGCCCACGAGGAGCGCCTCTTTCTGGCTCATCGTCGCGCCAGAACGCCGCGTGTTCCACCAAAGTCCGGCGCCGAGAAGCAGTATCGCGGCGCCAGCAATGGGCACGGCAGGCGGCATTCCGCCCTGAGTCCCTGACGCGACTCCAACCTGTAGGGTGCCGCTCATCATCCCCATGCCACACGTCAGCGTGTAGCTTCCGGCCTTCGTGGCCGGTATCTCGACGATCGTGGTCGCGTTCGGTGCGAGATCCTGCAAGATGCCAATCTGCGGCATCGCGATCTGATCGGAGCACGCACCGTCCTCGCGCCGGTCGACGATCAGTCGAACAGGCGTGTCGGCCGGGATGGCAACGGTCTGCGGTACGAACCGCGTGTTCTCGATAACCAGTGGAATCTCGACGACGCCATCGGCGCCGGGCGTGAATCCGGTTGTATCGGTTGGAGCAACCGGAGAGCCGACCACTGCCTGCTTGATGGTCTGCGCTGTTACGGGTGAGCCCACGATGCTCAAACCACGGTTCAACATAACAAGGCCGAGGAGCGCGATGAGAATCGCGGCAACGACCATCATGCGTTTCTTGAACGTGTTAGAGAGCATGCCGGAGACGGCACCGAAACCGAGCATGAGCGGAGCGGTTCCCAGTCCGAAACCAAGCATCGCGAGCGCGCCATCTATAGGCGAACCGGCGCCGGCTGCGGCAATCTGCGCCGTCTGGAGCGGGCCGCACGGCAGGAGTCCGGTGAGCAGGCCGAAGGTGATCGGCGTCGCGATGCTCACGTGACCCGCAGCCTCATCGGCCACGGCCTTCTTGCGAAGCGTGCCGATAGCGCTGACGAGCACTCTCGGAGGCTTGAATGTGAGCTTATTGAGCACGGGGAACGCGCCCGTCATCTGCACGCCGAGTAGCACCATGAAGACGCCGGCAAAGACGGTGACCCAGCCGCGCAGCCCGCCGATGTCGAAGAGCGAACCGAGGGTGCCGAGCAGCAGACCGACCAGCACGTAGCTGAGGATCTTCGCGCCCTGGTAGGCGAAGTGAGGAAGCATTCGTTTGACGAGGGGGCCCTCCTCGGCGCCCTTCACCGCGTAGGTGAGGACGAGCGGGCCGCACATCGCCACACAGTGGATGCTGGTGACGAGCCCCACGCCAAGCATGGGAAGAAACAGGTTCACGGTGACTCCTTGTGTCAGGCACGGACAAGCCGCAGGCGCGCGCAAGCGACTGCGGGACACAGGAGTATTCTAGACCGTGAGACGGACCCCGAGTGGGTCGGGTGGATGGACGTCTGTGGGTGTCACACTCTCGACACCGACGTCGAACGCAACGATCGACGCGAGTGCAGGCGCCTGAGCAAGAGCGGATACCATCGGAGGTTCGAAGGTTTGCGCAACGACGGCATCAGGTGTGCCGTGGGACATCGCGGTGTCATCGCAGTCGCCGCCACGTGGTGCTGACGTCGACATGGGATCGGTGTCGAGCTCACACGCCGAGCGGAACTGCTGCGGTTGGGGCGCCTCACACGTGGTAACAGGAGCGCCACTGGTGGGCCCGCACGCGGGCATGAAACAGCTCGGTACCACGGTCAAGACGAGCACCGCGGCGAGCAAAACCGGCGCGTAGACGCCGAATATGCCTGAGCCCAACCTCACGTTACTTGCCTTTCGTCATGCGAGCCTCGATAGGAACGCAAACCGCATGCCAGGTTGTGTATTTGCCCCTACCAGCGATTAGAGAGCACATACACGGCGGCCACTCCGGCACCCAGGCCGAGACCGATGAGGCCGAATCCCCCAACGATCGCTCCGAGAAGCGCGCAGGTCGCCGCGAGCGCTGCGACTCCCGGCGTGCGGTGACCGCCCGTGCCTCTGCGTACGGCTTCGCCCACAAACAGCCCGAACCCGAGATACGCGAACCAGAAGCTCATGAGGAGCACCCAGCCAAGCAGGATGCCACCGCTGATGCCCGCTGCGAGCCCGACGGCCGCGCCGATCGCCCACTGCTTCGGCTTCACGTACTGCGTCGCGCTCTTCACGGGACGGGCGCACTCTCGGCACTTGTAGCCCACCGGAGTGGACACCATGTCCTTCGGACAGATCGGACACTCGCACTCGGTGCAGCGAACACCCGTCTCGACGCCGGGATGGAAAGCACACTCGGCCACGCGTAAGTCCTCTCTCGGGAACTGTCATGGAAAGCCTATCACGCAACAGGCGGCTGGCTCCCGGGCTCCCGCACAGGCAGGGTCCGCAGGTACGCCTCGCGTTCGCGGGCGCGGCGCGCATCGATCCGGGGCTTCGCGAAACCCAGGACCGCAAGACCGAGCGCCGCCAGCAGTGCAAGCACACCGAGCGCGGAGACGAACCAGGCTACTCGCTCAGCCGAGTCCAGCATGCCCAACTGCCCGAAGATGAACGCCCAGTCGTGTCCGTCCTGCCCGCCGAGAAGCGGCAATGCGCGGACGTTTGCATCGGCCATGTAGACGCTCACATTGCGGAGCGAAACGCCGAGCCATCCGACAAGCAGCGTCGCCGCCGGCAGGTCTCGGCGAGCGAACCAGAAGTACGCCGCTAGCGCGGTCGGCGCGAACACCTGAAGGACGGTGCCCCCGAGCGCTGTCCCGATCGGCGGCAGCCACGCCGCAAGAAGATGACCGAGCTCGTGCACTCCCAGATCGACGTGCGAGACGAGCGGCACCCAGCCGACGCCGCGCCACGACGCAACCCCTAACACGATAACGACCAGCACGAGCATCGCGGGGCGCACGGTGTCGGCCCACAGTCGATAGCGGCCAGCGGGCTCCTCGGCAAGCAGCATGTCATGGAGATCATCGCGTTGCATGGAAGACATATCGGCATCGGGATGCCTGCGCTGGAGGCGTAGAGTGTGACGCTACCGCTGCGTTCGGGTAGCTTACTCGGAGAGAAAACGAGAGCCGAGGAGGCAGCCCATGGGCATCAAGGGAACCCGCACCGAGCAGAACCTTCTGAAGGCGTTCGCTGGTGAGTCGCAGGCACGCAACCGCTACACCTACTTCGCCAGCGCAGCGAAGAAGGAAGGGTTCGAGCAGATCAGCGCCATCTTCACCGAGACCGCCGACAACGAGAAAGAGCACGCCAAGGTCTTCTTCAAGTACCTCGAAGGCGGCGACACCGAGATCACGGCGAGCTACCCCGCCGGCCGCATCGGCACAACCGCCGAGAACCTTCTGGCGGCGGCTGACGGCGAGCAGATGGAGTGGAGCGCGCTCTACCCGGACTTCGCTGCAGTGGCCGATGAGGAAGGATTCGCCGATGTTGCCGAGTCGTTCCGGCAGATCGCCGAGGTCGAGGCGCACCACGAGAAGCGCTATCGTGCCCTCCTCGAGAACGTGAACGGCTACAAGGTCTTCAAGAAAGACGGCGCGGTCTTCTGGATTTGCCGCAACTGCGGCTACGTACACGAGGGCGCTGAAGCACCCATGGAGTGCCCCGCCTGCAAGCACCCGCAGTCGTACTACGAGATCCTCTGCGAGAACTACTAGGCCAGAATCGTTTCAAACACGAGCGCCCGTACCGCCACTCTCGGCGGTGCGGGCGTTTCGCGTATGCGCCGCTTACCGGTTGCGCAGTGCCACTTACCTCTCGTTGTGTGTGAAATACGCCCCGCACGTGGCACACTAGCCCGTAGCGTGCGGCGGCCCACTGGGGGCTTTGAGGCCGCGCCCCATAGCCGCATGCAACCTCTTGGAGTCCTTATGCAGCAACGCGCTGTCGCGCGCGGTTGGGTCGTGACCTTCGCCGGTCTCGGCATCAACCTCGCCCTCGGTGTCCTCTATTCGTGGAGCATCATCGGCAAGGCCCTCACCGCCGAGTGGGGATGGTCGGCAGGACAGTCGAGCCTCCCGTACGCGACCGCAGTGGGCGTCTTTGCCCTGGCGATGGTGTTCGCAGGTCGCGCGCAGGACAAGCTCGGCCCCCGCGTGGTGGCAAGCGTCGGCGGCGTACTCACCGGCGCGGGACTGCTGGTGGCGTCGTTCGCGACCGCGAACGTCGCGTGGCCGATGATCGCCGGATTCGGTGTTCTCGCCGGCGCGGGCATCGGACTCGGGTACGCCTCGGCCACTCCGGCCGCCGTGAAGTGGTTCCCGCCGCAGCGCAAGGGCTTCATCACCGGACTCGTGGTGAGCGGCTTTGGCCTGGCCTCGGTGTATATCGCGCCGCGAGAACACCGAATCCGGCGATCATCGGCCACGCGACGTTCGCGGTCGCGAACGACGCCACCAGGAGTCCCGCGCCGGTGAGTACGCCGCCGACGCTTGCCACCACGCGGGGGCCGAGCTTGTCCTGCG
>CAKMKD010000150.1 GCA_927439865.1 uncultured Coriobacteriia bacterium | reverse complement strand
TGAACTAGACCCCAAAAGCTAGACGGTCAATTGAAGTTCATGAGCGGCGCCTTCGGACTGAGCCCGGTATCCTGCCGGGCTCAGTCCTTTCAGCCCCACTTGGTAGCGTCTCGTGTTCCAGTACTCGATGTATGAGTCGATCTCTTCCGCGAGCTCATCGAAGCCCTCGAACGTCCGACCCCTGTAGAGTTCGTCTTTGAGGTGTCCGAAGAAGCTCTCGATCGGTGCGTTGTCGAGGCACGTCGCCTTTCTGGACATGCTCTGGGTGATGCCGAGGCGCTCCAGGGCGAGCTGGTAGGACCTCTGCTGGTACTGCCATCCCTGGTCGGAGTGGAGGAGCACCTCATCTCCTGAAAGCCTCGCCTCAAGCCCCCTCATCATCTCGTTCACCATCCCCATGCCCTGTGAGCGCGACACGCCCCACGACAGGACCTCGTTGTTGAACAAGTCGAGGACCGGCGAGAGGTAGACGCGGCCGCCGACCACCTTGAACTCGGTGACGTCGGTCACGAGTTTGGCAGCAGGGCGGTGTGAGGCGAAGTCACGGTCGAGGATGTTTGCAGCCACCACCCCCGTCTCGCCGCGATACGAGTTGTAGCGCTTCTTCCTGATCAGGGTGAAGAGGCCTTCCTCCCGCATCAGCTTCAAGACCGTCTTGCCCGACATCGACAGCCCGTGTTCGTTTCGGAGCACGAGGGCGACCTGGCGATACCCCATGCCGTTGGGAGTGCGCGAGAACGCCTCGCGAATCAGGGGACGAACGCCTCTCCAGCGGTCAGTGTCGGGGCGGGAGACGTGGTAGTAGTACGTCGACTTGGGCAACTCGAGCTTGGCGAGCACCAACTCGAAGGGGAAATCACGCCTCAGCGATCGTGCCGCTTGTGCTCGCTCCCGTCCGCTAAGGCGTTGATTCGTTTTTGGATTGCGAGCTCCAGTTCAAGCTCCTGGATCCGGGCAAGGAGTTCTTCTTCGCGGCTCTCGAAGACCAAGGGCTCACGTCTTCGCCTTCGTCCTCTTGGCTTGGGAGCCAGCGCACCCGGACCGCCTTCACGGTAGAGCCCGATCCAACTCTCGAGAGGGCTAATCGACCGGATGCCGTACTTCTCCATGATCTCGGGCTTGCTCACGCCCTCATTCAAGAAGTCTTGTACTGCGGCGATCTTGAGTTCTTGACTGTAGGAGCGTTGCTCTCGCATGAGCAGAGCCTCCTTCCCGCCGACCTTGAAAGTATAGAGCCACTTCCTGACCGTCCCCAGAGGACAGCCCAATTGGGCGCCGACCGCCTTGTGGCCGAAACCGAGATCGAACAGGCGGATCGCCTCTTGCCTGGTTGTAACATCCCAACGCATCGACAGCACCCCCAAAAAGAAGTTGGACCCGAAATCTCAATTTCGGGTCCAACTTTAGGGGTCCAGTTCAATGAGGGCGCCCCTTCTTGCTGTGCCCGGCTAGAGATTCGCGGGCTTGATGCCGACCTTCATCTCGATCTCGATCTGTTTCCCGTCGCGGTAGACCGAGAGCGTGACGGTGTCTCCGACGGTCTTGCGGCGCACGGCCAGGATGAGATCGTTCATCGACCGGATGGTCGTCGTGTCGAGTTTCACGATCACATCGCCCTCACGAAGCCCGGCCTTCTCGGCTTCAGTGCCCTTGGTGGTCTCAACAACGTAGGCGCCTTCGTTGACCGGCAGCTTCTCGGTCTTCGCAAACTCGGGATCGACGGTCTGACCCGAGATGCCAAGGAACGGGTGTTCCACCTTGCCGGTCTTGATGAGTGCGTCGGCAACGCGCATTGCGGCCTTCACCGGAATCGCGAAGCCGATGCCATCGTTCGCGCCGCTGTTCGAGTAGATCGCCGAGGGGATGCCGATGAGCGCGCCTGCGCGGTCGACGAGTGCGCCACCGGAGTTGCCCGGGTTGATGGCAGCGTCGGTCTGGATGACGTCGACGAGCGGGTACTTGTTGCTGGAGCCCGAGGAGTCGGGGAGTGAGCGGTGAATCGCCGAGACGACGCCCGAGGTCACCGAATGCTGGAGTCCGAACGGCGAACCGATCGCGACGACAAGCTGCCCGACTACGAGCTTCTCGGAGTCCCCGGTGACAACCACCGGCAGCTTCGCGTCGACCCGAATCACGGCGATGTCGGTCTCGGCGTCGGCGCCGATCAGTTCGGCGTCGTGGCGCTCGCCGGTTGAGTCGGTCACGACGATCGTCTTCGCGTCGGCCGCGACGTGCTCGTTGGTGATGATGTACGTCCCGCCGTCTTCGGTGGCCCTGAATGCGACACCGGAGCCGTTACCCGTGACCGGTATGTTGGGGTGAGCCGTGGGAAGCTCCGACTCGTTGTCCGAGACGACACCGGTGATGTCGATGTTCACGACGCTCGGCAGCGCTGCGGCAGCGGCAGCGGCCACGGACTCCTCGGTGTCGCCCTTCACCACGCTGAGCGTCTGCGCGCTCGTCTTGAAGAAGCGCTGTCCGAGGAACGCTGCTCCTACGCCGGCAACGCTTCCGAACAGCAGTGAGACTACAACCACCACTGCAATGATGGTCGCCCACGGTACGCGCGGTGGCGAGGCCGGCGTATATGTACCAGGCGCGAAGTAGGGCGCCGCCTCCGGGGCGGGAGCCTCTACCGCGATGGGTTCGGTCTCATCGGATTCGGGTGTGGGGCTCGTGGTGTCGTTATCCATGTCGTATCCTCCGTAAGCGGTGGGGCGGTCCACCGAAACTTTGTCGCTAGTACTAGTATGGCCCTTTGAGCAATAACCAGACCTGTACCGCAATCAAACCGCATTGAATCTGCACACGAACCGCGTACTCGTTTTACGCGCCGTTCGCGCTCCACTAGACTGACCAGAAGGCGAGCCGAGGGAGCCCTTGTGAGCGACGATTCCGAAATCACCGAAGAAGAGCAGGAAGTGAGCGACGCTACGGTCGAGCCGATAGCCGAGGACGTGCAGGCTACGGAACCCGAGCTGGAAGACGCGCCGGAAGGCGAGCCGGAGGTCGTAGCAGAGGTCGAGCCCGAGGTCGAACCCGAGTTGGAGCCCGAACCGGAACCCGAGCCTGAGTCCGAGCCCGAAGCGGAACTCGAGCCGGAACCCGAGTCCGAGCCGGCAGTCGAACCCGAACCGGAACCCGCCCCCGATGTGACCACCTCCGAACCCGAGCCGATCGTCGAGCCCGCCACGTACTCCGTAAGCTGGATACCGTTCTCCGTCTACCTCGCGCTGTGGGTAGTGCTTTCCGTCGGCACATTCGTGCTGCTTCGCACTCCGGCCGCGGCCGGCGGTGCTCTGTGGGTGCCCGAGTACGCGTACAGCGTGTACGGCGGCGTCGCCCTTGTTGCACTCGGC
>CAKMKD010000149.1 GCA_927439865.1 uncultured Coriobacteriia bacterium | reverse complement strand
GAGGCTTCAAGAACAAGCGCAACGCGTTCACACTCTTCCTCCCGGAGACCATCTCCGAGCAGCCGGTATGGATCGCAGACGAGCTCGGCAGCGTCCGACTGACGCCGAGGGGGCGCCTAGCCGAGACGCCCGTTCACCAAGCATACGAGGAGACGTCGGTCGCCACGCCGATGAAGGGCAACTCCCGGCGATACGAACACGCTTTCGGGGGAGCCGATCTCGTCTACGACTCGGTGCCTCAGGGTCTCAAAGAGACTATCGTCGTTCGCTCCTACACGGGCAAGAACACGTTCTCCTTCGATCTTGCGTGCCCCGGCTACTCGCCCTCGCTCGAACCGTCGGGCTCCATAGCATTCACCTCGACCAGCACCGGTGCCGTCCGCTTCCGCATCCTCCCTCCGTTCATGGAAGACTCCTCGGCAACCGACTCCAAAGACGCCGCTTACTCAGAGGCGGTGCACTATGAGATCAAGCCCGTAGGCATGGGTTGGCGTCTCGATGTCGTGGCCGACAGCGCCTGGCTGAGCGCACCGGAGCGCGTGTACCCGGTGAAGATCGATCCCACCACCTACTGGGTCTACACCTTCGCGGATGACTGGATGTACGACGCGTACATCTCAGACGCGTACCCGACCACGAACTACGGGTACTCGACGCAGGCGCGCGTCGGCCGTCACAACGCGAGCGGTACCGGGACGACGCGCACGTACCTCAAGCCGTCACTCACCGGTCTGCCCTCGGGCATCTCCGTGCTCTATGCGCGTCTGGAGGCCTACTGCTACGACCGGGCGGCAACGAGCGGCTCATCGAGGATCAACTGCGCTTCCGCCTCAGGCGCCTGGAGCGAGGGCGCGCTCACCTGGAACAATCAGCCTTCAGCGAACTACATCACCTATGACGATGTGGCCGAGGACTCGTGGGGCGCGTGGAACGTCACCTCGATCGTCCAGAACTTCGTTCTTGGCCTCACTCCCAACAACGGCTTCAGGCTCTATTCGTCCTCCGAGTCGACAGACCTCACGCTGTGTCGCTTCTACACCTTCGAGTCGACGGGCGCCTCGCCGCGGCTGACGGTCGACTTCACCTCCGAGCCGACCGTCGAGGTGCTCTCGCCGAGCGTGCAGATGCCGGTCGGTGACAACGCGACCGCCGCGATACACGCGCGCCTTCGCTACGGCGACGCCTCGGGCAAGAAGCTCAACAAGGTCCAGGCGCAGGTCGCGAGCAGCATCGTAGCACCGACCATCGTCAAGGACGTCACGGTCGAGACGAGTGCGCCGGTGGTCGAGATTCCCGCTCCTACGAACGGGTGGGGCCAGACAAGGTACTGGATCCGCGCCCGGGTCTGGGGTGCGGGCGACGAGGGTCTCGAGGCGTACTCGGCGCCCTCGGGCTGGACCGAGTGGCAGCCGTTCGATCGGGCGCCCCTCGCGAGTTCGAACGACGGAGAGGGGCTCCTGCCATGGCGTGCCACCGAGCCGATCGGCGCCGGGCTCTCGGTCGATCTCGCCAACGGACAGCTCATCGGCTCGCGCTCCGACGTCTCGTTCCAGGCGCTCGGCGGCGCCCTCACCTACGGCGCTACCTACTGCTCGACGCGGACCGCGGATGTCGGGCTCGGCAAGGGGTGGGCAATGGCTTCCCCGTCGCTCACCTACGCCCCGCAGAAGGTACCGAACCCAAGCTTCGACGAGACCCCGTTCGTCGGCGTTCCTCAAGACGACCCACCAGGCTGGTACGTTCACGATCCCGCCTCCATCTACTGGTCGACCATCACCAAGAGCGGCCCCTACTCGCTCAAGTTCATCTGGCCGACCAACGCCACCACGTACGGCAACCTGTGGGTGTCGACTGGCATCGGTGCATCGCAGGCGCTTCCGGTGAGTCCTGGCGAGCGGATTACGGCATCAGCATGGGTACGCACGGAGAGCTTCAACCCGGACATGTCACAAGCCGAGCACGGCGCGCTCATGAAGTTCCATTTCTTCGACGGTGCGAGCGTCGAGATGACCCACACCACCTACTCCAAGATCTCCGAAGGCTTCTGCGCGCCGAGCACGACCTCATGGAAGCAGATCACGCTCGAGGCGACGGTCCCCGAAGGCGCCTACGGCGTGCAGCTCAATCTCGAGCTCAGGAACGCCAAGGGGATCATCCGCTTCGACGATGTCGAGTTCTGTGACAAGACGATCGAGTTCACGGACGGAGACGGCACGTCGCGTACCATCGAGCCTGCGGAGAACGGCACCTACAAGCGCGACCCGCTCGAACCCTCGGTGGCGTTCAGCCGCGTGAACGTTGCGCGGGAGGCGAGCGTGACCGCGGTGGGCGGAGACATCAACTCCGAGTCGGTCGACGGGATCATCAACGACTGCGTGGGCCTTGGCAACTACGACGGGGTCCTCGAGAACTTGAGCGGCACGAACCATCTCACCTACGACCTGAAACACGCGCAGGTGCTCTCGGAGGCCGACCTCTACTTGTGGGACGGCGGACTCGAGATCTCAGAGGCGACTCAGCCGAACTACACCTACCGCATCGAGACGAGCGTGGACGGCGAGACGTTCACGCAGGTCGTCCCGACGGACTCGACCACCCAACCGTACACCGGCCGCGGCTGGATGAAGCACGCCTTCAACCCCGTGCGCGCCCGCTATGTGCGCGTTGTCGCGCTCAACAACACCTACGACACGGGTTTCCGCCTCTGCGAGATCGAGCTCCCGCAGCTCCGGCTCGGCGACGCGGTGGTGTGCTTCGATGATTCGGGCAGGTTGCAGGCCACAGGCGACCTGTCTGGGAACCCGGTCACTTATGCCTACGACGCCTCCGGGCGCCTTACGAGCGTGCGGGATGCGAGCGTGACCACAGCCACCAAGGGCATCGACCTCGTGTGGAGCGGCACTGTTCTGTCGCGTGTCGACTACAAGGGGGTCTCCTCTTCGGGTGCGGCCTCGACCGAGACCGGCATCGTGAAGATGCAGACGGTCGGGGACGAGTACCGGCTCCTTCGCACGCTCGACGGCACGGACGTCCCGGTCGCGACCTACACGTACAACGGGGATGGCCGCATCTCGGGCGTGAAGGACGCGACCGGCATCGGCTACACGATCGGGTACTCACCCGCCGGCCAGGTCACGACCGTGACGGCATCGGGGGCCCCCACCGAGACGGTCACGACCTTCTCCTACGGCACCGGCTACGTTGATATCGCCTCGAGCGCAGGCGGCCTCGCCGCGCCTGTTCGACGCGTCTCCTATGATGCGGCTCTCGGGTCGCAGGTGACGAGCGTCCGCATCGACGACCCGACAAGCGCCGAGGACCCGACCACGACCTTCGCCTATGACGAGTACGGGATGCTCTGGAAGGCGACCGACCCGCTCGGCCGGGTGACGAGGACCGAGCGCGACGCGAATGGCCTCGCGATCGTGACGGCGCGGCAGAGCGCGTCTGGTGCGCTGCTCGAGCAGACGAAGGCGTACTACGAGAGCGGCCATCTTGTGGAGTCCCTCGACCAGAAGGAGAACGTCTCCAAGGTCTCCTACGACGACGCCTGGCGCGTGCTCTCCGCTCAGCAGGTCGTCACCGACGTGGCCGGCGAGGGCGAGAGCGCCGATATGCGCACCTACGACGAGTGGGGCAACATTGCCACGCAGGCGGTGCCGGGCGCGACCACCTACAACCTGCTCCGCAACGGCACCTTCGAGATCGACCCGCTCGTGGCCGGCAACGGCTGGGACGGGGCCAAGGGCGAGGGCCAGAGGTGGGATACCGCTTTCCAGGAGTACCTCGGGGGGCACAGCCTCCAACTCGGCAGCGACATGGGTGCGTCGTACCTGACGTCGGACGAGATCTCCGTGCTCCACGACAAGACGTACGCTCTCTCCGCGTGGATGCAGAACTGGGGCCAGGTGATCGTCGCCCAGTACGACGACGATCACAAGTTCGTGTCCACCTATGTCGTTCTTCAGTCGGCGAGCCTCACCGGAGAGCTGCGACGCGTGAGCGCGAACTACCGCGTGCCGGACGGAGTCGCCTACGTGCGCATTCGGCCCTATACCGAGGCCGAGGGTGGCTTCGTGGTCGACAACCTCCGCTTCGAGCTCGCGAACACCGCGAGCGGGGATTCGTTCACGGAGAACGAGTCGATGGAGCAGGTCGTCTCCGGCCTGCCGAGAGCATGGCACCGCAGGAGCACCGTCTATACCGCTGCGGTGCACGAAGCGACGACGTCCGAGAAGGTCGCAGGCGCCACCTCGGCCCACATCGGTCACACGACCTCAAGCGCCCTGGGCTACTTCACGAGCGATGTCCTGCCGGTCCGCGCCGGCGAGAAGTACACGGTCTCGGCGTCGCTCAAGACGAAGGCGTCGGTCGGCGGCGCCAAGGCGATCGTGCGGTACTCGAACTCGTCGGGTACCCTGCTGACCTCGCTCGACGTCACGATCACGGCCGGGCTCATCAAGGGCACCGAGGACTGGTGCCGCTACATCCGTCAGGTCACGGTGCCTGCCGGCGCCGCCAAGATGCAGATCAACTTCTACCACGAGATCGGCGGCGGAGACGCCTACATGGACGCCGTCGTGATCACGCCGTCCTCTGGCATCACGCAGACCGGGTACGACGCGACCACGCATGCGTACCCGGTGGTGGCCACCAGTGCGACGGGTGTCGTCGCGAACACGTCGTA
>CAKMKD010000148.1 GCA_927439865.1 uncultured Coriobacteriia bacterium | reverse complement strand
TGGGTGGCGATGTGACCCTTTCGAGTGTCGAAGGCGAGTATCGAATTGAGTGGCGTGCGAAGTTCGTGGCTCATGTTCGCCAGGAAGCTCGACTTGGCATGACTGGCTGCCTCGGCAGCTTCGGCGGCAACGCGCAGTCGTGCGGCCTCTTTGGACGCGGATATGTCGATCATGACCCCCACGAGCCGAACACCGCCTGATTCGTCCGCATGAACGGACACGACGTCTTCGATCCATACGATCTCGCCATCAGGACGAACCACCCGGTACTCAAGATCGTGGTCCTTGCCGCGTGCGGTCGACACCGTACAGGTGCTCACGGCTGTATCGCGATCGTCGGGATGGATTGTCTGGGCCCACGAGTCAAGATCGGTCCATACGTCGGGCGCGTAGCCCAGTAGATGCTCGACCTGAGGGCCAACGTACACGAATCTGTCAGAGTCCATGTCGTATTCCCATGGAATGGCGCGCAGAGACTCCACCAGGAAGCGGTACTGCCGGGCAGAGGCCGCGAGGTCCTGCTCTCGGCGCTTCACCGCGCCCGTCATCTCACCGAGCGCCGTACCGAGCATCTGCAGTTCCACTTCGCGGTAGTCAGTCGGCGCGTCGTCGTACTCACCTTGCGCGACCCTGTCAGCGTGCGCCGCGAGTTCGCTGACCGGTCCCGCAAGGCGGCGTGAGAATGCGAGAGACAGCAACAGCGCGAACGCTGCCGCAAGCACAATGAGCAGGACGAGTACATGCTGCGTGTCGAGGATCGCCTGACGCGCCGTATCCCAGGGCTGCGCTGCGAGCGCGACCCAGCCGACCTCCTCAACAACATGGGCGGCGCCGATATACTCGGCGTTACCCCACTCGTACCGTCCCTCAGCCGAAGACGCACCCGACAAGACCTCATCAACGACGCTGATGCTGCGCATATTGGGTCGCTGCGCCGCGATGGTGGGATCCGGATAGAACACCGGCACACCGTTGCCGTCGATCATCGCCGAGAGAACAGATGACGTGCTTGCTTCGGAGTAGTTTGCGAAATCGGCGATGGTGAGGTTGACGACGACAGCTCCAGTTCGAAGCGGGGCGATGTACGAAAGAGCTGGCTCACCGGTGACTGGAGAAAGATAGACGTCGGACCAGACTGGCGCGCGCGTCGCGAGCGCACGCGCAACCGCAGGGTCCCGAGAACGATCGAGTCCAACAAAGTGGGCGCCCGGAATGCCCGTGCTCTCAGCCAGAGCTGCTGCCCTGACGACGCCATCACCGTCGAGCAGCAGTAGCGACTCGACTTCGGCGATCCCGTCCACCGCTGCCTGCCATTCGCGCTCGGGATCCCCGGACTCCAAGACCTCCTGGTGCGTCTGCATGAGATATGGCGCGACCACCGCCTTCGGCACCTCGAGCGCCTGATCCGCATGAGCCGCCAGCGCTACTGACTGCAGCTCGACCGTACGGGCGACTTGGTCAGCCAGGAGGCCTCTCACAAAGAAGATCGAGGAAACGGCAACAATCGCAAGCGGTGCGAGGGCTGCCAGAAGCAGTCTCCGCGACAGCGCGGATCGGAACGAGTGTGACCGCCACATGGCTAGTCCGCCCTGACAAATTCGCCGTCGCGGATGGTCATCAGATAGTATGCGCGGACGACATCGCCGCTCTCATCGAACTGAACCTCTCCCTGCACTCCCGAGTACGATCGCGTGTCTCCCAAAGCCCGAATGACCGCTTCTCGCGTTGGCGAGTCCTGGGCATGCGACAGGACGAGCATCGTGGCGTCGTACGCATGAACCGAGGCGAATCCGGGCTCGTGTCCGAAGCGATCACGGAACCTGCGGGCGAAATCAACGTATCTCTCGGCCTGCGACTGCCTGTCAACGGTGTTCAGGAACAGCAGGTCCTCAACCGCACGCCCGCCATAACCGATTACCACTTCAGTCGCCGACCACTCGCTCATGATGATGTGACCGTCGAATCCGCTCGCTCTCAGGAGCGAGGCGAGTCTGGCAGTGTCGAGCGCTCCAGCAAGCACGAACAGACACTCCGGTTGTGCAGCGAGGGCGGCCGCCACGGCGCTGTCGTAGGTATCCAGCTGACCCGACACAATTGCTTCGGACGCGACCATCGAGCCTCCAAGGCGCTCGAACTCCGAGCCGAAGTTCCGGGCCCACGTCTCGGTATGTGAGCGGTTTGAGAAATCGTAGATCATGGAGACTCGGCTGTGACCGAGCTCCTCGCGAACCACAGCGGCAAGCTGTTTGGCAGCGCTCGAGTTGTCCGGATACAGTCGGAAGAACGCGTCCGAGATTCCGGTGAGCTCGTCAGTACTTGTCGTCGGGCTTACAAGGGGGATGCCGACTCGGTCAGCAAGCGGGGCAACCGCAACAGCCATCGCGCTGGTCATCGGTCCGATGATGGCGATGGCGCCAGCACGATCAAGCTCCCCAAAGCCCTCAGCGGCCGCAGTAGCGTCCTGAGCGTCATCGACCGACATGAGCGTCACTTCACGACCATCAACGCCTCCGGCGGCGTTCACGTCCTCCACCGCAAGCAAGACACCATCACGTCCGGCGATTCCCAGATCGGTAGTACGCCCGGAAAGACCACCGAGATAACCAATAAGAACGGACTCGCGCTCTTGAGCACAGCCGACGAGGGCGACAGACACGGCAAGGACAAGCACAGCCACCAGCCAGCCCGGCGTGCGACCAAGACGTTGCATGCGATGCCCATCGTCGATACAAAGCGCGGATACGTATGCCCACTGTAGGCGCGCCCTCAGCGCACGGCAAGTGCTCTACGCGACACGTACCTTCGGGCCGCTACTCGTCATCCGCTGCTGACGGGACACTCGGGAGCTTCAGGGTGAGCGTGGTCCCAACACCCATCTGGCTGGCCGCGGTGATCGTCCCTCCGAGAAGCCGGGCGTAGTCGAGCGACAGCGCCAAGCCGAGTCCCGTTCCTGATGGCTTGATCCTATCGGCGCTGTCGAGCTGCACGAAGGCCTCGAAGATGCGGCCCAGGTTCGCCTCGGCGATCCCGCAACCGGTGTCGGTCACCGAGAACACGACGCTGCCGTCCTTCTCAAGCCGCAGCGCTACGAACACTGACCCCTCGTCGGTAAACTTGATCGCATTTCCTACCAGATTGATGAGGATCTGCCGGACCCTGAGAATGTCCGATACGATGACGGCGTCCTCGCTTGCCTCATCCTTGGAGAGTGTGATTCCGCGCTCGTGGGCAAGCGGAGTCAGGGCGCTGATGACTTCGTCGACCAACACTCCGGCGTCAAATGACTCAGTCTGAAGGACCGTCTTGCCGGTCTCTACCCTGGACATGTCAAGCACATCGTCGATGAGGGCAAGAAGGTGCGTGCCGGCGTCCTTGATCATGCCTATCTGCCTGCGCTCTTCATCGTTCAGTGGACCCGCAAGACCCTTGAGGAGAACCTGCGAGAACCCGATCACCGAGTTGAGCGGCGTTCGCAGCTCGTGGCTCATGTTCGCCAGGAAGGTGCTCTTGGCCTCTGTGGCCTTCATGAGTTCCGTGTTCACCGCCAGCAACTCGGCCGTTCGGGCAGCCACAAGATCCTCGAGGTGGTCGCGATGCATGCGCAGTTCGTCCTGCGCCGCACGCTCGTGCGTGATGTCACTCATGACGAGCCTGCTCACCGGAGACCCGTCCTCACCGTGGTCATTGGTGGCTTCGATGAGCACCCAGACGGGAGCTGAGCCACGGGGTGCCAGGCGCACCTCGCAGTGCTGGTGTTCTCCGGTGTCGACGAGACGCCTGTGCATCTTGTAGTAGACATCCTGATCGGCTGACGTGAGGTACCGCGTAAAGGGCGTCTTCAGCATCTCGGATCGCGAGACACCAAGGACCCCGCCCGCCGTGAGATTCGCATCAAGGATCAGGCCGCGATCGTTGATGGTGAGGTACGCCGAGGGTGCGTGCTCGTACAGATCGAAGTACCGCTCCTTCACCTTCTCGAGCTCACCCTGCATATGACGGAGTTCTTCGTTCTGCATCTCGAGTTC
>CAKMKD010000147.1 GCA_927439865.1 uncultured Coriobacteriia bacterium | reverse complement strand
GAAGTAAGTAGCCCGCTCGAGTGCGAATCCTGCGGCCGAGACGGCCTCTACCAGCGCGCGTCTGGTGTAGCGCCGGTAGTGGGCATTGGCGACATCGTGCGGTCCCCAGAGCGACGGCATCGCCGGAACCGTGAGAAGCATGCGGCCACCGGGCCGGAGCACCCGGAACACCTCCGATAACCCCAGACTGTCATCCGCAAGGTGCTCGAGAACATCAAGTGCGACGACAAGGTCGACGCTCGCATCGTCGGCTGGAGTCCGCTCCATCTTCGCGCTGTCAACGCAGCAGCCGTGAGAACGAGAAATCGCGGCTGCTGCCGAGTCGATCTCCACGCCGCGAACGTCGGCATCCGGAAACAACTGCTCGAGACGTCGAAGCGTGCCTCCGGTACCGCACCCGATCTCGAGGATGCTCGAAAGTCCGACGGGCGCCCACTGCCCGCACCAGGCAAGCACGAGCCGGCGGCGGACGACGAACCACCAGTGCGCCTCTTCAAGCGCCGCGAACTGCAGAAGTAGCGCCTGGTCCATAGGGCGTTCGTCCTCTTGGTCGGATGGCGAGCTGACGCCTCAGTGTATAGTACTGCCGACAGTCTGGAGTAGGGCGAGGGTGGTCGATCGAGTGCGGTTCTTGAGGTTCGGTGTCGTCGGCGTCGCTAACACCCTCATCACCATCGCGGTCTTCAACGTCGCTGCTCTGATGCTGCACGTGCCGGCCCTGGGAGCGAATGCCCTCGGCTGGGCAGCGGGGTTTGCTAACTCGTACTTCTGGAACCGTCGCTGGACGTTCGCTGACCGGCCGGGGGTCGCAGGAGGTCGCTCGCTCCGACGATTCGCCATCGCCAGTCTGGCCGCGCTTGCGGCAAGCAGCGCTGTTATCGCAGCGCTTCAGGCACTCGCGCAGACAGCGGACGTGCACACCCGCTTCTCGGCGCCGATCGTGCTGAACGCTATCGAGGCGGTCGCCATCATGGCTTCGCTCACCATCAACTACGCGCTCGCAACGGCGTGGGCGTTCAAGGAAGATCCCGCCTGACGCAGACTACGGCAGTTGTGTCAGCGGGTGGCAGTTGAGGCAGAGGTCGTCCGAGTACGAAGTGGCGCTGCCCTCAACCAGGAGGCGGAAGTTCTTCGTCTCGTGCGGGAAGTTCTGGAACTGCGGATTGTCTCCCGGAACGTTGCCATCGGTTGCCGTGATCGAGAACGGAGCCGCATCGCCGATGTTGCCCGTGAGCGTGCCGACGGTGCGGGCGTCCTCATGGCACTGCTGACAGATCGGCGCGTGGGCACCCTGCTGAGGCGTACGCGGATACGGTATCAGGAACCCACGGTTCGTCCCGGCAAGCGTCCCGGTGGTTGTCACCGAGGTCGGATCATCGCTTGCGAGCCGGGCGATGTACGAGTACGTGAACGGCGTTGCCGTTGTAGCGATGCTGTCGACTGGATGGTTGTGGACCGGCCCTGGTGCGCCACGCCCCTTGTGACAGGAGAGGCACCAGTCGGAGCCGTAATCGGTCACAGCGGTGCTGGTCGTGTCGCCGGGATGCTGGCGGAGTAATTTGTTCGTCTTGGCGTTGCCCGCAACGTTGAGCGGGAAGGTCGCACGCCAGCGCTCCGAGGCAAACGCCGCGACGGTCTGCGAGTCGTGCGGGCTATGGCAATCGTTGCAGCCCAGCGTGCCGCCTGGTCCCGCGAAGTCCATCGTGGCACTCCCGCCCGACTGGGCGTTTCCACCGGGGACTACCGACGTAGTGTCGATGGCGTGACCGCCGCCTGTGATCTGGGGGTCGACGCCTGTGCGAGCGAAGATGGCGCCGTACACTCCCCCGCCACCGGTCCCATCGTGGCATGTGTTGCAGGATCCGGTGATCGTCGGCGCTACAAGAAGCATGTCGCCCCCGGCGTCATGGAGCGTGTGGCACGCCTCACAGCGCTTGGTGGTGGTGGTGTACAGGCCGTGAGGACCCTTGCCCGCGGCTACGCCGAGGGCACCCATGTGCGGCGCATGGCACATGTTGCACAGCTGTCCACTGGAATCAGGCACGTGGCAGGGCGAGCAGTTCACCGCTACGGTCCCGCTGTGCTCCTCGGGCATGTTCTGCGGCTCGTTGAACGCGAAAGCGCTCGAGGCGAACGCCACTACTGCGAAAAGCGCCAGCGCGGCGGTGATGACGACGAACCGGCTCCCAGATCGCACGAATCCCCCAAGAAATCGACAAATACCCTCGTCGATTTATACGACCTAATGTTGCTTCACAGCAAGCGCCTCTACGCCGGACGGTGCAGCAGCCTGCCGAGCGGCGGTACCCGGACGTCGATGGCTCGCTCAGGACAGAGCTCCTGACAGCAGTAGCAGCGGATGCAGCGCGCGTAGTCGTGCACGGGGGGTACACCCTTCCCGGCCTTCCAGTCGACTGCTTTCGGGGTCACCGGGCACACGCTCACGCACGTGCCGCACGCCGTACACTTCGCAGGATCTATCACGGGCCGAGGC
>CAKMKD010000146.1 GCA_927439865.1 uncultured Coriobacteriia bacterium | reverse complement strand
CGAGGAACGCGTCGATCTCGGCGAGGTGCGCGTCAACGCTTTCGGAGTCCAGGAACGACGCCACGAACGAGTTCCGTGCGAGCGTGACCGCATCGGCAGGCGAAAGGTCGAGTGCGTCGGCAACCGCCACGTAGTTCTCGGCAAGATATCCGCCGAAGTACGCCGGGTCGTCCGAGTTCACCGTCACCAGCAGCCCCGCGTCCATCATTCGCTTGAGCGGATGCTCGGCCATCTCGGCAAACACGCGCAGCTTCACGTTGGAAAGCGGACAGACGGTGAGTGGAATGCGATCGCGCACAAGGCGCGCCACCACTGCGGGGTCGTCGAGGCAGCGCACGCCGTGGTCGATACGCTCGGCTCCAAGCAGGTCGAGTGCATCGGTGATGTAGGACGCCGGGCCTTCTTCGCCTGCATGCGCCACCCGTCGGAAGCCGAGTCCTGCAGCCTCTGCGAAGACCCCCTCGAACTTCGCCGGTGGGTTACCCACCTCGGCCGAGTCGAGTCCGACGCCCGCGATACGCGAGTGGTACAGCCGCGCCGTCTGGAGCGTGTGCGACGCGTCGTCAGCCGGAAGGTCGCGCAGGAAGCACATGATGAGCCGAGAGGTGATCCCGAAGTCCTGCTCGGCATCCTCAAGCGCGAGGAGGATGCCTGCAATCGCCACGCCGAAGGGGATGCCGCGGTTCACATGGGTCTGCGGGTCGAAGAACGGCTCAACATGCCGGATGCCTTCCTGCGCAGCTCGCGTGAGGTAGGCGCGGGTGAGATCGTAGAAGTCCTGCTCGGTCTGCAGCACAGCTGCGCCGGCGTAGTAGAGGTCGAGGAACGACTGCAGATCGGCGAAGTCGTATGCAGCGCGGGCAGCGGCTACGTCGGGGAAGGGCAGTCGCATCCCGTTGCGCTCCGCGAGCGTGAGCATCAGCTCCGGCTCAAGCGTACCCTCAAGATGCACATGCAGCTCCGCCTTCGGCAGGTGTCGGACGAACTCGTTGAAGCCCTCTCGATCCTGCATGACGCCCCCCGTCGCGATTCTCCAGAGATGGGAACCTACTACCTGCACTTGATTATGCACCTACCCTTTCGCGCCGAGGAGGTCTCAGATAGCACCCGTAAAGACTTCCCGGGGCGTCATCGGTGCGTATCTCACGACGAGCGCGCTCTTCACGCTTGCCGCGTCCCTCATCTGGGGCGTCAACACACTCTTCCTCATGAACGCGGGGCTCGACATCTTGCAGGTCATGCTCGTCAACACGGCGTTCACCGTCGGGCAGATCATCTTCGAGATCCCAACTGGAGTCGTGGCCGACACCGTCGGCCGAAAGGTCTCCTTCCTGCTCGGCAATCTCACGCTCTTCATCTCGACGCTCCTCTACGTCGCCGCTGCCCTCCTTGGCTGGGGATTCTGGGCGTTTGCGGGGGCGTCGGTGATCATCGGACTGGGGTTCACGTTTCAGACGGGTGCGGTCGACGCGTGGCTTGTGGATGCGCTCGACCACACGGGTTACGAAGGTGCGCGCGAGCGGGTCTTCGCCTGGGGTGGCATGATCTCGGGTTCGACGATGCTCGTGGGGACGCTCGCCGGCGGGTTCCTCGGCCAGATCGATCTCGCGTGGCCGTATGTGGTGCGTGCCGTGCTGCTGGTGGGATGCTTTGTTGCGGCGCTTGTGATGATGCAGGATCTTGGCTTCACACCACGTCCGCTGCGCACGTCGGAGTTCGGTGCCGAGGCCCGGCGCATCTTCGACGCCGGCGTGCGCTACGGCTGGCGAAACCGGGTGGTGAGGCCGCTGCTGTTCGTCTCGCTCGTGGGCGGTCTCTTCGGCATGTACGGCTTCTACTCGTGGCAACGCTTCGCGCTCGACCTGCTCGGCAAGGAGCTCATCTGGGTGTCCGGTGTGCTGGCTGCGGCAGCCGCGCTGGCAAGCATCGTCGGCAATGTGCTCGTTGCGAAAATCATGCGAAGCGGCGACGATCGCCGTTCGGCGTGGTCGGTCCTTGCGGCGTGCTCGGCGCTGCTCGCTCTGTTCGTGGCGGCTATGGGGGCTGTGGGACTTTTCACCCGCACGCCGGGCGTCGCCCCTCTGCTCGTTGCCTCCGCGCTATGGATGGGCTGGGGCGTAGTCTTCGGCGTGGTGGGGCCGATTCGGCAGACGTACCTGAACGAGCATGTGCCTTCGGCGCAGCGGGCCACGGTGCTCTCGCTCGATGCGTTCTTCGGCGATATCGGCGGAGCGACGGGGCAGCCCGCGCTTGGCTGGATGGCGAAGGCGTGGTCGATACCGATCAGTTGGCTCGTGGGGGCTGTCGTGATGCTGCTGAGCGTCCCGCTCTATCGCGCAGCGGGACGGGGTGAAGAGGCGCCTGAGTCTGAGCGCTAGATGGCATATTGCCGACTTCGATTCCCGGGCGCACAATCAACTGAGGTCCGCGTTGGGGACGCGGCCATGGCGTAGGGCGACAGACGTCGCCGCGCCGCAGTCGGGGAGGTCTCACCATGCAAGGCGCAACGTTTCTTCGGAGGTTTTCTGCTGCACTTGTGATGATTACAGCAGTCTGTGCGTTGGTCGCGATTCCTCTACCTGCGGTAGCGGCGGTAAAGCCGGCAGCTGATCCGGGCTGGGGGACCGTCTCGGGCATCGTCAAGGATCCGTACGGGGTGCCGATCGTCTCCCCCGATGAGAGTTCTGACTACATCATCATGGTGGAAGTCTGGCAGTGGGACGGCGGCAGCTGGAACCACATCTTCGCTGACGAATGGGGCAATGACTTCCAGGTAATGTACGACACCGGCACGTACTCGTTCGATCTTCCTGAAGGGACGTACAAGCTCCGCTTCTACGACTGGTTCAACGGGGGCAGCGGATCCGGCTACCGGGACGAGTTCTACCCGAACAGCTACACGGTTTCCGACGCGTCCAACGTTGTGGTCACCGATGGCGGCGAGACCACTGCGAACATGACGCTGGCACTATGGGAACACGGCTCGGCAGCCGGCGTCATCACCGACGCAACTGATGGCTCCAAGGTTCACGGTGTCCAGATCAACGCGTACTCCGACGACGGTTTCGGCAATCTCGGATGGTATGGCTCGGCTTGGGGTACCACCTCGCTCAGTCTCGGTGACTGGGTAGTAACCCAGGTGCCTGTGGGGCAGTACAAGCTCGAGTTCAGCGACTTTGAGTACTACCGGTACGCGTCGCAGTGGTATGGCGGCGGGACGGATGTCGATTCCGCTGCGTGGCTTACCATCGCCCCCATGCACACGGTGGCTAACCTGAACGCTGCGATGGTTCGCCATGCTCGCATTAAAGGTCGAGTGACGAACTCCGGCGGCAGCGGCATCGCCGGTGTCAGCGCGATCGTCTACTCATATTCGGTCGATGGTTGGCAAGAGGTGTCCGAGGGCTCGCATCAGAAGGTCACCGACGCCAACGGCTACTACGACTACATAGGTCTTGCTGCGGGCACGTACCGCATCGTCTTCTGGGACAACAACGGCCGCTACATCACCAAAGCGTTCGGCGGCACGAACACGCCCGGCGGAACAACGTTTGATGCTGCGGACTCGGGAACGAACATCGTTGTTGCAAGCGGCGCGGTTGTGACCGGGAAGAACGTCGTGCTTGCCGATTCCGCGCGAATCGCCGGGCACGTGCAGGACAGCGTCTCATTCAATCCGATTCCGTGGGCTGATGTCTCGATCTACGACGGCAGTGGCGTGCTCAAGGGCATGACGCAGACGAACGAGAACGGCGATTACGTTCTCGGCAATGTGCTGGCAGGCACCTACAAGGTGCGCTTCGACGTCGCTGGCAATGAGTACCACGCGGGCTACTACCCTGAGACGGATACGGGTTACTACTACCCGCAGCAGTACTACAGCGGCAAGGCGACGTTCGGTACCGCCAATGCCATCACGCTGGCGGCCGGCGTCATGCATGGCACGCCGATAGACGCGTCGCTAGTGCCTACCAACAACTGGGGCACCGTGGGTGTGCGTGTGACGGGACCCGAGGGAAGCGAGCTCTCCGCGATTCCGATCGCGTTGGACTACTCGGACGGCGAGGGTGGCTGGGTCGAGTACCACACGAGCAGCACGAGTTACATGGGCCGGGTTCAGTTCCCGTACATTCCGATGGGTACCCTGGTGCGGATACGGGCGAACGACCCGAATGCATGGGATTACAGTGACCGATGGGGACAGTACACGACGCAGTACACGCTCGCATCGTCTTCGTGGACCGGGGCCTTCTACCTCAACCCATCAACTGAAGATGCATACGGCAACCCCATGGGCACTCTATGGGGCAAAGTGCGCGATGAGGCAACATCCGGCAACATCAGTGCCGCGCCGGTCACAACATACCTGTATGACGCGGGCGAAATGGAGTGGTGGTGGGACCACCAGATGATCGCGGACTCAGCTGGGTGGTTCGAGATACCCAGCCAGGTGGGCGCGTACAAGGTCGAGGCTGGCCCAGGGCTGATCTATGCGGCTGAGTTCTACAACAACGCCAGCACGATCAGCGGCGCAAGTACTGTGAACGTCACGCTCAACACATACACAAGCCTGATACAGATGGGACTCGGTTACGCGCACGCCATCAGCGGCACGATCGTTGACGGGAGCGGCGTTGGCGTCGAAGGCGTGTACGTCTCGGCGATGAAGTACAACCCTGATTGGGGCACATGGGAGCCCGTCACATACGACGGCGTGACGAACGCCTTCACCGCCGCAAACGGCACCTATACCCTCGGTGGGCTCGCGAACGGGACCTATAAGTTGATGGCGTACGGCTGGGAGAACGATCTGGGCGCGAAGGGCTGGAAGGCCTCGGGCCAGGCGCAGAGCGTCGATCAGGCAGACGAGATCACCCTCAGTGGAGCCGCAACGGGTCACATCGGCTACAACATGACGATGACACCTTCCGTCATGTTGCGTGGTTCGGTGACCGATGGCGACGCGAAGCGCGTGACCGGTGTCCATGTGAAGCTCTGGTGGGATGACCCGGCAGGCGACTGGGCGCTCATCAACTCAACGTACACGTACAACGACGGTGACTTCGAGTTCGGGCAGTTCTCGGCCGGCTCGTACTTCCTCGAGTTCATCGACGACACCAACTATCTCTACGCTGATAGTTGGTACAAGAACGTGCCGACGTCAGCCTCCGCGATTGCGGTTCCGATCGCGGACGGGGAGTCGAAGGTCGTGACGCAGACGGTGGTCTCGGTCGACACCGTGTACACGCCGGTCGCAGGGCTCACTCGGCTTGAGACGGCTGTGAAAGCGTCGCAGGCGGCATTCCCGGACGGTGCCAAGACGGTGGTCATCGCCACCGCGTTTAACTGGCCCGACGCACTAGGCGGGGCGGCGCTTGCCGGCGCTTATGATGGGCCGATCCTGCTCACCAGCCCGACAAGCCTGCCATCGCAGGTTTCCGATGAGATCGACCGCCTTGGGGCGACCGACGCGATCATCCTCGGCAGCGCGGATGCTGTCGGGACGCCGGTTCAGAGGGCGCTCGTTTCCGCACTCGGCTCGGCGCACGTGCGTCGCCTTGAGGGCAAGAACCGCTACTCGACCGCAGTCGCGGTTGCCGAGGCAACCATCGATCGGCTCGGCGATGCGTACGACGGCACGGCGTTTGTGGCAACAGGTGAGAACTTCCCCGACGCACTTGGCGCTTCGCCTCTGGCTGCGGCGGCGAACTGGCCCATCTACCTCACGGCTGCAGGTGCGCTTACACCCGCGAGTGCTGCTTCGATGGACTCTCACGGAGTCACTTACGCGCTCATACTGGGGAGCAAGTCGGCGGTCTCGGCAGGCGTCGAGACGTCGCTCAACACGTTGCTGGGTGGCAGCAGCCACACAGACCGCCTCTTCGGTACGAACCGCTACGAGACCGCTGCGGTCATTGCGCAGTACGGCGTCGACCACGTGTATGGGCTGGGGTGGAACTACGTGGCGATCGCAACCGGCGAGAACTACCCCGATGCGCTTGCTGGCGGCGTGCTGCAGGGACAAAGCGGTTCGGTCATGCTGCTCACACCCTCGAGCTCACTGCACTCATCCGTCGCCGCGAAGCTGACGGCAAACAAGAACACCATCACGGAGGTTCGGTACCTGGGTAGTACGAATGCCGTGAAGCCTGCTGTTCGCACGGCGATCCAGAGAATCTTGAAGTAGCTAAGAGCGCGACGAGTTCCCGGCGGGACCCGCGCCCAGGGTTCCGCCGGGTTGCGTTTGATGTATGGTTGGCTCTGAACTGACCTGGAGGAGCAGATGGTGAGTACCGCCCCGATGAGCAAGCGAACGCGCATGATAGCCATCGCTACGGTAGTCGGTTTCGTGCTGGTGGGCGCCGCGCTTCTCACGACTGGCCCCGGTGGTCTGGCGCCGTTCGGTCTTGGCGCACGCGGGGACAGCACCACTGCAACAACAGCCGCTGGCGTCGTCGGCGCGCAGACGACGGGCTCAGTCGTAGGTACGTCGACCATGATCGGGCAGGACCGCACGCAGCAGAGTCGGCCGACCAGCCGCGCGGCTGACCTCGCGGTGCCTGCCGCCCCGGGTGCAGAGCTCGCCTCGGTCACATCGCCGCCGCCTCAAACGCTCGCCATGCTCAACAAAGACACGGCCACAGCCGGCTCCACGTACAGCGTGACGTTCGCCGTGTACGGCTACGGGCCCACGTCAGGCACGATCAAGACAGCCGTGCTCTCGATCACGAAGAGCGTTGCCGAGGGCACACCGGCTCACCCGTTCAATTTCACGGGCAGGAACGTGCTCGCCCGGCTGGATCCGAAAGCTGCCGAAGCGCTCAGGAGCGGAGGCACGTACTCGGGAACCATCACGCTGCGCGACTCGGGAGACACGCTGATACCGTGGCTCAGTGATGTCGGACCTGCTCGTTAGGGCGCGGCGCCTGCCGCTCGGCGCTCTCGCCGCGGCGCTCGGGTTCGCCGGGGTCGCCCTCGCGGTCTTTCCTCCGGGGCTCAACCCGTTCGGGCCGGTCAAGCTTATGGCCACGCTGCTCTGCTCCGCATGTGCGTGCCTCGCTCTAGCGCTTGATCCCGCGGCGCGCGAACGCGTGTCGCGCATGGGCGGTTCACGGATTCTGCTCGCGGCGGGGGCATTGGTGCTCCTCGGAGTGCTGTCGCTTGTCACTGCCCTCGATGTGCGGCTGGCTGTTCTCGGCGGTTATCCGGGCTACACGGGCCTTGTGACAGCTGTCGCATGGCTGGCGCTCGGGGTGGTGGCAGCAGCGGCGTCGTCTGCCGAGGCACGGCGTGTCGTCGGCAGGGCTGCGGTGCTGTCGATTCTGGTTGTGGGAGTATACGCGCTGCTGCAGCGGCTGGGCCTCGATCCGATGCCGGCCTCGGATGCCTTCAGCTCC
>CAKMKD010000145.1 GCA_927439865.1 uncultured Coriobacteriia bacterium | reverse complement strand
CGAACCCGACCCCCAAGTGGTGCGCTTTCTCCATCAGACCCACGTCACGAAGCGAGGCGATGGACTCGTCGCCCACGACCACGTGGTCGAGGAGTTCGATACCGAGGACGTCCCCGCCCTTGACGATGCGGCGGGTCAGCTGGATGTCGGCACCGCTCGGAGTGGGGTCGCCGCTCGGGTGGTTGTGGGCGATGACGATGGAGGCGGCCGAGAGCATCACGGCGGGCTTGAACAGTTCGCGGGGGTGGACGATTGAGGCGTTCAGGCTTCCGACCGACACGGCCCACGCACCGATTACGCGGTTCTTGGTGTTGAGCGCCAGCGCGACGAACTGCTCGCGGTCGAGGTGGTCGAAGTCGAACAGGTCGCGCACGACCTTGGCTGCATCCTCGGGCGTGCTCACGGAATTGAGTTCGCTCGATACCGTCTCTCGCACGAGGTAGGTGGAAACCATCTGCAGCGTCATGCCTTGCGGGTAGCCTTTCCTGCTCCTTGCCATTGTGGTGCTCCCTTCATTGTGACTTGCTGACAGTACCTAGTATAGCGTACCGCGCAACCAATGGCAAGCACTATTCGTGAAATACTTGCAGGTCAGAGCATGTTTTTTGGCAGACCCGCGACGATTCACCGGCGACATCCGTGCATCCCCGAGCCCATCCCCCCTCTTCCATGCCAAAGATCGTGCGGCCTCAGCCGAGGCGCAGCCGGTGAGGAGCCCTCGGTCGATCGTGCCGAGGGCGAACGACAGCCGGGGCGGTTCGGCGGGTGTGGACGTTCGGCCCTAGCCGCTCTTGTGGGTATGCACGAGTGCAGAGTAGTGAGCCCCCGGACAAGCCGGGGGCCCTGATGCCTACAACGCCAACCACTCCTCCTCGTCAACTATCTCCTCGAACAGATCGTCGAAGTTCATGTTCAGGACTGCCGCCAGGTCGTCGAGCGCGTAGAAGTTGATGCGCCTCTTGTGCAGGACAACTGCCATCCACTCGGAGGACTTGCCGAGCAACTCGCTCACCTCGCGGTTGTTAATGAACCGGCGGCGCAGCACCAGCCGCAACTTCGCGGGGTCGATGGGGATTGATGTTGCCGGCCGCACCCGCTTCTTGGTTTCGCTCATCTGTCTTGCTCCCTTCGGTTGACTTGCTGACACCTCTAGTGTAGCGTACCGCGCAACCAATGGCAAGACATTGAGGGAAAAGGCTGCAGGTAAATTGCACTATTCTGACGAAGCCGCCTCGCGCTCGATGATGATGTGTGAGGCGTGACAAGTCCGGACGGTGCTCATCGCCAGCTCGTCTGGGTGTGCGAGGTCGGACAGCATGTCGCGGCCCGCATCGTACTGTCTTTCGATTGCTCGCCCGATGTCCGCAAGCGCTCGCTCGGCCTCGCGCTCGTCCCCCGACACTGGCACCGCGAACGTGTCGCCAGGCGCGAGCATGAGGGCCTTGGCGGCGATAGCGTCGATTCGGGCGTCTCGGTCGTATGCGCTCACGTGCGGTCCTCTCATCGACTCAGACAACAGGGAGGCTAACACGCATCGCTTGCCGGCCGCTTACCCCGCGCTTTTCCAGCGGTCGCAGCCATGCGGCAGCCGGTGAAGAGTCCTCGGCCGATCGTGCCGAGGGCGAACGACAGCCGGGACCGCATGGCGGGTGCAGGCGTTCGGCGATGCTAGCAATCACGAAGCAGCCGATACGCAGCGCCGGCAGACGCGTTTAGCATGAGCGGCCCATACCGGACTGGTCGCTACCGACGTTCGCGGTCCGCTAGCGATGCCATTGTTGGCCCGACCGGCGGCCGCCTTCCGGCCAGCTTGGCCGGTCGCAGGCGCTCTCAGTTTGACGAACCGATGACGTCGACAACTTGCTGGTCGAGTTGGATGAGACGACCACGAGGACGACCGCGATCACCGCGAGCAGCAGAATTCCGTTGCGAAGGCACGTGAAGCTGGTCGACACGTAGTTCGCGCGGACGGTCCCCATCCGTTGATTCTGTTCCAGCGAATAGATCTCAACAGACTTGGCATGTGCACTTGACGCCAGCGGCGGCAAGTCATCCAAAGTCGGCGCGAACACCCTGCCTATGCTGTAGGCCTGCAGCGCGAGATACCCGCTGAGCAACATGAACCCAACAGCTGCGACCAACAGCACAGCAACAAACCCTCGTACACCCCCACCGCTGGTCGCCAGCGGCCCGTCGCCCGCCAAGAATGCGGACGCGGAGCCAATCACCGTGACCGCGATGCCGACACCGACAATCGTGCCTTTAGCCTTGTCTTCAATTCTCTGCAGCCGAAAAGTAGAATCCTCGCGCGCGAGAGTCAGGACAGACATCTCATGTTCAAGACGACGATCGTCCGCGTGGTCCTCCGGGACAGCGTCAGACACCCTCTTCAGCACCTTGCGATTGGCGCGAATCAGCGCAACTGCCGACCCGAGGAAGATCGAGTCAAGTGCCCAAGCGACCTCTTGGAGCCTACTGAGCAAGCTCATCTGCAAACACCTCATCGATTGGAAGGCCCGCGGCGTCAACCAACCAAGCCCACTCGCCCGTCGGGTTGATCTCGAGGAAGTAGTAGTCGCCCCCCGTCAGCGCGAGATCAACGGCACCGAACCTGAGGCCCAATGCCGCGACAATCTCGACGCACTGCGACGCGACAAGAGTCGGCAACTCATGCGGAACGAATGCTGTCTGCTTCTTGTGGAGTCGCCAGTCATCGTTCACTCCGTGGCCATCGACGAGTATCTCCACCGCGAACACTCGTTCACCCAGCACCGTCACGCGTAGGTCCGTCTTGTCTGGCACGGCCCACTGGACCATCGATGGCGCCGTTCGCCATTCTGGCCCTGACAACTCACTCGAATCAGCGAACGTTGTGAAGCCGAACATCTCGTCGCCAGCCTCGCGAACCATGACAGTATCAAGCCCCTTGACCGCGTATCGACTCCCGGGAATCTTGTCGACGGCTGATAACGGCGTGTTCGTTACGGCGGTGGGCGGCACGTTCATGCCGAGCTTGTGGGCCTCGCGTAACTGAATCGCCTTGTGCTCCGCCCTGTAGGTGGCTGCGGGGGCGTTATACCAGCGCGCATCATCAAAGACCGCGAGGTTCTGAATGAAGGCCGCCCACTGGAGACGACAGAACCTCTCCTGCGCACTCCAGCGATCATCGCCGAAGTCCCTCAAGTACACTGGCCGTCGATACAAGACCGACCTCAACGTCTGTCTGGACAACTCGAAGGCGCGTCCCCCGAGCCGAATAGTCGCACAGGGCTGCACCGGATCGAGAGTTATCTCGCAAGAGGGAAGATCCTCCGAGTTGAGGCGCAGGAACGCTACGCCTCGTCTGGCCAGTGCCGCGGCCACGTAGTCGCACGTGAAATCGTTGCGACTCGCGAGCACCAGCACCGGCGGTGCCAGAGGCGACTCTGATGCAGTCACTACTCGCCCTTCTGGTCTTCGCCAGTCTCGACGTCCATCTTCTTGGAGTGCGGACCCTGCCGACCGGGCATCTCCACTGCAAGCTCGCCGGTTGCGTCGTCGCGCCACGCGCCGGCGATATCGTCGTACGAGCAGCCTGCAGGATGAAGGTCAGCTTCGTGCCTTGCGTATCGATGCGCGCGGATAAGTAGTGGGTGAGCAGAGTCCATGGTTCCCTCCCGACGACGTGTAGCACGATACTACTCGACCAGCGGCGTGCGTTCTCGGAGTTCGGTCCAACCAAAACTATGCGGCCTGTCCTGCATTGTAGTGGGCGACTGCCGTTAGCGACACTCGAGGTAGCCGTCGAACAGGCGATTCTCGACCTTGGACAATCGTCATGGCGTCCCACGAATGGCCGCTCAGCTAGCACGTCATGGAGCTGGTTGACGGCTGACCCGGCGGCACAGAGGTCGTCTCATCCAGCACCTCGAGCGCTGGCATTCCATCCCGAATCGCTTCTGCAATCGCATCGGCAGCAGCAGTGCTGCTCGGATACCATTCCTCGAGCGCGGTAGTGGCAAGACCGCCGGGCATCACAACCCGCACACCGCCACCGTCCGCAGCAACGATTCGGTAGAGGTCCTGGGTCTCGTACACGCTCATCGCCCCTCCCGCTTCTTCTTGATGGCGGGTAGAGCGTCGGGCAGGACGACCCAAGGACTCTTGTGGGCCGAGGGATCGAGCTTCCTCGAGTACGGCACGACTCCCTTGTACATGTCGGCGCGCAGCGTCTTGGCAGGCATCCCGACAATCGCCGCCGCTTCGTCGGCGAGCATCAACTCCGACAGGAACAAACCGACCAGACGGTCGGCCTCTTCCGGTCCGAGCAGTTCGCCCAGAGCCTCGCGCGCAGTCCGCGGCCGGCCTGGTATGGGCTCACGTACGACCACCCAGCGGGGTTGGCCGTGCGGTTTCACCGACTCGGACATGAGCCTCGCGTGCTTGGTGTCGCCCTGCGACAGCCGGTACTCGAAGACGCTGAGCGACATGCCGAGCTCGGCCGCCGCCTCGCG
>CAKMKD010000144.1 GCA_927439865.1 uncultured Coriobacteriia bacterium | reverse complement strand
GCGGGATGTACTTCGACGCGTTCGCCGAGACCGTGAACGCGTCATCATCGATGGTGACGCGCGCTGTGCCTTCCACGACCACCCAGTGTTCGCTGCGGTGCGCGTGGCTCTGGAGTGAGAGACGGTGACCGGGCAGCACATCGATGGTCTTCACCTGGAAGCCGACGCCCTTCACGAGCATGGTCCACGAGCCCCACGGGCGCCCTGACGAGCGGGACTCCACGACTTCTCGGGCACCCATCGCGCGCAGCGCGTCAACCACGAGGCGCACGTCTTGCGCACGGTCTTTCGCAGCCACGAGCGTAGCGTCAGCGGTGTCGACGACGATTGTGTCGGCCAGTCCGAGTGTCGCCACGAGGCGGTCCGCCGAGTAGACGATCGTGTCGTGCGAGTCCACGTCGACCACGTTGCCCGCGAGCGTGTTGCCGCGGGCGTCGGCAGGGGCGATGGCCTCAAGCGCCATCAGCGATCCGACGTCCGACCACTCCAGGTCTGCTGGGACGACTGCAACACGATCGGACAGCTCTAGGGCCGCCTTATCGAATGGCACCGACGGCAGCGCCGAGAAGGCGGCGCGGGCTTCGTCGGTCGTCCACTCGGCGGGCGGCTGCGCTGCGAGGCTCCGCGCGGTCGTCACGGTGTCACCAGCACCTGCCGCCTCGAGTTCACGCAGGATCGCGTCAGCGCGGGCCACGAGCATGCCGGAGTTCCAGAGATACTGACCGCTGCCGAGGAACTCCTCGGCAGTCTGCCGGTCCGGCTTCTCGACGAACATTGCCACTTCATGCCCGATGACCGTGCCCTCCGCGTGCTGCGGAATTGAGGCACCCATGCGGATGTAGCCGTAGCCCGTTTCGGGACGCGTAGGCGTGAGGCCGAGCGTGACGAGACGGCCCTCGGCGGCAAGTCCGGCAGCGACGCGTATCGTGCGCTCCCATCGCTCGCCGTCTTCAAGCAGATGATCCGAGGGGAGCACCACTATAACGGCTTCCGGATCGAGCCGGAGCAGGTATGCAGCAGCGAGCGCGATCGCCGGTGCGGTGTTTCTCGCGATCGGCTCTGCGAGGTAGTCGATCTCCAGGCCGTCGATCTCGTGTTGCGACTTGAGGTGGTTGCGAAGCTCGTCGAGCAGGTGTTCGTTGGTGAGCACGTGGATGCCGTTCTCGGCGACCATCTCCGAGACGCGCAGGACCGCCCGGGTGATGAGGCTCACGCCACCGAAGATGCTGACAAACTGCTTCGGAGCGAGTTCGCGCGAGAGCGGCCAGAACCGGGTGCCGCTACCGCCCGCAAGGACGACAGCGTGCAAGTGGGGGATCTGCGTAGTCGTTGGCATGGCGACAGTATAGCGTTTGGTGATGCCGAAATGTCCTGACTGACTTATGAGGGCCGGGCGGCGGTGGGTCTTTTCAGAGTGCATCGATGCGCTTCGATAACCGTGCACGCCACATCGATACCGCCCGTGTCGATATCGACTCATCCCGATTGGGTGGGTGCTCTGGCCACCGCTCGCCCGCGCGGGAGATTTCGATATCGACACGGGCCGTGTGGATGCCCACGCTGCCGATATCGAAAGCAATCGATGCACTCCAAAAAGGCACCGGGGACCCGCCGTCGCACGCGCGGCCGCCATCCCCCGGCTCCTGTCGTCGCGTCGCAGGTACCGCCCAGCACCATCTTGCGGCACAATAGAGCACGTCAAGCCGCATCCGGCGAGGTTAGCGCCCCGCCATTTTCGAGGGAGAGCGTCCCATGGCCCCCACGAGCACGATCCACTTCGGCACGGACGGCTGGCGCGCCGTCATCGCCGATGACTTCACCTACGAGAACCTTCGCCGCGTGGCCGACGCCGCCGGTCGCGTCTTCGCCGAAGATCATCCCGGCGGCCTCGTGCTCATCGGGTTCGACACCCGCTTCGAGGCAGGCTCCTTCGCCGCCGCCGCCGCGGAAGTCCTGGCCACTCACGGACTCCGCGTGAAGGTCTCCGATCGCTATCTGCCCACGCCGGCGCTCTGCTGGGCGGTCGCGCACGACGACGACGCCGTCGGCGGCGTCATGCTCACCGCGAGCCACAACCCGGCGCCGTATCTCGGCTTCAAGCTGCGCATGGAAGATGGCGGGGCCAGCCCCGTCTCCTTCACGCAGCGTGTAGAGGCTGCGCTCGTGCCCGAGGCGCCGCAAGCCCGCGCCACCTTCGAGACCGTCGACCTCGTCGGCCCGTACCTGGCAGCACTCAAGAGCTTCGTCAACGCCGAGGCGATCGCCGCATCCGGCCTGCATGTCGTCGTCGATCCGCTCTACGGCGCCGGCCAGTCGTATCTCGCCGAGACGCTCCGCGAATTCGGCGTCACGGTCACCGAAATCCATCACGAGCTGAATCCCGGCTTCGGTGGCCTGCACCCCGAGCCGATCCCGCCACACATCGACGAAGCACGCGACCTCGTCCGCCAGGAAGGCCTCGACGCCGCCTTCATCACTGACGGCGACGCCGACCGCATCGGCGCAGCAGACCGCACCGGTGCATTCGTCAACCCGCACCGCATCATCGCGCTCGTCACGCGCCACCTGGTTGAGGACCGCGGCATGACCGGCCGCATCGTCAAGACGCTCTCCACGAGCGTGCTCGTCGACCGCCTCGCCGCGCATCTCGGCCTCGAAGTCGTCACCACGCCAGTCGGCTTCAAGTGGATCTACGAAGAGATGGTCAAGGGCGGCGTGCTTCTCGGCGGTGAGGAATCGGGTGGCATCGGCATCCCGGCGCACGTGCGCGAGCGCGACGGCCTACTGATGGCACTTCTGCTCGCCGAGATGATGGGACAGCGCAAACAAGGCCTTGCTGAGCTCGTTGACGACCTTATCGCGGTCACCGGCCCCATGGAGTACGGTCGCGTTGACCTCAGGCTCGATGCCCCCACGGTCGCTGCCTTCGTCGCCAACATCCCGACTCTCGCGCCTGCCACGCTCGCCGGCCTCGACGTCCGCGAGATCATCCGCACCGATGGCATCAAGTTCCTGCTCCCCGATGACGCATGGCTCCTCATGCGCACCTCGGGCACCGAACCGCTCGTCCGCATCTACGCCGAAGCCTCGTCCGCTGGTGTGGTCGATGATTTGCTTGCCGAGGGCAAGACGCTGGCGACGGGCGTCTGATCACGTGATGACCCCGGAGGCCGCTCGCATGCGAGTGACGATGGTCAACAAGTACTACCCACCGCATCTTGGCGGTATCGAGTACCACGTCCGCGATCTGGCGAACGCGCTGGCCGCCCGCGGTCACGGCGTGCGCGCGATCGTTGCCAACGAGGGTCGTCAGGAACTCGTCCAGACCATCGACAAAGTCGAGGTCATGCGCCTCGGCCGCAC
>CAKMKD010000143.1 GCA_927439865.1 uncultured Coriobacteriia bacterium | reverse complement strand
ACAGCGGAGCGGACAGCGTTCTTCCATCATTAGCGGGATGGGAGAAGACCCGAAATCACCGTAAAGGGGGTCTTCTCACATGAAGAGAATCATTTTCCTGCTTAGCTCTCTCGCCGCGCTCGTACTGGGCGGCGGGGCCTGGTTCCGCGCATAGCATGACACCACTCGGCGTTGGCCCGCCTCTCTTGGTTTCACAGGACCACTATCAAAGGTGATCATGAAGCTCAGGGTCTACTACTCTGCGACAATTGCCGCTGCTGTGTTGGCATTCACACTGTGGGCTAGACTGTCGCCTGTGCGAGACTGGAAGTCGATCCTCGTACTGTGCGCCTTCGCCTTCGTTGCAGAAACCTTGGCATTTCAACTCCCGATTTCGGGCTCCGTATCCCTCGGGTTCGCACTTGGATTCGCGGCGTTGCTCTATGACGGTCCGGTCGCTGCGACTCTCGTCGCGCTTGTCGGCAGTGTCTCGGTGCAGGATATTCGCGACCGGCGTCCGCTCGATGTGCAGTTGTTTAACAGTGCTCAGCTGGTTCTTTCGATTCTCGTTGCGGCGTGGGTCTACGCGGCCTTGGGGGGCTATCCTTTGGCGTGGGTAACCGCTGGGGCCCAGGGGGCAGGCGCGCTCGGACTCGGGGCCGCAATGGTTGCCGCCACAGCCTTCGTTGTAGTCAACATCGCCCTAGTGGGTGAGGCAGTAGCGCTCCGCGCGGGCATGTCGATAGCGCGGATACTCCGCGAACAGAGCTTTGGCTCCTACTGGATCAGTTTCGTGATGCTTGCACTTCTGGGCTACGTATTGGCGCGAGTGGTCGATTCGACAGGCTGGATTGGCGCGGTTCTGCTAGCTGCGCCTTTCGTAATCGCGCGCAAGACCTTTCGCGTCTACCTTGAGCTATCGGCTGCATACGCCGACACCGTCAGGTCTCTCGTTCAAGCCCTTGAGGCCAAAGATCCCTACACGCGAGGTCATTCCGAGCGAGTCGCGGAGTACTCAAAGGCGATGGCAGCGCACCTGGGTCTGAGTCCCGCCCTGGTCGAACGAGTCGAGATCGCCGCACTGCTGCACGACGTTGGCAAAGTTGGCATCCCTGAGTCGACACTGATTAAGGAAGGGCCGCTGACCAGCTCCGAATATGGGGAGATTCGCGAACATCCAACTAAGGGTGCCAGCGTGTTGTTGGAGGTCGAGTTCTTGGCAGACGTTGCGCCGATTGTTGCTGCACACCATGAGAGGATGGATGGAACGGGCTATCCCTCTGGGCTGGCTGGCGGCGAGATCCCAATCGAGGCGCGGCTGCTGGCCGTCGCCGACGCGTATGATGCGATGACCTCATCTCGCCCGTATAGGGCGGCACTGGGGGCTGATGAGGCTGCTCAGGAGTTGCGCGCGGTTTCTGGAAGTCAGCTGGATCAGGTCGCCGTAGACGCCCTGCTTGGACATCTGGAGCAGACTGGGGCGGCTGGGGCATGAACTCGAAGGCCTCAGGCGAGCATCTTTCGGTCACGCCCAACGGGCGCAAGTGGGCTGCGGTTGTTCCCCTCGTTTGGCTAGCGTCGATATCGCTATCGCTCTCGCAGTTCTCTGGCGAGTGGAATCTCGCCCTGGCATTCGCGGTTGGTGCCGCTGCGCTCCTAACGGCGGTGCTTGGCCTGCGCCTTCCAAGAGGAGATGTGGTCCGTGTGGACGCTCTTGCGGCTAGTGCCGCACTGGCGTTCCTTTCGCCGGCTGTCGGCATGGCTGCGTTGTTCGCTGGCTCTGTCGGTGGGATGCTGCTAGCGCGTAAAGTGACCAAGTCCACGTTCCAATGGATTCTCGTCGACGCTAGCCGTCATGGCTTCGTGTTATGGGTGGCCTACCACAGTCGATCGGCTCTGGGTGGTCTTGATGCATCGAGCGTGGTGCTGACAGGGCTCGCAGTTGCCACCTACGCATCGCTTGAGTTGCTTTCCCTGACCCTGCAGACCAGCGCAATGTCAGGCGCCAGCTGGTGGGGAGTGGCTGCGAGTATGACGCGTTCTGTGTGGCAGATATACCTAGGACAGGCGTGTCTTGGCGTGGCTTTGGTAGCTGTTTACCCAGCCATGGGCGCTTGGTCCATTCCGGTGATGACTATTCTTGGTGCGATTCTGCTGAATGGGTTTGCGCTGTACCTTCGTGTCAAAGTCGCCTACCAGGAAACGATTGCTGCATTGGCGAGAGTCAGCGAACTCCACTTGGCCGGTAGGCGCGGTCATGCCGCAGAGGTCGCGAGTATCGCTCTTGCCGCCGGCCGCCGGCTTGGTTTAAATGCACATCAACTTGAGGCGCTCAACTATGCCGCACTTCTTCACGAAATCGGTACTCTTGGTCGGGATGTCACTGGCGCAGTCGCGCACGATGAGGTGAGCGAGTGGGCCGAGACCGGGGCCGCTATTCTCAGGGCGGTCCCGTTCCTCAGTGCCTCGGCCGACATGGTTGGATGCCAGCATTCGCTCACTGATGAGAGTGCCACCGGAAGAACCCGCGAGGCGCAACTTGGAGGCGCAATTATACGCGCTTCCTGTCTGGCTGAAGAGCGGCGTAGGGCCACAGACAGCGATTGCGTGCAAGAGCGGGGCACTCATCTCAAGCCAGTGGCGGAAATCGAGGAGACATGGATTCCGCACGCAGTGACTTCTGTCGTCGCTGCGGTCCAGTCTCGCAGCGCGAACCACTGAGGCAACCAAGCCTCAGCTCGGCGGCTCACGCGCAAACCGAGGACTGTGACCGCAGCCGTGAATGGGACTGTCGAAATCCTTGGGTGCACCTTCCCGTCGCTTTGCCGCTCCGATACAATCACTTCACCCCTCAGGAGGATCTCCCAGGCATGGGGGAGGATAATGGGAGAACAGAGGATTTCTGGCGTACCGGAATGTGGGTACGCCGTGCATCGCCGTCGGCTTGTGGATACCTTCGCGCGCACGGCTCCTGACTTGACGCTGGTGGTCGCTCCGAGCGGCTACGGCAAGACGGTGCTGGCGGCTCAATTCGCGCGCTCGCACGGAGACCACTGCCTGTGGCTCAGCATGAATGGTTGCTCACCAAGCAATACCGATCTGTTGTCGGCTGTAGCAACCAGGTTGCGCTCTGATACCTTGAGCACGCTTGTTGTTCGTGTGCAGGACTCCATCAACTCACAGTCGGCGAGGGAACGTCTCCGCAATGTCATTGAAGGGATTAACCCAGTCCCTTCTCTGGTCGTGCTTGACGGGATTGATGTACTGCAGTCGACGGATCCCCTGCTGGAGCTGCTGAGGCTACTTAGGGAGACTGGGCTTGAAGGGATCCGCATCGTTTGCACGTGCAGGGCGGTTGATTCCTCGGCGCAGTCTGACAGTCGTGAAGCTAGTTGTTGGACAGTCACGCGAAGAGAGCTGGAGTTCGCGGCTGAGCAGACGACCGCTCTGGCAAGCCACTTCTTACAGCGTGAGGTGGATGCGGGTGAGGTCGAGGCTCTGTTTGTGACTTGTGCGGGCCAGCCAGCTCTCCTTGTCTTGCTGTTGAGGCACGTGATGTGTCATGGGGGTCCGATTCAGGATGCGCTCAAGGACGCTCCGTTGGACGTCGGAGACTACCTCAGGAGATGCTTCATTGCTCCCCTTGGTGAGGCTGTTCTGTGTGTTCTCGGGGCGGCTGCACTGCTCGGCTACGGATCCCTGAGTGATCTTGGTCGCGTTTGCGAGGTTACCCCGGCTCAAGCCCTGTCTGCATTGCGGTCTGCCCCGTTGATCAGGCTGACAACAGATGCCGTCGGGATTCGGGGTTTCGAGATGAACTGTCTTGCTGCAGTGGAGTACGGTAGAGCGCTAACGAGCATTGACTCAGGTGAGGCGCGACGAGTTACCGACGCGACCATTAGAGAGCTTGAGAGTCGCAGGGACTTCCATCGGCTGTTTGCTGTCCTTGTTCAACTGGACAAGCCTGAACGACTCGTAGACACACTGGGCAGAATTGGAAACCGTCTCATAGACGAGGACTGCCTTGATCTGCTTGATTCACTTCTCTCAAAGATCCCAGCGTCTGTGCAGTCAGGGGATGCTCGGCTGCTCCTCTTGGGTGCACTGCTCCTTCGCTGCAGGGGCGATGTCTCCAAAGCTCTTGAGAGAGTGGGATCCGCACGAAGACTCGCGGCGATGCAGAACGATTTACTACTTGAACGAGATTGCCTGCTCGTCGAGGTGCGGCTCAGATTTGACGCCTGCCAGTTCCGCGTCCTGCTCCGAGCGCTGGAGAGTGCGCATGAGTCGGCTGGCCTAGCCGGCGACCACGACGGGGCTGCACTGCTAAGCGCATATCTGGCAGCATCCCACGCACAGCTGGGAGACGTCGTGACGGGGCGTCGCTTTGTCGAGCGCTATCAAGCGCTCTGCAAGACTGGCGGCGTTCGCGCCGCCACGAAGACGCAGGCGGTTTCCATGATTCTGCTGGTGCTCGGAATCATCTGCGGCGACATCTCAACGGCGGTGGCTGTCCTAAGGGATGCGCGCGGAACCCCAGACCAGCCACTCGAATCCAAGCTGCTCTGTGATGGGAACCTTGCTGCACTGCTTCTCGAAATGGGACGCGTCCGCGATTCGTTGGCGGTTTCCCACGAAGCGTTGGAAAATGCTCATTCTTCCGGATTTGTCCACTTGATAGACAGTTTCCGTGGCACCGATGCTGCGGCAAGGGCAGGCGGTGGGGATACAGCGGATGCCGAGACCCTGATGGTCCAGGCAATAGAGTCAGCATTATGCCCGAGCGACGAGTCAAATATCGCATACAACCGAATGTACAGGTCGACGGTTCGTCGCTCAGCGGGGATGCTTGACGAAGCGCTTACGGACGCTGATCACGCGCTCGTTGTGTTCTCTCGCGAGACAGGGCACCTGCCCATAATGGCTTGCCTAGCCAGATGTGAAGTGGCGGCATCGATGAAGTTCCCCCGGTTTGGTGGACAGTTCTCCGTTAGGCCGCTTGGGCCTCGTCTGACGTGAGTGTAGCGTAGATCTGCTCGAAGACGAGCGGGCTCTTCTGGCCGAGCGCGGAGTGGCGCCGGCGGCGGTTGTAGAACGCTTCGATGTAGTCGAAGATATCGCTTCTGGCGGCGTGCCTGGTGGCATAGCGGGTGCGGGTCGTCAGTTCGGTCTTGATCGTGGCCATGAAGCTCTCAGCAGCTGCGTTGTCATAGGCATCGCCCCTCGATCCCATCGACGCGGCGATCTCAGAGGCCTTGAGTTCGCGCCCGAACGCGAGCGAGGTGTATTGGCTGCCGCGGTCGGAGTGATGGATGAGCCCCGGCGCCGGACAGCGACGCTCGATGGCCATGGACAGCGCGTCGACGACAAGGTCCGCTTTCATGTCGTCGCGCATCGACCAACCCACGACCATTCGTGAGAACACGTCGATCACCACCGCGAGATAGAGGAAGCCTTGCCCGGTCGGGACGTAGGTGAAGTCCGCGATCCACAGTTCGTCGGGAGCCTTCGCGGTGAAGTCGCGGTTGACGAGATCGGGAGCGGGAGCGGCAGCCGGGTCGGCCACTGTCGTGCGCCACTTCCTGCCGCGTGCCACGCCGACGATGCCCGCCGCTCGCATGAGACGTGCGACCCGCTTCTGGCCCACGTGGACATCGTGGTCGTCGGCGAGCTCCGCGTGGATGCGGGGAGCTCCGTAGATCTGCTTGGTGTCCTTGTGGATCTCTCGGATCGTCTTGGTCAATTCGGCATCGGCGACGGCGCGAACCGACGGCGGCCTGCCGGCCCAGGCGTAGTAGCCGGAGCGCGAAACGCCGAGCAGGTTGCACAGCAGGGAGACTGAACGCTGTGACTTCTTCGCCTCGATCAACCGGAAGGTCACTTCCGGGGACCGATCTCCCGGGCGAAGAAAGCCGCTGCCTCTTTCAGGATGGCCCGCTCCTCGCGAAGCACTCGGTTCTCGCGACGCAGGCGACGCAGTTCCTCGCGCTCATCGCTCGTCAGGCCGCCGCGACGGCCCTCGTCCACGTCTGCCTGAGCGATCCAGTTGCGCAGCGTCTGGTCGGCGATCCCGAGGTCTCGGGCAAGCTGAGCGAGCGGGATCTCCCCCGAGCGCGCGAGCCGGATCGCCTCAACTCGGAACTCCGGCGGGTAGGGCGGTCTCGATCTGGGCATGTGGACATCCTTCCTGGGGACCAGCGTCCCCAATGGTCAGGTGTCCACCAAACCGGGTCAACTTCATCGATGCTTGCCCTTGGCGACTCGATGCGGTCCGCCGAGCTGGCCAGTGTGGCCCGCGGGAATGCCGCTTCTTGGAGCGCCGCCTACCACCTCCTCCGCGCGGACATGGTGCTCGCTGAAATCGAGCGTCAGCAGGGTGCCGTCAACGACGCCGTCGCCCGTATCGCACAACACCGCGACTACATCTTGACCGAAAGCGCCAACTG
>CAKMKD010000142.1 GCA_927439865.1 uncultured Coriobacteriia bacterium | reverse complement strand
TTGCCGGCCTCGATCTTGGAAAGGTCGAGCACGTCGTTGATGAGCACGAGCAGTGACTCACCGGCGGACTTGAAGATATCCACGTAGCGTCGCTGCTGAATCGAGAGTTCGGTCTCTTCGAGCAACTCGGCCATGCCGATGATCGCGTTCATCGGCGTACGGATCTCGTGGCTCATGGATGCCAGGAACTCGCTCTTCGCGCGGTTCGCATCCTCGGCAGCGCGCATCGAGTCCTGCAGCGCCTCCTCGGCTGCCTTGATGGCAGTGACGTCCTCTTGCGCGCACACGTAGTGCGTGGTCTCCCCGGCGTAGTTGCGAATCGGACTGATCGATACCGACGCCCAGTACGTGGTCCCGTCCTTGCGCAGGTTGACGAACTCACCCTGCCACTCCTTGCCGGCGGTAAGCGCGGCCCAGAGGCGCGCGTATGTGGCGTCAGGCGTGAGCCCCGACTTCAGGATGCGCGGGTTCTTCCCCTTGAGCTCCTTAAGCGAGTACCCCGTGAGCGCCATGAAGCGCTGGTTGACGTACTCGATGTCACCACTCACGTCGGTCATCGCAACGCCCACCGGACTCTGCTCGAGCGCTGTCGTGAGACGGCGGACCTCGACGTTCGTCCGCTTACGTTCGAGTGCGTTCACGATCGCGTACGCGGCCATGCGCAGCAGGTTCACAGCCTCGGGCCCCCACGCACCGGTGCGACTGATCGAGTCGAATCCGAGGAAGCCGATGATCTCGCCTCGCCACGTCATCGGCACAGCGGCGATCGACAACACACCAGCCTCGTGAAGCGCCAGCCGCTCCGGATCCGACAGATGCTCGTCATGCTCGACGTCGGATATGATCACCTCGTCCTGGTGCGCGAGCGTGTCCACTATGTATGGATAGCGAGTGACTTCAACAGCTTCGAAGACGGACTTGCGAGACATGGCGGCAAGGGGCACCCACTCATGGGTGTTAGTCATTCTGTCGCCCGCGTCCGAGAACTCGAACACGTACGCACGGTCGGCATTCACGAACGAGCCGATGAGCTGCAGCGCTCGGTCCACGCCTTCATCCACGCGGTCGGGCTCTATGTTGATGAAACCGGTCGAGATGTCGCTCACCAGATCGTAGAAACGCGCACGGTACTCGGTTGCTTCCTCGGTCTGCTTGCGCATCGTGGTGTCCCGGGCGAACACCAGCGCACAGTCTTCCCCGCGATGCTGGATGGGTACCGCAGTGACCTCGACGACGACGGTTGAACCGTTGCCCCGCAGGTATTTGCACTCACTCGTAACGGGCTCCCCGTCCGCCCCGAGGTCCTTAAGACATGACGTGATCCCCTCGGGTCCGGAGACGACGAGCGTGGTCACGTCCATACCGATGATCTGCTCGGAGGGGTACAGCAACCACACCGACATGTACGGATTGGCTTCGACGATGGTGTTGTCGGCGAGGCGCATCACGAAGATCCCCTCGGGCGCGTTATCGAACACGGCCCGGAACTGACGCTCTGTAGTGGAGACCCTCGCAGCCCACGACCGGCTTATCTGGGTCACGAGGTAGAAACCCAGGATGAGCACACCCATAACGATGCTCAGGAGCAACCCGAGCAAACGGCCCTCGGCAACCGCCTGATCGATCGCAATCGCCGGGCGATCGATGCCGAGGAGCGCAACCGCCTTGCCGTCGGGTGTCCTGACGGCAGCATATCCGGAGTACCAGGTCCCGTATTGATCAGTGAGCGGGCCTTCGACGAACTCGCGCGGACTCGCACCCGCTCGTTTAAGCTCCTCGCTCGCTTCGTCGTATATCGTGCCAGGGGGGTCCTCCACCCCGTCATACCTGAGAGGAGTCCCCTCGGCGAGAATCACCACACCGTCCGCGCGCGTGGTGGCCACGTACATGAAGATGTCTCCGGGAGTCGCGTCGAGCATGCGCGACAGCTGCCGCTGGATGACGAGATAGTTCTCGGTTTCTGCGTCCTGTGCTGTACCCGTAAGCGCGCTCACAGCCTTAGCGTCGAGCGCCGAGGCCGCAATGCGCGCCTGCGTTGCCAGATTCCCTGTCTGCTGCGCCAGATGCGAGGCACCCGTCTGCTCGGTGATCACCCAACCCGCGGCGAGTGCGACGAACAGTGCGCCCGTTGTGAGCCAGCGAAGCCGCCTGAACTCCCCCCGCGTTTCCATGTCCAGGGTGGCCGCCGTGCTCTGCTGGTGGTAGGCGCCGAGCTGCCAGGCGAACACGAACGCTGCAACCGCCCTGACCGCATGGACCGGAACCCCCACGATTGCACGGAATGCGCTCTCGTTCAGAACGCTCATCGGGAAGACGCCTGTCTTCATCTCGGCGAAGATGCCGAGGACCGCGAATACCGCGAACGCTGCGGCTGCATATATGAGCGGGCGACCGAGGCGCTCCTCGCTACGAGTTGCATGGACGAAGATCGCGTAGGCGGCGAAACCCAAGGCCACAAGGCTGAGCAGGTAGGTGACGACCACGACGAGGCCCACCTGACCACTCACGAGCCCGAGAATGATCAAGATCGCTGGCGGGCCGAGGATCCACGGGCGCTGCCGCCATGTGCCGAGCCGCTCGGCGCTCTTACGCCAGAACTCGACGAGCAGCAGGTACGTGACGCCGGCGACGAGATGCGTCCCCATCGAGACGAACTTCGGCGGCAGATAGACAAGACCGAGGCTGCGGCTCCACTCGAGCAGGGCCCACAGAAGGGCGAAGGAAGCGAGGTAGCCCCATGGCAGCGTTCGCTCCCTGCTGCGGCGCAGGCTGTACGCATGCATCGCCACCACGAGAAACCAGGTGCCTGTCAAGAACAGCAGATAGTCGACCTGCCCTGCCAGAAAATCGCCCATCGGCCCTCCGGGTCTCTTGCGCCGGTCGGATGTGCGTCGAGTTGCATTGCGCGCAGCATCCTCATACTAGTGCCAAGCGCGGGCATTGGCGATAGAGGGAGGTTCTGTGGCGACGAATGGCGGCTGAGCATCAGCGACGTGCGCGCAGCCGCACTATCTCCACCGCGGCGACTCCCGCCTGTTCGCCGAGCTCCACAAGCCGCTGCACCGAGAGGAACTCGTAGCCGGCGAACTCGTGCACCTCGGGCGATATCACCACGTCGGCATCCTCAAGGGCTGGCATCGCAACGTGTCTCTCAAGCACCTCCACGGTCGCGGCGGCGATCTCAAGTCCCGAGGCGCCCCTACGTCGAGGCCCCTCGCCGCGAAGCGCCGCGCGCAGATCCTTGAGCGGGCCGCCAGCGCTTTCAATCTCGCCCTCGAAGAGCCGCCCCGCCCCGCAGACATCCACGGCGACCACGATGTCCGCGCCAAGATCGCGTGCGAGCGAGACCGGCACGGGGTCACTCAGAAAGCCGTCAACGAGCGTGCGGTCGCCATCGCGCACCGGCAGGAACACGAGTGGCACCGACAGGCTCGATCGAAGCGAACGAACGAGGTCGCCAGAGCTGTGCACAACGCGCTCGCCGCGAGAAAGGTCCGTCGAAACGCAGGCAAAGGGCAGCTCAAGCTCTTCGAACGTCTCCGGCAGATGCTCGCCGAGGAACGCCTCGACCTTCTCCCCCGAGAGGAGGGCACCGCCCCGCATCGTGACATCTGCCAGCGAAGCGAGCGACTTGATGTCGAAGCCAAGAGCGATCTGCTCGATCTCCTCGGGCGAGCGTCCGGCCGCATAGAGGGCGCCGACGACCGCACCCATGCTCGTGCCGGAGATGATATCGGGAGCAAGTCCCTCGGCAACAAGGGCTTTCAGCACGCCGATATGCGCGAGCCCACGCGCACTTCCACTCCCGAGGGCGTAGCCGAGCTTCCTTGATTTGAACGGCCACATGCTGTTACTTGCCTTCCTTCGCAAGCACGATCCCCTGTTTGGTGGACGCGATCAGGAACGCGAGGGTAAGCCCAATGGCCAGCGCGATGCCGATGAAATCGAAGGGCATGAGACCCGCGGTGAGCTCGCGCAAGAAGAACTCCGGCGCGAAGAAGATGGCTGTGTTCACGAGCATGATGATCGCGCGCATTTCGGTGGGGCCCACGGTGCCGTAGCTGATCTTGAAAACGCCGTCCACGCACGTACGCACGTACACGTGCACCGACATCATCAGATAGCCGATGAGCGCGAAGGCGGCAATATCGAGGCGCAAGAACGGCGACAGACCGATGCCGATGATCGTGAAGAACTCGGCCACAGCATCAACCGTGTGATCTATGTAGAAGCCGAACTTGGGGCGTTCGATCTTGCGGTATCGCGCGAGCGTACCGTCAAGACTGTCGCCGAACCAGCTGAGCACGAAGCCGAGGTTCACGAACCACAGCCACCACGTGCTCTGATTCGAAAGCCAGTACCCAGCAAAGATCATGATCGAGGCGATCACGCCGATGCCCGTCAGCACGTCGGGCGTCACCCACGCGGGCATCCGCGCGGCGAGCCACTGCAGCGCGGGCCGCTCAAGCGGGCCGAGGAGCATATCGTTGACGCGCTTGTGTGATTTGATGTCAGCCATCTGGGCTACTGCCTCCTGTGTCGGGACACGCTACGGTGCCGTCAGTTCGGGCCACACCGCGTGCGGCATCGCCCACTGCCGCGGCGCGCGAGTGATGAACGTCTCTGCGACGGCGAGGGCTTTCTCGGCATTGCGGAGCACATCGTCGGGATTCTTCACGGAGCCGGTCATCTCAAGCGGCTCGGATGCCTGCAGTTCGTAGAGGCCATCGTCGCGCTTGATCGCCGAGATGACCACCACCGGCGCCTTCGCCCGCATGGCGAGACGCACGTAGAGGACCGGCACGTTCGAGGGTTCGCCGAAGAAGCGCGGCCGCAGCTCGGCTTCTGGAAGCGGCCGATCGACGCCGGTCAGCACGATCCCGCCATCCGCGAGGCGGCGATTCGCGCGCTTGAGCGACTCAATGGTGACGGGCGTCATCTCAAGGCCG
>CAKMKD010000141.1 GCA_927439865.1 uncultured Coriobacteriia bacterium | reverse complement strand
CGAGAAGAACGTCGTGCTGGCGGTCGCCGAGCCCGTCGAGGATGACGAGGAGCACCTTGGTCACGCCGTCACGCCCTGTCGCGCAGGACGTCGGCGACGATGTCGTCGTAGTTGGCGCGTCCGTTCGCAACGGCATCGGCGAGGCGGATGCCCGCGGGGACCAGGAACTCGTCGAAGAACGCGGCCGGCAGCTCCAGAGCCTTCGATGCGCCGTCAACGCCTCGATAGTTGCCCGAGAGCACGCACTCCAGCTGCGGAGAGCCGCCCGGCCATCTTTCGCCGAGAATCGTTTCGACCTCGCTGCTCTCGGACGCGGCTCTCACGGGATACTCGAGCCGCACGCCCACGCTCGCAAGCACCGCTTCGTAGGCATCGAGCGCACGTGCGACCTGATTCGGCTTCTGGCGATCGCCGTGCCACTCACGCTCGCCGGAGATCACACACACCGCGCCGGTCGTGCGCGCCAGGTGGATGCGCATCAGGTGCAGGTAGAGGTGGCAGCCGACGCACGGCACCCACGCACCGTACCGCTCGGCCAGCACGGAGCCGAACCGGCCGTTGAGGGCAGCCCAGAGCCGCGGCTTGCCGGACTCCTTGAGCGGCAGCAGCTCCACGTCGAAGCGCGATTCAAGCTCCTCGCCGAGGAACGTGACATTGCCCTTGATGCCGGCGAAATCCCCGAACTCGGTACCGGTGTGCACGTACGTTGGGAGAATCGTGCGCACACCGCGGCTGTGGTCGCAGTACGCAAGTGTGGCTGCGATGCTATCCGCGCCCGAGATCTCGGCGACGGCGAGAGTTCCTGCTTCGCAACGTGTAGTCATAGCTACAGCATACCGGAGTGCTCAGCCCGCAAGGCGGACAAGAGCACTTTCGAGGAACTCCGCCAACATCGCACGGGTGCGGCGGGCCTCCTCAATGTTATGCAGCTCGACGACCCACCAGTCGCACGGCGTCTCGTCGAGCAGCACATCAAGCGGTGCCGTGAGCGCGGTGAGGTCGAGCGGAGCGATGTGGCAGCCTTCCTCGCGCTCGTACACGTGAGCGTTACGCACGTACGGGGCGACCATGCGCGCGAACTGCTCGGCGCCGAAGCCACGCGCCGCGACGTCGCTGGAAGCCGCATGCCCCACGTCGAGCGTCACCGACGCGCCGCTGCCAGTCACAAGCCCCATGAACTCGTCGGGATCGCTGGTGAGCCCCCACCGCAGATTCTCGAGGCAGACCTCGACGCCGAGACCCACCCCGTGCGCGACAATCTCGGCGAGCCGCTCCGTAGTGGCCGAGATGCGCCCGCGTGGAGCGTCGTGCGGGAGCCCCGCATGCAGCGTCAGGTACCGGCCGCCGGCGACGGCGACCTGCGAGACCGCCTCGGTCATCCACCCGAGCGCGAGGTCGGCTTCGGCGGGATCCTCATGACCGATCTCGCGGTAGCCGAGCGGAAGGTGGTAGCGGATATCAAGGTCGTGGCCGAGAGCAAGCGAGCGCAAGACGCGCGTGGTCTCGGCTGTGGAGGCAAGGTCGCGCGGCGCAAGAGAGAGGTCGATTCCTGCACGCCCGGCGACTTCGCGGACGAACTCCACCGTCGCCTCGGGAGACGGCGCCGTGTGTCCACAGACTGCGAGTGTCGGTTCCATGTCGCGAGTGTACATCAGATTGCCTGATGCTCTCAATCGTTACACATTATGCGCCGTGTCGAGTGCGCTCTCAGAGGATATCCCCGACCTTTACCCGTTGCTGTCGACACGATTGACGTAGGCGAACACCGCTGCGAGCGAGACCGCGAAGAACGCGACAAGGATCGCCCACGCACCCGCGGGCACGTTGCCGCTGATCAGCCCCGGCGGTGCGATGCAGCCCCGCATTCGTACTCCCCCCCTCCGGTACGTGTAGCTCTGAGTGTGCCATCTTTGGGATGCTTCCGGAACTCTCTGGGGTCTGCCCGCGCGGCCCGCGCTCGCTCCTCCCGTGTCGCTCCGGTAACGGCGCAACAAGAAACCCTGCGCACGCGCGCTATCATGGACACGTACCCCACGGGACGGAGATTCAGATGCGCAGAACGATGCTC
>CAKMKD010000140.1 GCA_927439865.1 uncultured Coriobacteriia bacterium | reverse complement strand
CTCGAGATCATCGACCATCACCGTGTCGGCGACGTGCAGACGGCCGCGCCGATCCTGTTCTTGAACATGCCCGTCGGCTCCACGGCGACCATCGTTGCCGAGCGCTATCGCGAACTTGGGGTGGAGCCGCCCGTTGGCATGGCCGCGCTGCTGCTCTCGGCGCTTCTAACCGATACCGTGCTGCTCAAGTCGCCAACTGCCACCGATACTGACCGCGAGGTCGCGGCGCGCCTGGCGAAGCGCGTTGGCGTGGATGCGGTCGAGTTCGGGATGGAGATGTTCCGTGCGCGGTCGCACGGGCGGCGTTTCTCGGCAGAGGAGGCGGTCCGCACCGACCTCAAGGAGTATCGAGCCGGGGATGCGGTCCTCGCGATCGGCCAGGTTGAGACCGTTGACATCGCCGAGGTGCTCGACCATCGCGCGGAGCTTCTCTCGGTGATGGACGAGATGCTGCTTGCGCGGGGCTACGACCTGCTGATGGTGATGGTCACCGATGTCGTCCGGGAGGGCAGCGAGATCGTCGCGGTGGGTCGAACCCGTCTGGCGGAGCGAGCGCTCGGAATCGACCTCACGTCGGGTTCGGCGTGGATGAATGGCGTTCTTTCTCGCAAGAAGCAGGTCGCGTCGCGTATGCTGGATGCTGCCGGCGGATAAGGAGCACTCGATGGCGTGGGGGAGAGGCGCATCATGGCGGCGCGACACGCGACCCGGCGCGCTCGTCATCGTGTTCGGCCTAGCCGTCGTGAGTTTCGGTGCGCTGTGGGCGATGCTCATACTGCTTCCCTCGCTCATCGCACTTGATCACGCAGTTTCCGCTGGCATTCGTTCGCTTGCCGAGCCGACGCTCGATGCGATCGCGGTCGCCTTCACCACGCTCGGCGGGTTTGCAATCATGGCGTCGCTCTCGCTTGCGGTCTCGGCGTGGCTCTACTGGCGCGGGTTGCGCCCGGAAGCGGTGCTCTTCGCGGCTACCATGACCGTGGGTCCGGCGCTCGGCGAGCTCGTGAAAGCAATCGCAGGACGCGCCCGACCGGCGGTCGAGTTCGCGCGCATCGAGCCTCCAACTAACCTCGCGTTTCCCTCTGGACACGCGCTCGCAGCGTTTCTCTTCTTCGGCACGATCGTGTTTCTGCTGTTCACCGTCGATGAGCGGCTGTCGCTCAGGCATAAGGCGTTCGTGTCGATCGCATGCGTTGCGCTTGCAGTCATCATCTCGATGTCGCGGGTGTACCTCGGCGTGCATTACCTCGGCGATGTTGTGGGCGCCTGGCTACTTGGCGCGACGATCATGACCGTCTCGGTCGGCGCCTACATCTCAGTGACGAGCGGCACGACTTCGCGGCGCTAGACCGCGCGCGGCATCGTGACCGTCACGCTGGTGCCGACGCCCGGCTTGGAGTCGATCTCCACCGAACCGCCCGTCCGCTCCACGACATGCCGGACGAGCGACAGCCCGAGGCCGGTACCGCCACTGTCCCGCGTACGCGAGCGGTCCACGCGGTAGAAGCGCTCGAATACCCGCGGGATGTCCTCGGCGGGTATCCCGATGCCGGTGTCGCTGACCGAGAACGTCACATGCGCGTCGGTGGCGTTCAGGGAGACGCTCACGACTCCTGACTCGGTGTAGGTGATCGCGTTCGCAAGCAGGTTGTCGAGCGCCACGGCCAGATCGGTGCCGTCTGCCTGGACATAGACATCCACGCCCTCGACCGCCGAGAAGTCAGCCGTCAACTCCAGGCCCTTCACGCCGGCAGCGCGACGGTGCGCCGCGAGTGACAAGTCGATCGCCTGGCGCATCTCGGTAACAGACGACGCGTCCGGAGCGCTCTCCAGCCGCGAGAGGTCGAGCAGGTCGAGCACGAGCTGCCTGAGCCGCACGGCCTCGGACTCGATCTGGCCGACGAACGTGAGCGCCTGATCGGTGTCGCCGTCGTCGACCGCGTGTGCGGCGGACTCAGCGAGCAGCAGAATGCCGGAGGTGGGCGTCTTGAGTTCATGCGAGGCGTTCGCAACGAAGTCCCGCCGCACACTGTCGAGCCGCATGCGGTCCGTGATGTCCGAGACGACCACGAGGTGGCGCTCGGCGCCGTCTGCGGGATCGAGCGGGACCACCGTGACGCGTAGGTAGCGCTGCAGCGGGTCGGGGCCGGACTCTCGGGTCTCAGGCACGCCTGTGGCGAGCGCAGCGGTGATGGTCGTGGCGAGCGATGCGGGTAGCCCGGCGTCGGCGATGTCGCGACCGCGCATCTCGGCTGCCGAGGAGCGGAACATCGTCGTTGCAGCGCGATTCACGAGCCGGACTTTACAGCCATCGAGCAGGAACACTGCGTCTGCGAGGCCGTCCAGTACCGTTCGGAGGTTGCGTTGCTCGGCCTCGAGATCGCCGATGCGCGCTCGCATCTGCATGCGCAGCTCGGAAAGCGCTGCCGAGAGCGGCCTGAGAGCGCCATCCTCGTCGGGAACGCCCGAGAGCAGGTCACCGGCCGCCATCGCTGTGGCTGCATCGGCGAGGCGCTCGACCGGCCGCGCGGTGTTGGTGGCAGTGCGTGCGCCGAGGAGCAGCGCGAGTATCACAGAGAGCCCCAGGAGCAGCAGGCCGGTCTGCCTCGCGTTGGCCGAGAGCTCACTGATCTTCTCGAGCGACTCGGAGACGCGGAGCGCGACACGCTCGCCGCGGTAGGTTGCCGGAACTGCCACGTACATCTGCTCGACGCCCTGCGTTGCCGAGCGGCGGACATCCCGGCCAACCGTGCCTGCGAGTGCGGTTATGATCTCTGGCCGATCGCCGTGGTTGCCCATTGCCGAGGGCTCCTCGGCGCTGTCCGCAAGCACTCTGCCGTCAGCGGCGACAAGCGTCATTCGCAAATCGGTACGGGCCACGAGTTCGCTGAGGGTCTGTTCGGGTGCTCCGGGCGTTCGCGCAACCACGAGCACGCCCGCCTGCGCCACGCTCTGCAGGTGCGCCTGCTGCTGCTCGATCACGGTATCGGTCAGCGGGCCGTAGAGACTCCACGCCCATGCACCAGCGAGGATGCTGACGACCAGCACGTAGCCAAGGACGAGTCGGAAGCGGTACGAGTCCGCCCATGTGGTGCGCAACGTCATTACTCCGCCTTGATGATCGGTTCGAACCGGTAGCCGACACCGTGTACGGTGTGGATGTAGACAAACGCCGAGGGCTCCTCGATCGCCTGTCGCAGGCGTCTGATATGGACGTCGATAGTCCTTGAGGACGGAAGGAAATCGTACCCCCAGACCTCGCTTGCGAGGCGCTGTCGCGACATGAGCAGCCCCGGATGAGAGGCGAGGGCAACGAGTAGTTGGAACTCCTTGAGGCGGAGTCGTGCGGGTGCTCCTGCGACGCTTGCGCGCACCTGAGCCGGCTCAATCACGAGGTCTCCGGTCTCGATGATCGTCTCGGCAGCGAGGACCTGCCGCTCGCGCACCCGACGAAGGTTCGCCCGCACGCGTGCGAGGAGTTCTTCCATGGAGAACGGTTTCGTGATGTAGTCGTCGGCACCGGCATCGAGGCCCCGCACTTTGTCACGCTCCTGGTCGAGCGCGGTCACCATGATGATCGCTACATCCCGGTCCTTGCGGCGGAGCTGCTCAGCGAAAGCGTAGCCGTCGATGCCTGGCAGCATGAGGTCGAGCAGCACGAGGTCGGGGACTTGCTCGAGCGCAAGCTGCAGGCCCTCGACGCCGTCGGCGGCCGTAAGCGTATCAAACCCCGCTCGGCGCAACGCGTAGTCGACCGTCTGTCTAATGATAGGGTCGTCCTCAACGATCAGCACCCTGGCCACGATACCTCCGGTTGTCCTCGATTCCAGTAGCGACAGCATGACCCGCCCGGAATGAGATTCAAATGGATTTTACAATGGTTTCACGAAAGACGTCGTTCTTTTACACCGGTGCAACCACTCGAGGTTCCCGCCTCCCTACCATGGACACGTCGGCAGGCGCTGTCGGCGCAGTAGATCAGCAATCCGAGGAGAGGGATCAGCAACGTGAAGAAGCTTGTAGCGTTCGGTCTGGTCGCGGCACTGGCGTTTGGCGCGCTTGGGCTCGCGGGCTGTGGCAAGACCACGGCAGATAACGGCACCAACGGCACCACTGACAAGCCGGCTGAGTCTGAGCTGACCGGTGCGATCAACATCGAGGGTTCTGACACCATGGTGAACCTCGCGACCGGCTGGTCGATGAAGTTCATGGAGGAGAATCCGGGCGTGATGGTCTCGATCAAGGGTGGCGGTTCGGGCACCGGCATCGCATCGCTCATCAACAAGACCATCGATCTTGCAAACGCTTCTCGTGAGATGAAAGATGAAGAGATCGAGGAAGCCAAGGCCAACGGCGTCAACCCCGTGGAGCACACGGTGGCGCGTGACGGCATCGCGGTTGTCGTGAACCCCGCCAATGGCGTCGAGGACCTCACGATCGAGCAGATCGGCAAGATCTACCGTGGCGAGATCACGAACTGGAAAGAGGTGGGCGGTGCTGACAAGGCCATCGTCATCCTCTCCCGTGACTCCTCGTCTGGCACGTACGAGTACTTCAAGGAGGCCGTGGTAGGCAAGGACAAGAACTACGCATCGGCTGCGAAGCTCCTGCCTTCGACCCAGGCGATCGTCGATGAGACTGCAGCGAACGACGCCGCAATCGGTTATGTTGGCGTGGGCTATCTCGACCCCAAGATCAAGGTGCTCAAGGTCGAGGGTGTCCAGGCGTCGGTCGAGAGTGTGCTCGCTGGTGAGTACAAGATCAGCCGCGGACTTTACCTCTACAGCAACGGCGAGGTATCTGGTGTAATGAAGTCGTTCCTCGACTGGGTCCTTTCGGCCGAGGGTCAGAAGATTGTTCAGGACGAAGGCTTCGTTCCGGTCCAGTAGGGCGGATACATACCAATGAAGGTGACTCCCACCGATATGGCGGGACGGCACCTCGGCCGCACGACGCGACGTCGTGCGGCCGAGGCCGTTGTCCGCACACTCGTGTACGCGGCGGGGCTGCTGTCGATCGTGATACTTCTCGCGATCGCTGTCTTTTTGTTCGTTGAGGCGCGGCGGTCGATGTCCGAGGTCAGCCTCGGCACGATGCTCACAAGCACGCAGTGGTTCCCGACCGGCACCCCCAAGATTTTCGGCTTTCTTCCGCTGATCGCCGGCTCGTTGATGGTCACTGCCGTGGCGCTCGTCGTCTTCGTGCCGATCGGTATCGGCGCGGCGGTGTACATCTCGGAGTTCTCGGCGGGATGGTTCAAGGAGGGCATGAAGACCGTTATCGAGTTCATGGCGGCCGTTCCTTCGGTCGTCTACGGCTTCCTGGGTGTGGCGGTTCTCATCCCGTGGGTGAAGGAGACGTTCCACCTGACCTCGGGGATGACGGCGCTCACCGGCGGTCTTGTGCTTGGCATCATGAGCTTGCCAACGGTCATCTCAATCTCCGAGGATGCGCTTCATGCGGTGCCGGATGCGCTGAGGCAGGGATCGCTCGCGCTCGGCAACACGCGTTGGCAGACGATCTACAAGGTGGTCGTGCCCTCGGCAAGCTCCGGTATCTTCGCCGGCGTGATGCTCGGCCTTGGCCGCGCGATCGGCGAGACCATGGCGGTCCTGATGCTCACAGGGAACGCGGCGGTGATTCCGGGCAGCGTCTTCGAGTCGGTCCGCACGATGACCGGGACGATCGCTGCCGAGATGGGCGAGGTCGTCTTCGGCGGACTCCACTACTCGGTCCTCTTCAGCGTCGGGCTCGTGCTCTTCGCCATCACTTTTGCGATCAACCTCGCAGCTGACCTTGTGCTTGAGCGCCAGCGGAAGCGGTGGCGCCGATGAGCACCCGCACGCGCAGGGCCAACACGGCCCGAACCATCGAAGCGTTCATGAAGCTTGTCACGGGCGCGTGCGTTGCGCTCGTGGTGCTCACCGCGGTGTTCATCCTCGGCAAGATCGTCGTGAGCGGCCTGCCCGGCATCAGCCTCGACTTCATCTTTGCGAAGCCAGCCATGGGGATGCGCGCCGGCGGCATCTTCCCGATCATCGTCGGCACGCTGATGCTCGTCACGCTCACCGCACTGCTCGTGCTGCCACTCGGCATCATGGCCGGTATCTACCTTGCCGAGTATGCGCCGAAGAACCTACTCACGCGCATCGTGCGGCTCTCGATCGCGAACATGGCCGGCGTGCCGTCGATCGTTTACGGACTCTTCGGTCTTGCGGTCTTCGTTCTGCTCATGCAGATCGGGAAGTCGATGCTTGCCTCGGCGCTCACGCTCACGTGTCTCACGCTGCCCGTGGTCATTACCTCTACGGAGGAGGCGCTACGCCAGATTCCGTCGGACATCAGGCAGGCGGCCCTCGCGCTCGGCGCCACTCGCTGGCGGGCCATCTACAAGGTCGTCCTGCCCGCTGCGGCTCCCGGCATCGTCACCGGATCGATTCTCGGCTTGTCCCGTGCTGCGGGTGAGACGGCGCCCATCCTTGTGACCGGCGCCGCATTCTTCCTGCCAACGCTGCCGGACTCGGTCTTCTCGCAGTACATGTCGCTGCCGTACCATCTGTACGTGCTCGCGACACAAGTTCCAAACGTGCCGCCGGAGGTCACCTGGGGCACAGCGTTCGTTCTCGTCGCCGGCGTCAGCATAGTGAGCATGTTCGCGGCTGGCTGGCGCTCGGTCCAAAGGAGGAAGGTCAAGTGGTGATGTCTGCCGTTGTCGAGGAGGCCGTTATGGACGCACCGTATGGAGTCGCTGAACCGGTGCGGACAATCGAGCACGCTGCCGAGGAAATCAACGGCAGTTTCTCGCTGACCGATGTTTCGGTCGCGTATGGGGCCGAGACGGTGATCGCGGGCGTGAACATGCTCGTTCCAACCCGCGCCGTGACTGCGCTCATCGGACCATCTGGCTGCGGCAAGTCGACGCTGCTTCGCTGCCTCAACAGGATGAACGACGAGATCGGCAACGTTCGCGTTGGCGGGACGATCACGCTCGATGGGCTCGACATCTACCAGAAGAGCATCGATCCGGTGGACCTTCGGATGCGCGTGGGACAGGTCTTCCAGCGCCCTAACCCGTTCCCGATGTCCCTCTACGATAATGTGGCATTCGGCCCGCGCACCCAGGGTGTGCGAAAGCGTGACGAGCTTGACGCGATCATCGAAGAGGCACTCAAGGATGCTGCGCTTTGGGACGAGGTGAAGAACCACCTGAAGAAGCACGCGTTCGAACTCTCCGGCGGTCAGCAGCAACGCCTCTGCATCGCCCGTGCGCTCGCGACCAAGCCCGAGGTGTTGCTGATGGACGAGCCTGCCTCGGCGCTCGACCCGATCTCGACGCAGCAGATCGAGGACACCATCGCAGAGCTCAAGAACATGGTCACTATCGTGATAGTGACCCACAATATGCAGCAGGCTGCGCGCATCTCGGACCAGACCGCGTTCATGCTGCGTGAATCCATGGATCAGCCTGCGCACCTCGTTGAGGTCGGCGAGACCAAGCGGATGTTCACGAATCCCGATGACCGACGCACAGAATCCTACATTACCGGACGCTTCGGTTAGGCGGTTTGTCCTTCCGGAAAAGCGAACGACCCGCCTGGGGGAGGCGGGTCGTTCTGATTTTCCAGGTAGATCCCGGAAAGCAAACGAGGCGCGTGGGGGGACGCGCCCCGTTCTGTCAAGCGGCGTCCCCAGCTCCGAGGGGGGAGGGATGGAGCGGGTCGCACTGCTTGGGCATTAGAAAGCAATGAGCATGCCAAAACGGGTAGAATCCGGGGCACAACAGGGAGAGGATTTTCGCATGGAACGGGTCTGGCTTCCGGCACTTGGCAGGGACGTCTCGCGCGTTGCGCTCGGAACCTGGTCCATGGGTGGCTGGATGTGGGGCGGGGCGAACGAGAGCGACGCTCGGGCGACCATCGAGGGTGCACTCGACCTCGGCGTTGACATCATCGACACCGCACCCGTGTACGGTTTTGGACTGTCCGAGGAACTCCTTGGCGGAGTGCTCGACAAGCGTGGGAATCGCTCAGACGTGGTCATCGCAACGAAGCTCGGGCTCTCGTGGGACTCGCGCCATGACCCCTGGCGCGATGCATCGCCCGGACGCATCCGCGAAGAGGTGGTCTCTTCGCTCGCACGGCTGCGAACCGACTACATCGATCTCTATCAGGTGCACTGGCCGGACCCGGCTGTGCCGTTCGACCAGACCGCAGCCGAACTCGGGATGCTCGTGGACGAAGGACTGGTCCGTGCGGTCGGCGTCTGCAACTATGCCCCCGACCAGATGGAGGAGTTCTGCGCCGGCGGTCGCCTCGATACAGCGCAGTTCCGCTACAACCTCTTCGAGCGTGCGGCCGAAGCCGACGTCCTGCCGTTCTGCCGCGACCGCGGGCTTGCCACGCTCGCCTACAGCCCCCTCGCGCGCGGCCTGCTCACCGGCGCGATGAGGAGGGGGCACGAATCGAGCGACAAGGCACGCAGGGCCGATATGTTCCACGGAGAGTCGTACCGCCGGCACCTTTCGGCAGTGAAGCGCCTTGATGCATTCGCGCAGGAAGCGTACGGCCGGCGCGTCATCCACCTGGCGGTCCGGTGGCTGCTCGATCAGCCGGGGCTCACGATCGCGCTCTGGGGAGCCCGCAAGCCGGAGCAGCTTGAGGCGATGCAGGCGGTCGACGGGTTCACCCTCGATGCCGCGGCCATGGCCGAGATTGACCGGATCTGCGCCGAGGAGCTTGCTGAATGAGCTAGCAGTGCGCGCCTTTCTCGCAGAGCAGCCCTGGTCGAAGCGCCAATAGTGCGGCGTACGCCAAGAGAGCGACCGCCCCGACGAGGATAGCGAGGGGAACGGTGAGCGCATCGCCGAGCGCCCCGAAGGCGAGCGAACCGAACGGCATCATCCCCATGAACGCGATCACGAACAGCGCCATGATTCGACCGCGCAGGTGGTTCGGCGCAGCGGTCTGCAGGTTCGCGTTGATGCTCGAGACGCAGGCAAGGAATGCCGCGCCGAGAACGACCATGAGCACGCATGCGAGAGCGAACGAGCGCGAGAACGATAGCGCCACAGCGCCGAGCGCCATGATCGCCAACCCGTACCGGATGATGACTTCTCGGCGGACACTCCTCGGCAGCGAGGCCACCATGAGTGCGCCGAAGAGCGCGCCCATCCCGTTGAAGACCATCAGCGTTGAGTAGCCTGTGCTTCCAAGGCCGAGGATGTCCTTGGCGAACGCGGGGAGCAGGGTCATGAACGGCATGCCGAAAATGGTGAGCATGACCGCCGTGACCAGGTGCATCGCCACGTGTCGGTGCTGACGCGCATACGCGAGACCCGCTCCGAGCGTTTTCGCGGTCGACTGCCCCTCGGTGCGCTTCTGCACCTCCTGCTTCGGCTTGATGACGGCAAGCGCCCAGATGACGAACAGGAAGCTCACCGCGTTCACCAGGAAGACCATCGTTATCCCGAGCGTCTCGTTGGCCGAGAAGGAGATCATGATCGCGGCCGTGACCACAGGTCCGAGGAGCCTGGCTGCGTTGAACTGTGCAGAGCTGAGCGCGATTGCGTTCAGGAGTGACGAACGGGGCACCAGGTCCGGCACCATCGTCTGCCATGCGGGGAACATGAACGCTGATACCACGCCACCGGCGAGTGTGAGGCCGTAGATCCAGCCCATCGTGATGTGCCCGGTGTGATTGAGGTAGGCGAATGCGCCTGCCTGCCCCATCAGAATCACCTGCGCCCCGATCAGCAGCTTGCGCCGATCGACGTAGTCCACGAGCGAACCGGCAAAGAGCGTTAGGAACAAGATGGGGATGCCCGAGAGGAAGTTCACTATCCCGAGCGAGGACGACGAGTTGGTGAGTGCATAGATGACCCAGGAGAGCGCCACGGTCTGCGTCCACGTTCCCACGTTCGAAAGCAGCGCGCCGAAGAAGAAGTAGGTGTAGTCGCGGTGCTGGAACGACTCGAAGGTGGCGATGCCTCGCAGGATGCGCCGAGGAGGACCCGAAGCGTCCGCCTCGTATGTGGGTGTGTCTCCGGGCAGCGGAGCCTGAGGCTCGTCCATTCGGGTTATTGGTCGGTGCTTCATGTTCCTGGGTCTCCTGAAACTCAAAGCGCCGCCCCCGGAGGTCCGGAGGCGGCGCTGTATTCGCGCCGGTAAACCAGTCTACACCTAGCCGCAGATGATGCGCATTGCCTCCTCGCGCTGCACGTCCATGACGTACGTGATGCCGGAGACCCTCGCCGCTTCCTCGGTCAGCGCGAATACGTCGTCGCGCGTGATCGACGCGAGGTCGAACTTGCGGCTGCCGCTCATGAACTGCTGCAATCCGACTCTCAGCTTGTCGCTGAAGGTGTAGAGTGCGATCGCGCCGAGCGGAATCTCGTCGATCTGTGCTCCGTACTTGGCCTTCAGCGTCTCATACGACACGAATATCTCTTCCTTCGATCCGCCGAATTCGGAGACGGACTTCGGGAGGTTCTGCTCCTTCATCCACACCTCGATGTTCTTGCCGACGAATCCCGGGATCATGAGCGCGCGGCCCATGCAGACGGCCTTCGTGTGCGGAGCGCCCATCGCGAGGACCTTGTAGATGTGGTCCTCGGTGGAGAAGCCTCCGGCGATCGCGATGTCGGGGATGTAGGCACCCTTGCACTCGCGCAGCTTCGCGATGAGTTCGTTCGTCATGCACTGCAGGTAGAACGTGGGCGTGCCCCACTCTTCCATCATGCGCCACGGGCTCATGCCGGTGCCGCCGGGTGCGCCGTCGATTGTGAGCAGGTCGATGCGCGCGTTGCTCGACCACTTGATAGCCATCGCGAGCTCGCGCATGCCGTACGCGCCCGTCTTGAGCGTGACCCGCTTCGCGCCGAGCGCGCGCAGGCGGGCGACCTCGGCGTAGAAGCCTTCTTCGTCGATGAAGCCGAGGCGGGAGTGGCGCTCGAACTGACGGATAGCGCCGTCGTGGAAGCCCGCCTGGATGGCCGGATCACTCGGGTCGGGCGTGACGAGATAACCACGGTGCTGCAGCTCCAGCGCGCGCTCAAGCGAGTCGACTTTGATCTCGCCGCCGATGCACTTGGCGCCCTGGCCCCACTTGAGCTCGACCGTCTCGACGCCGAGCTTCTCGACCACGTACTCCGCCACGCCGAGGCGGGTGTCCTCGACGTTCATCTGCACGAGGATGTCGCCGTACCCTTCGTGGTAGCGGCGGTAGTTCTCGATGCGGCGTTCCATATCGGGGGCCTTGGAGACCTTGCCCGCAGCGTTGCGCTCAAGCGCCGGGTCGATGCCGCAGACGTTCTCGCCACACACGAGCGAGATGCCGCTGATGGCCGCACCGACGGCGAAATGTTCCCAGTTCTTGCGCGCGATCTCGGTGGAGCCGAGCGCGCCGGTGAAAATCGGGACGCGCATCTTCACCTTGTTGACATCGCCGAAGACGGTCTCGGTGTCCACGACGGGGAAGAGCGTATTGTCAGGCGTCCCTGCGTCTCCGCCGGGCAGTCCCTCGGCGCCAAGCGCGTAGCCCATGATGTTGAGGTGCGAGTAGTCGATCGGGTAGTCCTTGTCGCCGCCGGCGGTGACTTCGCCGAACGGACCCGGGTAGATGACCTCCCGGCCGCGGAACGAGGCTTTGAAGACTTCGCAGTTGCCGCGGCATCCGTCGACGCACCGGGTGCAGATGCCCGAGGCCGGCGCGACGTCACGTGAGCGGTTGGTGGTTTGCGTAGCGTCGTTCGCGTTGGGTCGTTGAAGTGTCATGGAATCCCCTGACTTCACAAAAGCCCCTCACGGGGCCGCCTGATTTCGGCTATCGTAACGTATCGGAAACATGAGAGAAATCCCGAAGTAATACAAACCAGTGCACGCCGAGGAGGAACGATGCCCCAACAGCTGCGATCCGAGGTCATAAAGTCGATCAAGGACCAGAAGATCGAGTTCATCCACCTGTGGTTCACCGACGTGCTCGGCTTCCTGAAGTCGTTCACGATCGACGTCGAAGAGCTCGATGTGGCTATGTCCGAGGGAATGGGTTTTGACGGCTCGTCAATTCAGGGATTCGCGAGAATCCAGGAGTCAGACATGATCGCGCTGCCGGATCCCACCACGCTTCAGATCCTGCCGTGGCGGCAGAAGGGCGCGCTCGTGGCCACGATGTTCTGCGACATCATGCGCCCTGAAGGCGGCTTCTACGAGGCGGATCCTCGCTACGTCCTGCGCCGTAACCTCGAGCGCGCCAAAGAGATGGGCTTCGAGTTCTTCATCGGCCCCGAGCTTGAGTACTACTACCTCAAGAGCGACACCGAGCCCGAAGTGCTCGATCACGCGACGTACTTCGACCAGACGACCCGCGACCTCGCAATCGACCTGCGCAAGGATACCGTCCGCGCGCTCAAGCGGTTCGGCATCCAGGTGGAGTACAGCCACCACGAAGTCGGCCCGAGCCAGCACGAGATCGACCTGCGGTACTGCTCGGCGCTCAAGATGGCCGACAACGTGATGACGTATCGCGTCGTGGTGAAAGAGATAGCGCAGGAGAACGGCGTCTACGCGACGTTCATGCCGAAACCGCTCTTTGGCGAGGCCGGCAGTGGCATGCACGTGCATCAGTCGCTGTTCAAGGACGGCCGCAACGCGTTTTACGACGCGGATGACCCGCATCACCTCTCGGCGACGGCTAAGTCCTACATCGCCGGCATTCTCGCTCACGCGCGTGAGATCTGCGCCGTGACGAACCAGTGGGTCAACAGCTACAAGCGACTGGTCTCCGGCTACGAGGCGCCCGTCTACATCTGCTGGGCGCACCGGAACCGCTCGGCGCTCGTTCGTGTGCCGATGTACAAGCCCGGCAAGGAGAACGCGACCCGCATCGAACTGCGATCGCCGGACCCGGCATGCAACCCGTACCTGGCGTTCTCGGTCATGCTCGCAGCCGGTCTCGACGGCATCGAGAAGGGGCTCACGCTCCCGGCTGACGTGACCGACGACGTCTACGAGATGTCCGAGAAGGAACGTGCCGCTGTGGGCATCGAGCAGCTTCCGGGTGACCTCGATGAAGCCATCCGCGCGATGGAGGAGAGCCCGCTTGTCCGAGAGGCGCTCGGCGACCAGGTCTTTGAGTGGTTCCTGCTCAACAAGAAGGCCGAGTGGATGGCGTATCACCAGCGTGTGACGCCGTTCGAGATCGAGGAGTACCTGCCGCTTCTCTAGGCAGCAATCCAGCGCAACGTGAAGGGCCGCCGGAACGATTCCGGCGGCCCTTCATTAGCTCTTGACCCCGGCTGTACGCTGCGCATGGCGACCGTTCGTCGGTTTGATGTCAGGTCTAAACGCTTCAATGCCGAGACAAACGGTATAAAGAGGTTGCTCGGCGGTGCAAAGGGGAGGGATCAACGATGGCGAGTCTCTGCAAGTATGCCGCGGCCTGTCCGGTCTTCACGACCGCGCTAGGGCCGCTCCCACACATCGGTCTGCGGTATCGTCGCGCGTACTGCCGCGGTGGATGGGGGGAGTGCGCTCGCTACGCGGTGGCCGAGGCGGTCGGACGCGAGAGTGTGCCTGCGGGCATGCTTCCGAACGAGCAAGATGCCGCAAGCGCTCTCGTGGCAATAGCTTAGCTCTCTGGTGTCTGGAGATGACAGGCACTGTGGCCCCGCGCCGTACCCGGTGCGGGGCCTACCTATTAGCCCGCGCTAGGATGTGCGCTTGACGACAGGGATGCCGTCGAGAGAATCAGGCAGCTGGCCGATCGCGTCCTTGGAATCTGATGAAACCCCCACGATAATCGC
>CAKMKD010000139.1 GCA_927439865.1 uncultured Coriobacteriia bacterium | reverse complement strand
CCATCGGGCAGGGGCTGACTCGGCACGAACTCGATCGCGTAGTGTGCGTACGGGAACAGGCGCGTGAAGAACCCGCCCGTATCGTACACGGGAAAGTGATCGGCCATGACCACAACGGGCGCACGGACGGAAGCTCCGTCGCACTGCGCCAGCCAGAAATCACCGTCGCGATCGAGTGAACGCACGGCGGTGCGCTCATGCACCTCGACCTGCGGCCCAAGCGAGACCAGCAATGAGAGGACGAACGCCGCCGGGTCGATGACTGCCTGGTCTTGAAGCACTGCGGCCTGCCTGCCAAACGGATGAGGCGCGGCCACCGCCTCGGCGGGCAAGCCGGCCGACACCAGCGCCTGCACGTGCTCCGCGAACGTCGAGCTTGCTTCATCATCGCCCGCCACCAGGTACGCCGGCATTCGGCGCAACCCGCATTCCGTACCGAGTTCGAGCGCTATGGCCGAGAACTCCTCGACCGCAGCGAGGTTGGCTACGGCCCAGGCCTGCACCTCAGCGTGCGAGTTCTTCTTAAGCAACTCCTGCCATGATTCGCCGTGAAGCGCCGTGACCTTCGCCGTCGAGTGGCCAGTCGTACCACAGGCGACTCGTCGCCGCTCCAGAATCGTGACGACTCGTCCCTCTCGGGCGAGTCTGCGAGCGACCAACGCTCCGGTCACACCGCAGCCGACGATCAGAACATCGGCATCATGATTTCCCTCAAGCGCCGGGTACTCTGCCGCTTCAGCGCTCAGCCACACCGATCCAGCACTTCCGGCTACCTCCGGAACGCTTTCGATGTACTCACGGTTCACTGTGCAGCGCTACTTCTTCGGAGTGACGAAGTCCTTCACAGCATCGGCGGCCTTGTCGACCGTCTTCTTTGTCGCCGCGCTGGCGCGGTCGGCCTTGCCCTCCCGCTCCAGGCGCTTGTTTCCCGTCGCGTCGCCTATCGACTCCTTCACTCGACCCTTGGTCTCTTCCGCTTTGTGCTCGCTCATCGCACTCGCCCCTTTCGGCAAGAAAGAACTGCCCATGTAGTAACCTCTACCCCGATTCGGAGGACTGCGGTCGCCGCGTAGCGATGCGCTCAGGTGCTGTCGCCCGCCTCTGAGCTTCAGAATCGTGTCTGTTCGGATGTCGACGCGCGTACACCTCGGTGAACTCGGCACCAAAGAAGAGGATTTGTGCCGAGTAGTACACCCACACAAGGCCCGGATGGCCTGAGCCTTCGATGGCCTTGTCGGGCAATCCCCCACCTGTTCGCCGTCTACAGGTTGTGCCCCCAGAAGCTAGACCGCTCCGACGCGCCAAGCAGTTCCTGCGGGCAGACGAAACGAGACACCCCGAAGGGTGCCTCGTGAAGTGCTGGTAGGACTCAGTGGACACGTCAACAGCTTCACGCCGCCAACGCGGGTGCGCGCTAGGGCAGAAGATCTCCTCCTGCAATGTCGAAGCGGTCGAGATTCATGACCTTGGCCCACGCGGCGACAAAGTCGTGTACGAACTTCTCCTCCCCGTCGCGGGATCCATACACCTCGACCAACGCCCGCAGCTGGGAATTGGAGCCGAAGACGAGGTCGACGCGGGTTGCCGTCCACTTCAGTTCGCCGGTCACTCGGTCACGACCTTCGAAGACGCCGTCGTCTTGCACGCTCGGCTTCCACTCAGTGGCGATATCGAGCAGGTTCACGAAGAAATCGTTGGTGAGAGTCCCCGGCCGCTCTGTGAATACACCGTGTGACGACTGACCGGCGTTGGTGCCGAGAACACGCATACCGCCGAGCAGGACTGTCATCTCCGGCGGCGTCAGGTTGAGCTGCTGCGACCGATCGATGAGTCTCTCCTCGGCGGGGATGCCTACCGCGGTCTTGAAGTAGTTGCGAAACCCGTCAGCTTTGGGCTCGAGAACGGCGAACGACTGAATGTCGGTCTGCTCCTGGGAGGCATCCATGCGCCCCGGCGTGAACGGCACCGTCACCTCATAGCCCGCGTTCCTGGCTGCCTGCTCGACGCCCGCGCATCCCGCCAGAACGATGAGATCGGCCAGCGACACACCCTTCCCGTTGGTGCTCGCAGTGTTGAACTCGCGCTGGATGCCTTCCAACGTTTGAAGCACAGCACGCAGCTGTGCGGGCTGGTTGATGTCCCAGTCCTTCTGCGGCGCGAGACGGATACGTGCACCGTTCGCTCCCCCACGCTTGTCAGAACCTCGGAACGTAGATGCCGACGCCCATGCAGTCGAAGCCATCTCTGAGACAGACAGCCCGGACGCAAGGATTCGGTTCTTGAGCTGCGCCACGTCGCTTGCGTCGATGAGCTCATGGTCGACCGTCGGCACAGGGTCCTGCCATAGCAGGTCCTCATCCGGGACCTCAGGACCGACGTACCGCGTCCGAGGACCCATGTCGCGGTGTGTCAGCTTGAACCAGGCACGAGCGAACGCATCCTCGAACTCCTCAGGGTTCTGTTGGAAGCGCCGCGCGATAGGCTCGTAGATGGGATCGAAACGCAGCGCGAGGTCAGCCGTGGTCATCATCGGCCGGTTCTTCTTCGAAGGGTCGTGAGCATCTACCACCATGTCTTCGTCGGCCACGTCTTTGGCGAGCCACTGGTATGCACCGGCGGCGCTCTTAACCAGCTCCCACTCGTACTTGAACAGGACGTTCAGGTAGCCCATGTCCCACGTGGTCGGATTGGGCTTCCACGCGCCTTCGATTCCGCTGGTAATGGTGTCCGCACCCTTGCCGGTTCCGAATCCGCACTTCCAACCCAGGCCCTGGTCTTCGATTGGAGCAGCCTCGGGCTCAGCGCCGACAAGGCCAGCATCGCCGGCTCCGTGGCACTTGCCGAAGCTGTGTCCGCCTGCCACGAGCGCAACCGTCTCCTCGTCGTTCATGGCCATCCGGGCGAAGGTATCGCGTACGTCGCGGCCCGAAGCGACCGGGTCGGGATTGCCGTTCGGCCCCTGCGGGTTCACGTAGATGAGCCCCATCTGAACTGCGGCCAGCGGGTCCTCCAGCTCTCGCTCGCCCGAGTAGCGCGCATCCCCGAGCCACTCGGTCTCGGTGCCCCAGTACACGGACTCCTCGGGCTCGTATGCATCCTCACGACCACCGGCAAAGCCGAACGTCTTGAATCCCATCGACTCGAGCGCCACGTTGCCTGCAAGGATCATCAAGTCGGCCCACGAGATCTTGCGCCCGTACTTTTGCTTGACGGGCCACAACAGGCGACGCGCCTTGTCGAGGTTCGCGTTGTCCGGCCAACTGTTGAGTGGCGCGAAGCGCTGCTGTCCCGAGCCTGCCCCGCCGCGCCCGTCGCTTGTGCGGTAGGTGCCGGCACTGTGCCACGCCATGCGGATCATGAGCCCGCCGTAGTGACCCCAGTCTGCCGGCCACCAGTCCTGCGAATCGGTCATCAGCGTACGGAGATCTTCCTTGACGGCAGCCAAGTCGAGCGTCTTGAACTCCTCGGCATAGCTGAACTTCTCGCCCATCGGGTCGCTCAACGGCGAGTTCTGACGCAGCACACTCAGGTTCAGCTGTTCCGGCCACCATTCCCGATTTGATGCTCCACGACGGGTGATGGGGGACTTGACGTTCTCACTCATGGCGCCTCCCTACAATCGCTATTGATGTTCCATGGCCGGTCGTCTCAGGTTCGATCTAGCTCCGCGCACGTGCGGCACACGCCGGTAAAGCGCACTTCTACACTCTCCACATCTCCAAGCTCAGTCGCGGAAGCAGGAAGGCGCAAGCCTTCAAGCTCGTTACTCTGGATATCGCCAATTAGGCCGCACCGGGTGCAGATGAAGTGGTGGTGCCTAGTTGTGTTCGCGTCGTACCGTGCAGCTGCCGTAGGTCCGGAGACCCGGTGGACCAGCCCGAGATCGGCCAGCGTGCCAAGCGTCCGGTACACCGTGTCGAGCGAGACAGTGGGCACACGATGACGAACCCCTCGAAAGACGCAGTCGACATCGGGGTGGGAATCTGTCGAAGCTACTTCGCGCACTACTTCGAGACGCTGGTGCGTGAGTCGGAACCCATGGGAACGAAGCTCCCTGCTAAACGTGTCGACTCGCTCGCAGGCCTCCTCCTGGGAAAGGGGCATGGACTACCTCCGATGATTTCTTCTTACTTAGGAACTCTTCGTACTTCTGCCCAAACGAAGCTCATCGCTAACGTAGCCTCTCTTCAGCGTCGCCGAAACCAACCGGCAGACGAGCACGCCGCGAAGCCGCTCCGGCAACGACAAACGAAACGAGGCACCCCGGAGGGTGCCTCGAAAAGTGCTGGTCGGACTTAGTGGACGCGTTTGTCAAGTGAGAGTGGCCCCGGGAGGGTTCTTGCCTATTTGACCCTGTACAGCTCCGTGTAGAACCCGCTCGTCGTCACGGTCACTTCGACGGGTTCCTCGCCACGGTTGCGCCAGTACCAGCCGTGGGTGCCGTCCACCGGGGCCGCAAAGACACCGGCCTCGGACTCCTTTTGCATGTCCGCCCAGTAACTCGTGGACTCGCTACCCGCGTGGGACCCTTCGCCGTGCATATCGAAGTTGACCGGCCCCCCTGCGCTCACCCACTCAAACAGCATGCGCTCCCCAGCCTTCATCCTCGCCTTCACCTCGGCTCCCTCGCCGGGCGCAAGCGTAACCGACAGTGTGTCTGTGCGCATGGAGGCCTCGGTCTTGTACACAACATCGGCCGTAGCGGCGGACTGCTGCGCCGTCTGTACCTGGTCGCCCGTGGCTGCGAAGCCATCCCCGGCTTCCGCCATCTTCGTCAGCCCGAGCGCGCTTCCCGCACCCGTGGGGTCGATGCCGTACTCGGCTGGCAGCACGGCGATCACTAAGACGACCGCGGCCACGGCCATCGCAACTATCGTTGCGCGAATCAGTTTCCCGTTCTCGGCGTCACCCGACGCGCCAGGCGCCTGGTGATGTGATGAAGCATGCCGGCGCGATTGCGATGACCGACGCGGGCGAGGTTCGTTTGTCTCTGTCATGAGTAGATCCCTTCTAGCCGACGAACAGGCCGGTGAGTTGGTAGCCCATCAGCACGAAACCGGCGCACATCAGCGCGATGTTCGAGTTGAACGCCTGCCGCTCGAACGAGGGCATCCGGCGCCAGGCCGTCATGAGTATGAGGATTGCGCTCAATGCGAGAACCTGGCCGAACTCGACGCCTACGTTGAAGGCAAGGATGTTCGCAACGAGCCCCTCGCGAGAGAGTTCGAACTCAAGCAACTTAGTGGCAAGTCCGAATCCGTGGAAGAAGCCGAACACGAGCACCATCAGCCGGGGGTTAGGCCGGAAGCCGAAGATGCGCTCGAGGCCACCGACGTTATCGAGCGCCTTGTAGACCACAGACAGGCCGATGATGGCATCCACGAGGTAGGCGCTGACGCTGATTTCGGCCATAACGCCGAGGATCAGCGTGAGGCTGTGGCCTACCGCGAAGAGCGTCACGTAGTGCCACACGTCTTTCATGCGATACAGGAAGAAGATCACGCCGACCAGGAAGAGCAGGTGATCGTATCCCGTAACCATGTGCTTCGCGCCAAGGTAAATGAACGGGATGATCTGCATCCCGGCGTTCTGCTGGATGAACGCCTGGTCACCGGAGGACACGCCGTGCGCGAAAGCCTGTGACGCCGCTACGAGCTGCAGCACCCATGCTGTCGCGCTGAGGGCAAGGAGTCGAGGCAGCCAAGACATTCGTCGAGATTCCACCGCGCTCATCGTGTCACCGACCTCGGGTATTGTTTTGCAGCACACACGATGACGAAAGGATTCGTCACGACGTGGGCCGAGAGTTGTCCATACATAGAATAGAATCCGCCTCTTGAGGTTGGGGACGTTAGAGTGGCCGAGCAGGTCACCCGGCAAACGTTCGTCGACTCGCCATGGACCTCAGTCCGTGCGAATGCCCATCTCTCAGACCCTCAGGTTAGCAAGCAGCAGGTCCGGCGGAGGCGCCTCCAGCTGATCGTCCTCGAGAAGCACGACAACGCCGCATACCGGCACGCCGACAACCGTCGCCACGAGCGTGGCCTGAAGACCCGCCTTCGCGATGGGTGCGGGCGTCGGGTTGCGGGGCGGAGTGCGGCCGGACATCTCACAGCACGTCGGGCCGTCGCACGTGGAGCAGGCGACGGCTTCTCCGCACACCGACACGGTCAGCATCAGCACGACTGCTGCGAGGGTGATAGCGGCTATGCGGGCAAGTGTGAGCATGGCGTACAAGGTAACAGCATCCTGGCGTTCGCGATAGACGGACGGGTTGCCTGTTGTGGAATCGATACACGCCGACTGGTCAGCTCCCTCAGAGCCGGAAGGGCGGCGCTCCCTATCGGAAACACCGCCCCTCACTTGGGTTTTGCTTGTCGGACTTAGTACACGCGTCTATAACTGTTTAGCTGCCACGTGACGAGTGACCGTGGGGCGAGTCCGGGACTCTAGACCCCGGCCGCGAACAACGTCGTCACGTAGGCGACGTACAAGGCCAGGAAGACCAGACCCGCAACGCGCCCAATACGTCCCCGCCAGACTAGGAATGGGGTCACGAACACCGCGACCGCAAGCATGATCCACACGTCGACCGTTGCGATCCGCTCAACCACCGCAATGGGACGGACTATCGCCGTGATCCCTAGGATTCCCAGTATGTTGAAGATGTTGCTGCCAACTACATTGCCGACGGCGACGTCGGAGTGCTTCCTGACGGCGGCAACGATACTCGTGGCAAGTTCCGGGAGAGATGTTCCGACCGCCACCAAGGTGAGACCGACGGCTGCTTCGGACACTCCCAACGCAAGTGCGATGTCCGTTGCACCGATGATGAGTAGACGCGAGCCAACTACCAGCGCCGCAAGTCCGGCTGCAACGTAGCCCACGCCCACCCACGCCGATTGTGGGCCCTCGATTTCCTCGGACTCATGCGTGTGCACGTCCGCCGATGGTTGCCCTGGGTCCTTGGACTCGGACCGGTAGGAGTACCAGACGTAGACCACGATACCAATCGCAAGCAGAACTCCTGCGGCGCGGCCAATAACATCGGCCTGGACGATCAGAAGGAGTGCGACCGAGGATGCTAGCATCCACGCCACGTCTCGCCTGAGACTCGCAGGACGCAAAACCATCGGTGCGATCAAGGCCGAAGTTCCCAGGACTCCGAGGACGTTAAAGATGTTGCTTCCCACTATGTTTCCTATGGCGATGTCAGAACGACCCTCAAGGGCTGCACCGAGACTTACTACCAGCTCCGGCGCCGAAGTGCACCATGCAACGACCGTCATGCCTATCAGAAGTGGCGAGATGGCGAAGCGACGGGAAATGGCTACGGCTCCGCGTACGAGTAGTTCCCCCCCGCCGAAGAGAAGTACCAAACCCGCACCTGTGAAGAGATACATCATCATGCGCACACCACCCGCTCGACCTCCTATTCGGCACCGCACATTCAGCCAAGCGGCAGAGAAAGCCGCCTTCCTCTTCTGGGCTGAATGCAGTCATGGCGCCGAAGGTCTTGCCGCGTAGGTACAGGAGACCGGGACGCAGAGTCCGTGATGACGATCGCCCTGCACGGGAATGCCGTGCCGGCTACTCCCCTTCGGTGACTGGGACTATACAGCAACAAGCGGCTCAGAGTGCCCAGTCCTGGACAAGTCCTCCGGTCACTTGTGGCTGAGACGCGGAACGGGGCGGCCGCTTGGCCACCCCGTTCCTTCATCAGTTGCAGTCAGAATGACTGCCCTGTCAAGAGTTGGTCGGACTTGCTGGACGCACTTGTAACTTCTGCGATGGCCCGAAACGAACCAGATGGGCACTGATATGGATGTCAGTCCATGTTCGACGTGTCCCATCAGTTGACACGCCCTCGTCACATCGGTTATCTATCAGTAGTCAATCATTATCAACTGATAAGGAATGTACATGTCTGAACAGAGCCATAGACTCGCGGCCGTCATGCCCCTGCTGGCGCACGTGATCAGCCACCTTGGTGTGCAGGCGACCCCCTCCGGCAAGAAGCTCGGACTTACCAACACGCGGATGATGGCGTTGGCCTCCGCCTCCTTCACCGGTGGACTGACGATGACCGACCTGGCCAATGAGCTCGGTCTCCCCGGCCCCCTCGCCACGAGAACAGTGGATGAGTTGGTACAGCGTGGGCTGCTGGAACGCCACCCCGATCCCGATGACCGGCGCAGGGTCGTTGTCACAGCCACGGACGATGGAATCTCGGCCATCAAAGATGTCCACGCGGAGGCAGAGAGCATCTTCCTTCCCGTACTCGAGCGCATGGCCCCCGAGGAGGCCGACGCACTCGTCACAGGACTCGAAGCGCTCATCAGGGTCCTGCATGAAGCAAACGGGCTTCTGCCCAGCCACCGTCACCAGTAGCCCAAGGAGGAGCAACCATGCCGCACGATCACGCTTCAGCTTCAGCCACCGAAGGCTTACTCGTTCGGTGGAGCACGCCATACGACATTCTGTTGGGGCGGCTCATCCGTCGAACTGACGACCCTTTGCTCGATCTCGCCGACGTGGGCGCTGGCGACGACGTCCTCGATCTGGGGACGGGACCTGGCTTTCTCGCGAGGGCTGCAGCCTCTCGCGTTGGTGTCTCGGGCAGCGCGGTTGGGCTCGACGCGGCCCCCGAGATGATTGACCGCGCCCAAGAACGAGCGAGCCGAGAAGGCTCGAAGGCCACGTTCGTCAACGCAGGCGCGCAAGACATGCCGTTCGCTGACGCTTCCTTCGACGTCGTGGTCAGCCGGCTCGTCATGCACCATCTCCCCGGTGGCGTGAAGAGCCGAGCGATAAAAGAGGCCTTTCGCGTCCTGCGGCCCGGCGGACGTCTGGTCATCGCTGACCTGGCGACCCACTCTTGGGTCGAGCTCCTGCACGACGTACTCGGTCAGGGTCGCGCAAGGGCTAGCGAGGAGTCGAATCCCCTCGCGGACCTGGCAACCTCCGCTGGATTCACTCACGTGAGCACAGATGCTATCGGCATCCTGCGAACGATCTCCGGCCGCAAACCGACTGACGACTGACACCGACCAAATCTACTCTACGTGGAGGACCGAATGGCCACCGACTCACAAGAGCGTGTCACAGCAGTACTTGCGAGAACCGCCCAGCATGACCACGCCTTCGGGCAAGACCTGCCAAAGCCCGGCGAGCGGCGTACGCTGATAGTCATCGCCCTCACCGCTGTCACCATGGTTGTCGAGATCCTGGCCGGCACCGTGTTCGGGTCTATGGCCCTGCTGGCTGACGGTCTCCACATGGCGTCACATGCGACAGCATTGGCAATCTCGGCGTTCGCGTACTCGTACGCACGGAAGCACGCCACCAACCGGGACTATAGCTTCGGCACCGGTAAGGTGAACGCGCTCGCGGGCTTCACAGGCGCAGTGCTGCTCGCCACCTTCGCCGCGATCATGGGATGGGAGAGCCTGCGCCGTCTGTTCGAGCCGATCGACATCGCGTTCAACCAGGCGATCTGGGTCGCTATCCTCGGACTCGTGGTCAACGGCGTGAGTGTCGTCATTCTCGGCGTCGGCAACCACGATCACGACCATGACGCCCATGATTCGGCGAACCATGACCACAACTTGAGGTCGGCGTATCTCCATGTCCTCGCAGACGCGTTGACGTCCGTGCTCGCAATCGGGGCGTTGCTGGTCGCTCGGTACTTCGGTGCTGTCTGGATCGACCCGGTTGTCGGGCTTGTCGGTGCCGTCCTCGTCGCACGCTGGTCGATCGGGCTACTTCGTGACACCAGCCGCGTCTTGCTGGATCGCCAAGCACCCGCTCACATACTGGAGGATTTGACTGCCGCGATCGAGGGCAACGACAGCCGCATCGTCGATCTGCACATCTGGTCGGTTGGCCCGGGTGTCCGCGCAGCGATTGTCTCTGTCGTGAGTGAGGAGGACGTCTCAGCCGAGGAGTACAGGCGCAGGATTCCTGCCGAACTACATCTGACCCACGTGACGATTGAGGTCGCATGTCTGTCGAAGTGAGAAGGACGGGCGCGCCCTAAACGAAACGAGGCACCCCGAAGGGTGCCTCGTGAAGTGCTGGTCGGGCTGACAGGATTTGAACCTGCGACCCCTTGACCCCCAGTCAAGTGCGCTACCAAACTGCGCTACAGCCCGAGAACTGCCCTCGCGAGCAGCGAGTACCCATAGTAAGCGTCGCGAGGACCGTGTTCAAGGGAGTAGCGAGCGAAACTCACCTGACTAGCGAATCATGCCGTTGAGCGCTGCGTACGGATTGACCGGTGCGCCGCCTCCGGGATGAATCTCGAAGTGGAGATGCGGGGCACTTGCGCTTGCATTGCCCGAGCTGCCCACAGCCCCGATCTTCTCCCCTGCCTTCACACGACCCGAGGATCTTGTGACCGCCGAGAGGTGCGCGTAGTAGTACTCGGTACCGTCATCAGCGTTGAGGTAGATGCAAAGCCCGCCGAGACCGTTGTTGCGAACGCGAACGGTACCGTCCTTGACCGCCACGACCGGCGTGCCGGTGCGGGCCATGATATCGGTGCCCTTATGCGACCGGCCGCCACTGCGAGCAAAGCCCCAGCTGTTGATGTAGCTGTTCGCGCCAGCAACCGGGAAGATGCCTCTCTTCTTCGCTTCTGCGGCTCGCTTCGCAGCCTTCTCAGCCTTCTCAGCTGCAACTCGCTTCGCCTCCGCAGCCTTCTCGGCTGCGATTCGCTCGACTTCTGCGACCTTTGCGGTCTGAACCTGCGCGACCGCGGTCTTCACAACCTGCGAGCGATCACGTGCAGCCTGCGAGACAACGTCGAGAGTGGCGGTCGCCTTGTCGTGCTCAGCGCGAAGAGTTTCGAGCTTGGCAGCCGCAGCGAGCGTCGCCGCAGTCTGCTCCATGTACTCCTCGGAGAACGGCGCGATGTACGCCTTGATGACTTGCTTGATGCCGTCGTTGAGATCCTTGGGCTGCAGCGCCTCGGCTTCTGCAATGGCAAGCTTGATCTCGATGATGTCTACCTGGATGTCTGCAACCTGCTGCTGTGCGACAGCGGCGGATTCTTCTGCAGAGGAGAGACGCGCAACCGCGCTCGATACACTAGCGGTTGTCGGGGCTATTGGCTGCTGGACTGCAGCCACGGCGCTTGTGGGAAACACGAACGCGACGACTGTGAGTGCCGCGATGATGGACGTCGACGTAGTGCGTCGCTTGCTGTAACGCATGGGCCTCCTTGGGCCGGGTACAGGTCCGCCCTGGACACTCCCGAGGCCGATCCGGAAGGTGGGCTCGAGGTAAAGCTACGCAAGCGCTATGCCAAACCCGGAAGAGGCGTGTTTAGAAGCTGGGTGAATGGGGAAAGCGGCGGCGCGCCAAAGGATCAGGTGCCGAGCGGAATCCTCACGGTGAACGTCGACCCGACACCCAGGGAGCTCTCCACCGATATGGCCCCACCAAGTGCCTCCGCAAGCCGCTTCGAGACGGCCAGACCCAACCCGGTGCCCTCCGACTTGGCGGCGCCCGGTCGAAGCACCTGGTAGAACTCATCAAAGACGTGCGGCAGGTTCTCCGGAGAAATGCCTTGGCCGGTATCCGAGACACTAACCGCCATGATGTCGCCTTCAATGCACGCCCGCACGAGCACGCTTCCGCTGTCGGTGAACTTGATTGCGTTCCCGATGAGGTTGAACAGCAGCTGGGTCAGGTGGAGGCGATCGGAGACGATCATGGCTGATCCTGCGGGCACCTCACCGGCCAGGGTCAGCCCTTTATTCTCGGCAAGCAGTACGAGTGAATCTATCGCATCAGTCACGAGCCCACCGATCTCGAACGACGTTGACTCGACCTTGACCATGCCTGCTTCGATCTTTGCAAGATCGAGCACCTGGTTAATAAGAGCGAGTAGATGTCGGCCTGAAGCGTTAATCATGCCGACCTGCTTGTACTGCTCTGGATCGAGTGTGCCCACCATGCCACGCACGAGCAGGTCCGAGAAGCCGATAATCGAGTTGAGTGGCGTCCGGAGTTCATGGCTCATGCTTGCAAGGAACTCGCTCTTGGCACGGTTCGCCTCGGCAAGATCGTGGTTCGCCTCGGCGAGGGCACGCATCGACTCCTCGAGGTTGACGTTTGTGGTCTGCAGTTCTTCGATCGTGAAGTCGAGTTCGGCATTGGCTTCGGCAAGCGCCGCAGTGCGCTCGGCAACGAGTTGTTCGAGGTTGTCGCGATGCCGCCGCAGCTCCTCAGCGGCCTCATGTTGCTCGGTGATGTCCTGGAACGCCGCAACCACGCCTGTGACAGCACCTTCGGCGTCATGGAGAGGGCTTGCGTTCACCGAGAGGATCTTGCGACTGCCTTCGGACTCGATGCCGTGGCGAACGTCAAAGACCGACTTCCCCGTGGCGAGGACGCGCGCGATCGGCAACTGCTCGGACGGAAAAGGACCCCCGTGAACGTCGACATTGAGCCAGCGGGGGTCGTCGTAGGTGCGACCGGCGATGCTGGAGCGCTCCAGGCCGAGAATCGCCTCGGCGGTCGCGTTTGCGAGCAGGATAACACCATGGGTGTCGATGACCACTATGCCGACCGGACTTGTTTCGTTCACGCGCTCGAGAAGGTCACGCTGATCCCGAAGGAGTGCGGTCTGTGACTGAACCTCGTTTCGCAGCTCTAGCTGGTAGGTCAGCGTGCGGTAGAGCAGCAGTCCGAGGGAGATCGCCGTCACAACGCCTGTCGCCAGGAGCAGTCCCTGTCCTCCGTCCGAGGCGGCCGCCCACCCTTCGGCAGGTACCGCCGCAAACTCCCACTCTTCATCGGGCAGGTTCGTGGTGAACACCACTGGTGCTTCGTCGAAGACGCGTGCATCGCCGACGAACACCATGCCACCTGCGTCTCGTATCGCGAACCGGAGACCACTGGGACCCGCATCGCTTAGTCCCGCCTCGGCCAGTATCGGCGGTACATCCAGGACCATGATGGCGAAGCCCCAGAACTTCCCATCGCTGTCGTGGATGGTCTGCCGGCCGACCAAACCGAGTCCGCTCTGGCGAAGCTCGTAGGGGCCGCTGACAACTATGCCGGTACTCTCGAGCGTCCGTTTGACGTCGGCGGCCACTTCCGGCCTCGTGTCGGCGAGCAGGTCGTTGCCGACCAGATTGCCCTCGAGCGGATAGACGAAATCGACCACTCCTGCCGGTGCCACCTGGATGGCTCGAATCCCGCTCAAGCCCGCGCTCAACCCCGAAGCGTACAGGTTGAAGTCGTCAGCCGTGGGACCCTCGGGCAGAGATATCGTGGCGAACTCATGGAGGCCAGCGAGGAGCGCGAAACGCGAACCCACCGCGGCTGTCAGACCGTTAGCGTACGGTGCAACCTGGTGCGTGACCTGAGATCTAGCCACTGCCTCATTCGCTACGCGCAGGCGGGTCGATGCAAATCCAAAACCCGCGAGGATTACAAAGACAAGGATGAGTGAGAGGACCAATGCACCGGCATTCGTAGAGACTCTCCGGCCACGGCGCGCCGTGCTGTCTTTCATCCTGACAGTCCCTTCGTCGGACAGTGGCGTTACTGTACCGAGCCGAGCACACCGACCACACCCTGGCCACCGTGGACACCGTGGCCTCCACGCGCGTTAATCTCTCCCAGCGCGCACCATCCCCGCCACGCGATTTAGAAGCTCCCGCGCGATGACGCGTTTATCGAGCACCGGGAGGTCCTCGGCAGTATCCGCCGAGACGAACACCACCCGGTTCTCATCGGTCTCGAATCCCAGCTCGCCGGAGACGTCATTGGCGACCACCAGATCGAGGTGCTTGGCAGTGAGCTTCTCTCGGGCATAGGCGATGACGTCGCTTGTCTCGGCGGCGAATCCGACGAGGATGGCACGCCCACCGTTCTCCTCACCGAGCTCGGCGAGGATGTCGGGGTTGCGCGCGAGCACGACAGCATCAGGGGCATCGGACTTCTTGATCTTGCCGCTTGCGAAGGTGGCGGGGCGGAAGTCAGCCACAGCGGCCGAGGCGATCACCACGTCTGCGGCGTCGAAGCGCGCGAGAACCGCAGCGCGCATCTGAAGCGCGGTCGTGATGCGAACGACCTCGACCCCGAACGGGTCGGGCAGCGACACGGGCCCGGTCACGAGTGAGACGCGCGCGCCTCGGCGTGCGGCCTCCTCGGCGATAGCGAAGCCGGTCTTGCCCGAGGAGCGATTGCCGATGAACCGCACCGGGTCGAGCGGCTCGTGCGTGGGGCCGGCCGTCACGAGCACGCGCACGCCTGCGAGGTCGCGCGCGCGATGCGCCTCGGCTCCGGCGGCGTCTGCGATGGTGGCGGGATCCGCGAGTCTCCCCTCGCCCACGTCGCCGCAGGCCAGTGCACCCGTGCCCGGCTCGATGAAGGCGTAGCCGCGAGCGCGCAGCGCCGAGACGTTCGCCTGCGTGATGTCCTTGCGCCACATGTGCGTGTTCATCGCGGGTGCCACGATCACGGGGGCCTCGGTGGCAAGCACTGTGGTCGTGAGCATGTCGTCGGCGCGACCGTGAGCGAGCTTGGCGATGACGTTGGCTGTGCACGGCGCCAAGACGACAACGTCCGCCTCCT
>CAKMKD010000138.1 GCA_927439865.1 uncultured Coriobacteriia bacterium | reverse complement strand
ATGAGCGGGCCAACAGGCGCACGCACGCCACCACCGCTGAGCTCGATGCAGCGGTCCGTGGTGTCGACGGCGTGATGCCTCTTGAAAACCCTCGGGTTTGACAGAGGAACTCATGCTGGGATCGCGCCCCGATTTGGTGCCCGATTTGGTGCCCAAATACATGGTGACTGTTGGTACTCGTTGGTACCTATTGGGACTCGTCGCAGTTCCGCTGTACCAACGAGTCCCAACGAGTCCCAATAGACACAAGCACTTTCAGGATTCGAATTCCCTTGGGGGCACCACATTTTCGCAGGTCAGAGGCCTGAAATTCCCTGTTGCGTGCTCGAAATCGGGCACCAAATCACGTTCTCCCGAGAGGCATGCGAAGGACAAAAGCGCAGTTCAGAGGCCATTTCGCTTCTTTGTGCTCCGTCTTGGTGCCCAAACATCCCTGTTGCTGTGAGTCAGCCTGCGGCGCCGCCTGTTGCCCGATTTGGTGCCCGATTTGGTGCCCGATTTCACGGGAAGCGTCTAATGCGCAATAGGTGGGCTGACCTGCGCAAAGAGGCTGGAACGTTTCACTCCTCGATGTCGTCGCTCCGAGTGGTTCTGGCTCTGAGCGGCGCGTGATGTCGGGGATCAGCGCGCACTCGGGGGCAGTGGATTGCGACCTTCTGGCTGACCCGGGCGCCAACGTGACGCGCCGAGCTTGTCGTACTCTGTAAGCACGAGGCGCGCAGGTCACGCTCGAAGACGTAGCAGAGACCGTCACTTACACGTTGGGACCAGGTGTGGATGCTCCAAGATGGAAGCTGGCATGCTTCGACCTCGATGGCACCTTGGTGAGACGCGGCAGCACGGGGCAGCACATAGCCGTGAAGCTGGGGCACGCCGAGGCGATGTCGGAAATCGAGGCGGCATATGCCGCAGGGACAGCCACCAACGTGGATGTTGCGGCAATGGACGGCCGGCACTATCGAGGTCTGACGCCGTCGGACGTCTCAGGGATGTTGGACGACATCCCGGTGATCGACGACATCGCAGAAACCGTCATCTGGTTGCGCGAGCATGGCACGCCCTCCGTGCTCTGCACGCTCGCGTGGAAGTTCGTCGGTGAGGTCTTCGCAGAGCGGTATGGCTTCATCGCTTCAAGTGGGCCGACTCTGAAGATCGGACTGGATGGCACGTTCACCGGCGAGGTCGAGTCCCACTTCACTGAGGACGACAAGCTGGCATTTGTGGACTCGTTCTGCAGTGCTCGCGGCATCCGGATGTCTGACGTGTTCCATGTCGGCGATTCGAGGTCGGATGTCCCGCTCTTCGGAGCGGTCGGGTACTCCGTCGCCTTGAATGCAAGTCGCCAAGCTGCAGAGAGCGCACATGTTGCGCTCGAGGCAGACTCTCTGCTGGATGTGCTCGGAGTAATCCCTGGGCTCAAGTCCTGAACTGGATCCCTACCTCGCCACACGCCTGCCGCTCAAGACGACCAGCCGCCACTCTCTGCCCACAGCTCAGAGTGGTGATCGACACCCCGTACCCTTGGCGGAAGAAGCCGTGACTTGCGGTGAGTGTTGTCTGAAAGTACTATGTTGTGCATGATGCGCAACACAACCACTTCAGACAACACCACACTCGCACGGACACTCGGCGAGCTTCGCTCGCGCCTGCCCGAGACGTGGTGCGTGGACGTCGTCGATCAGCGGGCCTACGTCCCGGGGCCGGATGCGGTCGTGCGTGTCGTCGGACCAGACGGGCAAGCGTCGATTCTGCTGATAGAAGTGAAGAGTCGGCTCGACCCCAAAGACGTCGGGCCGCTCGTATCTCGGTCCGAGATGCGACGCTGGCAGAACAGCGAGGCGACCCCGGTCGTCGTGGCCCGCTACCTCGGCGAACGGACTCGCGAGAGCCTGCGCGCGCAAGGCGCCGGCTACATCGACTTGACCGGCAACATGTACCTGCGGCTCGATGCTCCGGCCGTGGCCATTGAGCGGACCGGCGCCGACAAGGATCCCGAACCGACGCAGCGCCCTGCGCGCTCCCTCAAGGGGGCCAAGGCCGGGCGGCTCGTGCGGACGCTCGTGGACTTCACCCCGCCGCTCGGAACACGTGAGATCGCCAAGATTGCGGGTATCGATCCCGGCTACGTCTCGCGTTTGCTCGCGCTGCTCGAACAAGAGGACTACATCGGGCGCGAACCTCGCGGCCCGGTGACCCGCATCGACTGGCCCAGCCTCCTGCGTGCGTGGACAAGGGACTACTCTCTCGATTCCTCGAACCTCGCCACAGCCTACCTGCAACCTCGAGGTATTCCGGCCTTGCTCGACGCTTTGCGCCTGCAGGAAGGCGAGGATGGTCTGACCTACGCGATCTCAGGCTCGCTTGCCGCGGCACGCAGGGCTCCGATCGCTCCCGCGCGCCTCGGAGTCGTCTACGTGAAGCGTCTTGATGAGGCGGCGCGAGTACTCGGTCTGCTCCCCGCCGAGACCGGGGCGAATGTGCTGCTCGTAGAGCCGTTCGACAGCGTCGTCTTCGAGCGCACGGTTCTCGATGAGGGCCTGAGGTACGTGGCCCCTTCGCAGATCGCGGCCGACCTGCTCACATCTTCTGGCCGTGGGCCCGAAGAGGCGGAAGCGCTCATCGAGTGGATGCTCTCCAATGAGGGGGCGTGGCGTGTATAGCGAGGAGTACATCGTCGCGCGCATGGCCCTTCTCGACGCGCTCGATGCGCTTCAAGGTCACCGCGACGCGCTCGTGCTCGTCGGCGCGCAGGCGATCTATCTCCACACCGGTGCCGCCCAGTTCGCCGTCGCCGAGTTCACGACTGACGGCGACGTCGCCATCGATCCGCGCCTCCTCTCAGGTGACCCCGAGATCGCCTCGGCGATGCGCAAGGCCAGGTTCTTCCTCGACATGCGCGATGGTAGGGAGCTCGTGGGCGTCTGGGCTTCCATGCGCCAGATCGCTGGGGTGCCTGCGAAGGTGACCGTCGATCTTCTCGTGCCCGACGCCCTGGGAGGCGCAGGGAGGCGTGCCGCCCGGGTGCCTCAGCACGAGAAGGGCTCGATGCTCAAGGTCCATGGGCTGGAGGCCGCACTGGTGGACAACAGCATCATGAGCATCGGTGCGCTCGAGGCGACGGACACTCGCAGCTTCACAATGAAGGTGGCCGGTCCCACGGCGTTGCTGATCTCCAAGACGATCAAGCTATCCGAGCGGGTGGCGGCCGGTGCGCTTGAGCGAGGCCGGCCGGACAGGGTGAAGCCAAAGGACGCGCTGGACGTGCTTCGGCTGTTGCAGGCGATCCCGAGCGTTCAGCTGGCTGAGGGCGTCTCGGGACTGCTGGCGGATGAGACTGCCGGGACCGTCACCTCAGAGGCACTCGGCGAACTGCCGGATCTCTTCGGCGACGCCGACTCTCCAGGCAGTCAGCTCGCGGCCGAAGCGGCAGCGCCAGAGCCGCCCGACGTGATCGCGGCATCGTGCGCCGCGCTGTGTCGGGAGCTGCTTGACGCGCTCCGCGCGCAGGGAATCGGCGCCGGATAGCGGCGCCCGCCGGTGCTCCGGGGGGCCTGGGTCGCTGGATGAGCGAAGCATTCGCACGCCCCCGGATTTGGTGCCCGATTTGGTGCCCAAATACCTGGTGACTGTTGGTACTCGTTGGTACCTATTGGGACTCGCCGCAGCTCCGCTGTACCAACGAGTCCCGACGAGTCCCAATAGTCACAAGCACTTTCAGGATTCGAATTCCCTTGGGGGCACCATAAAACCGCAGTTCAAAGGCCTGAGTAGCCCGATTTCGCACTCGAAAT
>CAKMKD010000137.1 GCA_927439865.1 uncultured Coriobacteriia bacterium | reverse complement strand
CTCGGTCGTCCCGCTTGCCGAGAGGCGCGCGCTTGTCGTGGTCGTCACGGACTCGGGGCAGGTTGCGAACCGCACGCTCGACTTGCAGGTTTCGGCTACTGACACGATGCTCGCCGAGGTGGAGCGGTACCTCACCGCGATCCTCGAAGACAAGGTCGGCGATCAGGTTCTCGGCATTCGTGATGACGCGTCAGTGGCTGGGGATGCGTTCGCCCGCGTGACGTTGCAGGTGCTCGACGAGGTCGTCGACTGCCTCAAGGAAGCCGACGAGGACCGTGTGGTCACCGGCGGCGTTGCGGCGCTTCTCGCGCAGCCGGAACTCGCGGACCCCGGCGTGGCACGACCTGTGGTCGCACTGCTCGAGGACGGCCTCACGATGCTCAAAGTGCTCTCTGACGTGATGCACTCCGGTGGCGTTGCGGTGCGCATCGGGCATGAGAATCCTGTCGATGCACTCGGCTCGATGAGCTTCGTCGCAAGCCCGTACGGCAGTGCAGACAGGACCGGCGTCATCGGCGTTATCGGACCCACCCGGATGAACTACCCGCGTGCGATCACAACGGTCAAGACCGTGGCAGATTCGCTTACAGACGTGCTTGGATAGGTGAGGAGAACAGTGGCTTCCGTAGACTATTACGACGTGCTCGGCGTAGAGCGTGGCGCATCTGCCGAGGAGATCAAGAAGGCGTTTCGCAAGAAGGCGCGCGAGACGCACCCAGACGTCTCTGACGGCGAAGGTGCCGAGGAGGAGTTCAAGCGCATCAACGAAGCGTACGAGATTCTCTCGGATGATCAGAAGCGCACGATGTATGACCAGTACGGCACCGCGGACCCACGCCAGGCCGGCAACGGCTATGGCGATATGGGCTTCGGCGGTTTCGAGGACATCTTCTCGGTGTTCATGGGCGGCATGGGTGGGATGGGCCAGCAGCGTGTGCGGCTCGAGGGCCGAGACATGCGCGGGCAGACGGTCATCACGCTTCAGGAAGCTGCCACGGGAGTGGACAAGGACATCCCGCACACGCGTGACGCCCCCTGCGGTACCTGCAATGCGACCGGAGCCGCGCCGGGCGGCACCGTCGAGACGTGCCCGGACTGCGGTGGCGCCGGTCAGCGTCGCACACAGCGTCGGACCATCCTCGGCGTGATGGAGTCGGTTTCACCGTGCGAGCGGTGCTCTGCGACCGGCAAGATCGTCAACCCGCCGTGTCCGACGTGCGGTGGCGAGGGCAGAACCCGCCTCTCCGAGACGGTTCGCGTGACGATTCCAGCCGGCATCGACGACGGTGCGGCGCTGCGCGTGACCGGCAAAGGTGAGGCAGGCGTACGCGGAGCGGCAGCGGGCGATCTGCTCCTGACCGTGCGCGTGCGGGAGCACGAGTTCCTGCACCGTGAAGGCGACGACCTGCATGCGATGGCAGCAATCAACATCGCCCAGGCGGCGCTCGGCGGAACCATCAAAGTGCCGGGACTCTTCGACGAGCAGTCGGTCGAATTCAGCCCTGGCGTGCAGACCGGCGCCACCGTGCGGTTGCGCGGGAACGGCATGCCGAGAATGCGTGGCGGCGTGGGCGATCTGATCGTGCACCTGCGCGTTGATGTTCCGAAGAAGCTCACCAAGAAGCAGCGCGAACTGCTGCGCGAGCTTGGCGATTCGCTCGGTACCGGCAAAGGCGGCCCCACGAAGCTTGAGCGGCTCAAGGACTGGCTCGGCGCGTAAGATGAGCGCTCACCGCTTCTTCCTCGAAAGCACCGTTCCCGCCGAAGGGGCGCTTGCGCTCTCGGCCGAGGATCTCCATCACCTGCGTGACGTGCTGCGCCTCTCTGCTGGCGACGAGATCGTCGCTGTGGGAGCCGATGGCGTCGCTGCGCTCGTGCGGCTTACGGCGGTCAGCGCGTCAGGCGTGAGCGGTATCGTGCTGAGGTCCGTCGACGCACCTGGCGTACCCCGCGTGTGGCTCGCGCAAGGACTCGCCAAGGGCGAGAAGATGGACCTCGTCATCCGCATGGCGA
>CAKMKD010000136.1 GCA_927439865.1 uncultured Coriobacteriia bacterium | reverse complement strand
CGCGGTAGCCAAGCGGGAGGTGATAGCGGATCTCAAGCTCATGGCTGAGAGCAAACGAGCGCAAGACGCGCGCGGTCTCGGCTGTGGAGGCAAGGTCGCGCGCGGCGAGAGAGAGGTCGATCCCTGCACGCCCGGCGACTTCGCGGACGAACTCCGCCGTCGTCTCGGGAGACGGCGCCGTGTGCCCACAGACTGCGAGTGTCGGTTCCATGTCGCGAGTGTACATCAGATTGCCTGATGCCCTCAATCGTTACACATTATGCGCCGTCTTAGGCGCCCTCAGGTGAGTATCCCCGACCGCTACCCGTTGCTGTCGACACGGTTCACATACACAACTACTGCGGCGAGCGAGACCGCGAAGAACGCGACAAGGATTGCCCACGCACCCGCGGGCAGGTTGCCGCTGATCCCTCCCGGCGGTCATGCTCAGCGTTGCGAGTCCGGTCGAGTAGAGCATCGGCGCGATGTACCCTCGGCCCAGCATGTTCCTCGGGACCATCTGTGTGTATTCTAGGCAGCGCAAAGCGTAAGGACATCATGCTCAGGCCACTCGCAGCGACGCCATATCAGAAGGGCCGCACGTGATTGCCTGGATTGCTAAGACGAAGGACCTGATCAAAGACCGACCATGGGGCAGTGCGCTGGCAGTCCTGTTGCTCGGATACGCGGGCGCACTGCTCTTTGACGCGTGGCTGTGCGATGACGCCTACATCACTTTCAGGGTCGTAGATAACGTCATTCATGGGTTCGGGCCTGTCTACAACATCGGTGAACGGGTGCAGGCGTACACCAACCCGCTCATGATGATGGTGATGTCGGCGCTCTCATTTGTGACGCGGGAGGTGTACTTCACCGCACTTGTGCTTAGCATTGCCGCCTCCTTCTCGGCGGTCGCAATTCTTGCGCTGAAGGTGGCGCGTACGCGCGTCGCCGCAGTCGCGGCATTGGCGGTGCTCGTCTTCTCGACCTCGTTCGTGTCGTACTCGACCTCTGGTCTTGAGAACTGCCTCATCTTCTTGCTTGCGGCGCTGTTCTTCTGGGTCTATGTGTCGTCGGAGCGATACTCCGCTCCTACGCTGTTCATCCTCACGGGGCTCTTCGCGCTGTCGCTCGTGAATCGCATGGACACTGCACTGCTGCTCGCGCCAGCGCTCGGCCTTGCGTACCTGAGGAACGACGACGTCTCGTGGCCCCGGCTGTTTGGGTCGTTTATAGCCGGGCTGACTCCCTTTCTCGCGTGGGAAGCATTCTCGGTGGTCTACTACGGCTTCCCGTTTCCGAATACGGCGTACGCGAAGCTCTTCACCGGAATCCCTGCCACCGAGTACATCATTCGCGGCCTTACCTACTACAAGATGAGCTTCTTCCAGGACTCGATGGTCTTGGCCGGAATCTTCGCGGGAGGCGCTGCGATCCTTTGGGCCAGGCGCGCCAAGACTCTGGTACCCCTGGTTGGCGTCGCGCTCTATCTCGCCTATATCGTGAACATAGGTGGCGATTTCATGAGGGGTCGTATGTTCACCGCCCCGCTCTTCGTCACCATGCTACTGCTCGTGGCGATCACTTCCGAGGAATGGGCTGCTCGGCACGTCCGCACGGAATCCCTTGTACTCGGAACACTCGTGCTGCTGCTTGCAACCAATCTCACAGGGCTGTTCTACGAAGGAATGTCCTGGAACTCGTACAACCCATACGGTGTTCTCGATGACAAGCGCATCTACTACCAGGACACTAATCTGCCGCTCAATCTGAAGCTTCACCCGCTGGAACGCTCCCAGCGTGTTCTGGCCGGTCTTGAGTACAAGGAATCCGGCATGTCGCCGGTGGTCGATGCCACCATTGGTCTGCGCGGTTACTACGCAGGCCCCGAGATCCACGTTGTGGATCCACTGGCATTGGCCGACGGACTCCTGGCGCGGTTGCCTGCCATCAACAACCCCACCTGGCGCGTCGGACATGTGTGGCGCTACATTCCGGATGGCTACCTCGACACTATCCGCACCGGGCGTAATGTGATCGCCGACCCGGGTGTTGCTGAGTACTACGACAAACTCACGATCGTCATCAAAGGTCCGCTGTGGTCGAGCGAGCGGTGGCGGGAGATTGTCGCGATCAATCGCGGCGACTACGATTACCTGATTGATCGGGGCCACTACAGGTTCGAGGTTGAAGAACAGTACGATCCGGACTCCTTCTGACAAGGACCCCGCTGTTATGCGAGTACGCGACATTGTCCAGTTGATGCGACCGCGCCAGTGGACCAAGAACCTCGCGGTCTTCGCCGCGATAGTGTTCTCGGGGCACTTGTTCGACCCGTCGACGGTCGGTACATCTTTGCTTGCCTTCATCGCGTTGTGCCTCGTCTCGAGCGGTCACTATGCGCTCAACGATGCGATTGACGCGAGCAAGGATCGAAACCATCCCTTGAAGCGGGATCGACCCGTTGCGAGCGGTCGCATTACGCGTCATGCGGCGTTCGGTATCGCGGCGGTGCTCCTCGTGTCGGGGCTCCTTCTTGCAGCGCTCCTTGCACCACTCTTCCTGGCTGCGTCCGCAGGGTACGTGGTTCTCCAGATCCTTTACGCCCTCTGGCTGAAGGACATCGGCATCGTCGACATGTTTTCGATCGCGGTCGGCTTCGTGATCCGCGCCGTCTCCGGTGCACTGGTGATTTCGGTGCCGGTGTCGCCGTGGCTGGTGCTCTGCACCGGGCTGCTCGCGCTCTTCTTGGCTGCGGCGAAGCGAAGGCACGAACTCCTCTTGCTTGGGGCGGACGCCTCAGCGCATCGACCGGTGCTGGCCGAATACTCAGCCGAGCTGCTCGATAGCTTCATGGTCACGCTCTCGGCTGCGACTGTGACATCGTACGCGCTCTACACCTTCTTCGAGGCCGCCGCCCCGGAGAACTCGATGATGCTGACGATACCGTTTGTAATCTACGGCGTCCTTCGCTACCAGTACCTTGTGCTGCGGAAAGACGGCGGAGGACGTCCAGAAGATGTCCTCCTTGGTGATCTACCGATGATGATCGACATCGCTCTGTGGGTTCTCTCCGCGATTGTCGTGCTGTACGTCCTACCCGGATGGATTCAGTAAGGAGCTCCCGTGCCCCGTTCTAGAGTCGCGATTGTCCGGAGCAGACCGAATGACATTCTTGCCGATGTCCAACGCGTGATGTCGCTGGGAGGCTACGCCGAAACCCTGAAGCCCGATGCAACGACCATCCTCAAGGACAATATCAGCTGGCACATGCCGTACCTCTCCGCGAACACCACACCGTGGCAACTTGAGGGCGTGACGCGGACACTGCGTGCCGGTGGCTTCACGGATCTGGTCGCTGTTCACAACAACACCGTGGTCACCGACCCGTACAAAGGTGAGAAGCTCAACAAGCTGGCGCCCCTCTACAAGGCGTACTGCGTGCCGGAACTCTACAACTTTCTGCCTGAGGACATCCAATGGATCCGATACGAGCCCAAGGCTGAGATGCTGGCGCTCAACAAGGTCTATCCCGATGGTATTTACATCCCCGAGTACTTCATCGGGAAGAACATCGTTCATCTGCCCACAGTGAAGTGCCACATCTACACCACCACGACCGGCGCTATGAAGAACGCGTTCGGCGGACTCCTTAACACGCGACGCCATTACACGCACACATGGATCCACGAGACGCTCGTGGATCTATTGGCAATCCAACAGGAGATTCACCCGGGACTGTTCGCTGTCATGGACGGAACGCTTGCAGGCAATGGGCCGGGCCCACGGACTATGGAGCCGGTGCCGGTCGACGTAATGCTCGCCGGCGCGGACCAGGTTGCCATCGACGCTGTCGCTGCGAAGCTCATGGGTTTCGATCCTCTCAGCATTCCGTACATCCGTATGGCGCACGAGCGGGGCCTCGGCTGTGGTGATGTTCGTGAGATCGATCTTGTTGGCGACGACGTCTCGGACCTGGACCTGCACTTCCATGTCGGCCACAACTTCGCATCTCGTTTCGGGCATGGACTGTGGTTCGGGCCCGCGAAGGCCATCCAGAAGCTCTTCTTCCACACTCCGCTCGTCTACCTGTTCATCTGGGCCTCGGCAATCTACCACGACAGCATCTGGTGGCCGATGAAGGGCAAGGCAATACAGGAGCGTACGCGCCGCGAAACTGTGTGGGGAAGGTTGTTCGACCACTACGAGATCGCATCTGACGCTGCGGCATTTGGGCCGGATGAGTGCAAGCGACTTGAAGCTCGTCCAAACACAGAGGGTTTCATCCGGGACTAGGGGCGCACCGCCAATCGTCAGCCGACTCCGACCCGGCCCTCCTCCCGTGTCGCTCCGGTAACGGCGCAACCAGAAACCGACCGCACACGGGCTATCATGGACGCGTACCCCACGGGACGGAGATTCAGATGCGCAGAACGATGCTCGCCTTAGTTGCGCTCCTCCTGGCTATCGGCCTGCTCGGCGGCATAGTCGGGTGCCAGCGTCAGTCGGCCAGCCCGGTGCCAGCCGGCGATGCCGAGTCGAGCGCCGCGAACCCCTCGGCGTCATCGACGCCCACCGCCGCGACAGAATCGTCCGCATCCACACCCGGTAGCACTGGCGAGGCCGACACACCGGCCACACCCAAGACCATGAAGGTGAAGCTCTACTTCGGCTACGAGGATCGTGTCATGGCTGTCACACGCGAGGTGCCGTACTCGCAGGGCGTGGCCAAGACCGCAATGATAGAGCTGCTGAAGGGCCCGTCTGCGGCAGAGCTCAAGGGTCTCGCACTGCACAACGAGATTCCCAAGGGCACCAAGGTGCTCGGCGTGTCGATGAACGGCCACACGGCCCGCGTCGACCTCTCCAAGGAGTTCGATGACGGCGGAGGCACGCTGTCGATGACCATGCGCCTTGCGCAGGTCGTCTACACCCTGACGCAGTACAGCACGATCGAGTCCGTCGAGTTCTACATGGAGGGGAAGCGCGTTCAGACGTTCAGCAGCGAGGGCCTCGAACTTGACGGCCCCCAGCGAGCGAAGGATTACTACGAACTGATCCCGATCGACGCCTAGGACGGGATAGCTGTGAGAAACAACGAATCGCCCGGCACAGTTGCCGGGCGATTCGTTGTTGTCGCTCCAAGGAGTTTGATGACGGCGGAGGCACGCTGTCGATGACCATGCGCCTTGCGCAGGTCGTCTACACCCTGACGCAGTACAGCACGATCGAGTCCGTCGAGTTCTACATGGAGAGGTCGACGCGGGCCGTGTGGCCGTTCATCGACACGCCGAGCACCTTGGTGCCCTTGGGGATCTCGTTGTGCAGTGCGAGACCCTTGAGCTCTGCCGCAGACGGGCCCTTTAGCAGCTCTATCATTGCGGTCTTGGCCACGCCC